>NZ_JBEPQT010000005.1:0-360336 GCF_040547985.1 Bradyrhizobium sp. LB14.3
GGATGATTGAGCAACATCATTGTCTCCAGGTTGAGTGATTCAGCAACCTCAGTCTGGCCTCAGACCTGGTCGCTATCCACTCCCCATGGAATCTTCGTCGCAAGAGCTCCTCGCAATGACGATGGTGCGGCGGTGCGCCGCTTGGTTTAGGTTTTGCTTCCAGAGGACGAACGACTGGGGCGGATTCCGACAGGTTATCTCATTTTTCTCGCGCGATACGAAACCAGACCCTCATGGTGAGGAGGCGCGCAGCGCCGTCTCGAACCATGCAGGCCCGCACCTCGCCCGTGGCCATCCTTCGAGACGCCTGCTTCGCAGGCTCCTCAGGATGAGGTCGGTGGGTGTTGAGCGTCCGACGAACCGATCCACGCCGCAAGCTCCCGCCAAGGCTCCAGCGTCCAATGCCCGGACGCGGCGCCGGACGGCGAGGGCAGCACGAACACCTCCGCCGGAAACACATCCCGCTGCTGCCGCCCCAGCGAAATCACGCTGGACGGCCTGCCATAAAACAAGCTCGCAGCCTTCTTGCTCGTGAACGCGATGGTCATCGGCCGATATTTCTCGATCTTGGCCCTGAACGCCGGCACGTCGATCGATGCGGCCTCGATCTGATGATCCATTCCGGCGCCCGACTTGGAGAGATCGGTGAAGCCGATCCCGAGCTCAAGCAGCGCGGCGAACTCGCCCGGCTGATAGCGCCGCGGCGTGATGCCGGCCTCATGGATCGCACGCCAGAAGCGATTGCCGGGATGGCCGTAGTAGTGCCCGAGTTCGGCCGAGCGGGTGCTGGCGGCGGTGCCGACGAAGACGAGGCGGAGGTTGGGACGGAGCTGGTCGGGGAGGCGGTGAGATGCAATCAATCAACGTCCGTAGCTTGGGGATGGGGAATGGCTGGCATTCGCATTGGCTGCCCCTTTAGCCCTTCAGGAAGCCACCAGCGCACTAGTTCTCACATGCCGATTGCTAGCTCACGTGTCCGGCCTCGAATTTTCTTACGATGTCTGCGTAAACGTCGCTGTTGATTTCCATGTAGTCAAACAGCATAAACATAGGCGCTAGAATATTCTTGACGTCATCCACCCTTGTGCGTTCCATGTCTCCAAGTGTAACGGAAAATTCAAAGGAAGAAGTTTCTTCGTCGGTCTTTCGAGGTCGAAATAGGCTTCGGTTGGGTGAAGCGCTGCTAAGGGTTCGTCCTTTGAAACCTTTGTGAGTTACTCGGACCTTCACTCGCGATTCGGAAGGAGCCCCTAGTTTGGTGTATAGGCGCTCAATGAACATCAGGCTTTCAGTCACCCGCACTATCCGAGTATCAAAGAAAATCTCGGTCGGTCTCCGGCTATCTTCGAAGAGACTTTGAAGGAGAAAAAAATCACCGCTCGATCGAAGAGCCCAGTAGTCGTAGGACTTTCTTCCTTCTTCTTCCTCATGGCCGATTGAAACTTCTGCTCTGATGCCATCACCGTATGGCCGCGGCCGATATTCTTCACGGTTCTCGAGGGTGACTCCAATTGGCCAGCCGAATGTGCGAATTTCGGAGTGCTTAACAGCGTTTAGTAGCTCAATTTGGGATTTCGCCAAGAGACATGAAATGCTTGCGCGAAGCTCCATACTCGCTTCGAGCTTGAGCTTTTGAATGCCGCTTCGCGCGGCGGATTCCTGCAACGTGAACCATTCGCTATCAAGGGTCGGAATCGCTGCTCCTCGCGCTTCGGATGGTTCTAGCAAAGGGGCAGCTCTAGCCTCGATCGAGAACGGATTTTTTCCAAGCGGGGGCTTCGAAACCGCCGGAGCGCCATGAATTCGTCTGGCGAGCTCGACGAGCTTAACCTCGTACTCGCTGTCGTCCTCGAAATCGATGTACAGCCGCGGTCCCAAAAAGGATGGGATCCTTTTTGTAGTGCCGGACTCGCGCAAGACCGGAATGAACTTTATTGTATCGATTGCTTGAACAACTTCCGCCGTAACAATGAGTCGCTCGTAGCCGACGCCTCCCGTTCCTTTCTCGGATTTTGACGTGTATGGAGCCGAGCAGACTAGAACCACGCAGTCGGCTTCCGTGATTCCCTTTTGCATAAACATGCTAACATCTTGACCAGGAACTAGGTCCCATTGGTCGAGCACGACGTCAACGCCCATGCTTCGCAAGTCTGATGCGAGTTTCAGAACCCACTGCTTGTGTTGATTTGAATCGTGAGAATACGAAATGAATGCCCTAGGCGCCATGAAGCGGCCGGACCGATCCTCTCGTCCACCTTGCATTGATTTTTGAGCCGCTCTTTCGAGTGCGGCTTCGATTTTCGAGGTATCTAACTTTTCGGCCATCGCTATTCCGAAGATTCGGAAGGAGAAAAGTCTCCCTCGCGGCTCTCATACACGTACCACTGATCGACTATTGGTTTATATACTTGTTCGAAATAGCTGCTGCTCTTCCCAAATCGCCTTGTAATCACGTCAGCGGGAATGTCGTGGCCGCCCGCAGCAACGCGCCTCCTGACGCGCTCAAGCGCCTCTGCTGCGGATCCCAGACGCAAGTACACCAGCGCCACATGGTATCCCTGCTTGCGCCAATTCGCGATTTTCGGGGCGTAGATCAAAGTTGCAAGGGTAGTTTCGATCGCAAAATCCTGCTTCTGGCTAACCAGATCGTCAAGCCGCTTGAGCATCACTCTACCTGCCTGAATATCCGATTTCTCCAGTACTCTTCCCTCCAGAGCCAGTCGGCGAGCTATCTCATCAGCGTTGATAAATTCGAAGCGTAGTCCGTATTGCGAGAGGTATTCACGCGCAAACGACGTTTTGCCGGCCCCATTGGGACCGGCAATAATTATTAGGTCTGGCATGAACCTAGAGCACCCGATTGCTCTCCTTCACCTTCTCCGCATCCAGATACAAGTTCTCGCCCATTTCCTTGAACTTCGCGCTCATCTTGGCCATGCCGTCCTCGGCGGTTCCGCTCATCGACATCCCCACGCCGTTCGGATCGTTCAGCGTCGCGGCGTAGTCGCGCACGTCCTGCGTTATCTTCATCGAGCAGAACTTCGGTCCGCACATCGAGCAGAAATGGGCGACCTTGTGGGCTTCCTTCGGCAGGGTCTCGTCGTGGAAGTTTTTCGCGGTGTCGGGATCGAGGCCGAGGTTGAACTGGTCGCTCCAGCGGAAATCGAAACGGGCGCGGGACAGCGCATCGTCGCGCAGCTGGGCTGCGGGGTGGCCCTTGGCGAGATCGCTGGCGTGGGCGGCGATCTTGTAGGTGATGACGCCGACCTTGACGTCGTTACGATCGGGCAGGCCGAGATGCTCCTTCGGCGTGACATAGCAGAGCATGGCGCAGCCGAACCAGCCGATCATGGCCGCACCGATGCCCGAGGTGATGTGGTCGTAGCCCGGCGCGATGTCGGTGGTCAGGGGCCCGAGGGTGTAGAACGGCGCCTCGCCGCATTCCTTGAGCTGCTTGTCCATGTTGATCTTGATCTTGTGCATCGGCACGTGGCCGGGACCTTCGATCATGACCTGGCAGCCCTTGTCCCACGCGATCTTCGTTAGCTCGCCGAGCGTTTCGAGTTCGGCGAATTGCGCGCGGTCGTTGGCGTCCGCGATCGAGCCTGGACGCAGGCCGTCGCCGAGCGAGAACGAGACGTCATATTTGCGCATGAGGTCGCAGATCTCGTCGAAATGGGTGTAGAGGAAGCTCTCCTTGTGATGCGCGAGGCACCACTTCGCCATGATCGAGCCGCCGCGCGACACGATGCCGGTGACGCGGTTGGCGGTGAGGTGGATGTAGGGGAGGCGGACGCCGGCGTGGATGGTGAAATAGTCGACGCCCTGCTCACACTGCTCGATCAGCGTGTCCTTGTAGAGCTCCCAGGTCAGCTTGACCGGATCGCCGTCGCACTTCTCCAGCGCCTGATAAATGGGAACGGTGCCGATCGGCACCGGTGCGTTGCGCAAAATCCATTCGCGGGTGGTGTGGATGTTGCGGCCCGTCGAGAGGTCCATCACGGTGTCGGCGCCCCAGCGGATCGCCCACACCATCTTCTCGACCTCTTCCTCGACCGATGACGTCACCGCCGAGTTGCCGATATTGGCGTTGATCTTGGTGAGGAAGTTGCGGCCGATGATCATCGGCTCGAGCTCGGAGTGATTGATGTTGCAGGGGATGATGGCGCGGCCGCGCGCGATCTCAGCTCGCACGAACTCCGGGGTGATGAAGGCGGGGACTTCCGCGCCAAAGCTTTCGCCATCGGCGAGCGCTGCTTCCGCGCGCTCGAGCTGCTCCTTGCGGCCGAGATTTTCGCGCGCGGCGACGTAGATCATCTCCTTGGTGATGATGCCGGCGCGGGCGAATTCGAGCTGCGTGATCATGTTGCCGTCGAGGCCGCGCAGGGGTTGGTGATAGGCGCTGAAGGCACGCGCGGCCTTGTCGGTGGAGACGCTGCCGTTGTCCTCCGGCTTGATCTGCCGGCCCTGATATTCCTCGACGCCGCCGCGCTCCAGCACCCAGGCCTTGCGGCCGCGCGCGAGGCCCGCGTTGACGTCGATGGTCACGGACGGATCGGTGTAGGGGCCCGAGGTGTCGTAGACCGGCAGGTTCGGCTCGCCGGCGCCCTCAGAGAGGATGATCTCGCGCAGGGGCACGCGGATATCAGGCGCGGCGTCCGGGGACGCGAAGATTTTTCGCGACGACGGCAGCGGGCCAGTGGTGACGGCGGGGACGGTCTTGTCGGGGTTGGAGCGGATGTTCATGGGATCCTCCGGTTTAATTCGTATGTGTTTGCGTCTGGGCGACGGCGGTGAATTCTTGCTCCGTCATTGCGAGCGCAGCGAAGCAATCCAGAATCTCTCTGCAGAGACAGTCTGGATTGCTTTGTCGCAAGTGCTCCTCGCAATGACGGTGTGGAGAGAGGGCGTGCATCACGCCGCCTCCGCGGACAGGCCGAGCCATTGCCGCACCCGCGCATCCGGGTCGGCATTCTGGGTGACGTCGCTGACGACGGCGATGGAATCGGCGCCTGCGGCAAAAATCTCCGCGGCATGCTCGAATTTGATGCCGCCGATCGCGACCAGCGGGATGGGGCCGATGCGCCTTTTCCACTCCGTGATCTTTGGAATGCCCTGCGGTTCGAAGCGCATCGACTTCAGCGTGGTGAAGAAGATCGGGCCCAGCGCGACATAGTCGGGCTCGGCGGCAAGCGCGGTCGCAAGCTCGTCCTCGTCATGGGTGGAGACGCCGAGCGACAGGCCGGCCTCGCGGATGGATTTGAGGTCGGCGTCCGCAAGGTCCTCCTGGCCGAGATGCAGGTATTTTGCACCAGCGACGATCGCCGCGCGCCAGTAATCGTTCACGACCAGCTTGGCTTGCGTGCCGTTCGTGATCGCCAGCGCGTCGCTGACGATTTGCAGCGCCTGCGAATCGTCGAGATCTTTCGCGCGCAGCTGGATGGTGCCGACGCCGAGCTTGGTCAGGCGCTCGACCCAGGCGAGGCTGTCGACGACGGGATAGAACGGATCAGGATTCGGCATGCCAGAACGGGGTCCCAACGACAGGGGTGGAGGGGGAGGCGAAATCGCGGGCGTTCATCAGCCCGGCTTCGTATGCGGTGCGGCCGGCCTCGACGCCGAGGCGGAAGGCGTTGGCCATGGCGACGGGATCGGCGGCTTTTGCAATGGCGGTGTTGAGCAGCACGGCGTCGTAGCCGAGCTCGAGCGCCTCGGCCGCGTGCGACGGCGCGCCGATGCCGGCGTCGACCACCAGCGTGATATCGGGCAGCCGCTCGCGCATCAGTTTTAGCGCGTCGCGGTTGGTGATGCCTTTTGCGCTGCCGATCGGGGCGGCCCACGGCATCACCACCTGGCAGCCGGCATCGACCAGCCGGTTCGCAACCGAAAGATCTTCGGTGCAATAGGGGAACACCTCGAAGCCGTCCTTGATCAGGATGGCGGCGGCCTCGACCAGGCCGACGACGTCGGGCTGCAGCGTGTCGTTGTCGGCGATCACTTCGAGCTTGATCCAGGACGTCGCAAACAATTCGCGCGCGAGCTTTGCCGTCGTCACCGCTTCGCGCACGCTGCGGCAGCCGGCGGTGTTCGGCAGCACTGTCACGTCGAGCTCGCGGATCAGCTTCCAGAACGCATCGCCGCTCTTGCCGCCGGCGGATTCGCGCCGCAGCGACACCGTGACGATGCTCGAGCCCGAGGCGCGGATCGCCGACTGCATGATCGCAGGCGAAGGATAGAGCGCGCTGCCGATCAGCAGGCGGGAGGCGAAGGTTTTGCCGTAGAAGGTCACCATGGTTTCAATTTCCTTGCAGGCGACTTGCACAGACCGTCATCCTGAGGTGCGCGCACTTGCGCGCCTCGAAGGATGATAGCCACGGGGTGCGGCAATCCTTCGAGGCGAGCCGAAGACGGCTCGCGCCTCAGGATGACGGTGGAATTTGTGGATGCAGATTTCGCCACCATCCTCATCCTCCCTGCCGCGGCGTGATGATCTCGATCTCGTCGCCGGCTTTAAGGTGGGTCTCGGCCCAGCGGCTCTTCGGCACGACGTCGTAGTTCAGCGCGATCGCGAAATGGGTGCCCTCGTAGTCGAGCTCGCTCAGCAGCGCGTCGACGCTGGCCGAGTTTATCTCGCGATGCTCGCCGTTAACGATCACAAGCATTGGACGATCACGCGCATTGCATCACCTCATTGTCGATCTGGCCGCGCTCGATATAGGCGAGCGTCAGTTCGGCCAGAACAGGTGCGATCAGGAATCCGTGGCGGTAGAGCCCGTTCACACTGATCTTGCCGCCGCGAATGCCGATCCGCGGCAGATTGTCGGGGAAAGCCGGACGAAGGCCGGAGCCGAATTCGACGATGCGGGCCTCGCCGAAGGCGGGATGCACGGCATAGGCCGCGCCGAGCAGCTCCAGCGCCGAGCGCACGCTGACGCCGGTGTCCTCGGCCTCGATCGAGGTCGCGCCCAGCATGAACAGATTGTCCTCGCGCGGGATCACGTAGAGCGGCCAGCGCGGATGGATCAGCCGCACGGGGCGCGCAAGCTGCACCTCGTCCGTTTCGATCAGGATCATCTCGCCCTTGACGCCGCGCAAGTCAGGCTGATCGTCGCGCGCAGAAAGGCCGCGGCAGTCGATCACGATGCCGTCGAGATCCCCGGCGGAAACGTCGCTGTCGAACTTGATGGTGCCGCCGGCGGCGCGGATGCGCTCGTGCAGTTTCGGCAGCACGCGGCGCGGCTCGACATGGCCTTCGGTCGGAAAAAACAGCGCGTCGCGGAAGCGGCCTTCGAGCGACGGCTCGAGCTGGGCAAGACTGGCGGCATCGAGCCGGCGATGGCCCTCGGTCATCCGGGCAAAGCGCTCAAAATCGTTGCGCTCGCGCGGATGGGCGACGACCAGCGAGCCGTTGAAGGGGGTATCAGGCAGCTCGCGCCGCCAGATGTCGAGCGAGCGCAGGCCGAGCCTGGAGATGATCGGCTCGGAAACTTCCGCCTCGCAATAAGGCGCGAGCATGCCGCCGGCCCAATGGCTGGTGGCATCGGTCATTTCGGCGTCACCGCGCTCGTGCAAGGTGACGGCGTGGCCGGCCTGCGCGAACAACAAGGCCTGCCACGCGCCCGCAATGCCTGCGCCGATGATGGATATCGAAGAATCCGGTCGTTTGGTCGTCTGCAACATCCCTGTCCCTTCGCCGGCATGACCCGGATCAGGTTCAAAGGGTCACCGCGGTCCTGGGCCGTTTGGCCCATTTAGCGGTATCTCAGCTCCTCCTCGGAGCACCCCTCGGAACGGCTCTAATGTATGCCAGTGACGGGCTGTGTCAACGCGTTTGGCGGGAACTCCTCGTGCTCCGAACGCGGCGCAGCACGCAGTGATGCGCTGCTGAGCCGGGGCCCATTGCTGTGGGAGTAGGCTGGGTCCCGGCTTTGCGCAGCAGCGTTGCACGCTGCAGCGCGTCCGGGACACGGAGAGCTACCTGGGCGCCTGCGCCCGGGCGTTGCCGACGCGCTGGGCGAGCTTTCGGTGCGGCACGGTGCCGAACATCGGCTGCGGATTGCCGTTCGGCTCGAGCCAAGGGTCGCCCGTATTGGCGACCTGGACGACCTCCTGCCGCTGCCGCTTTGCGACATAGTAATAGCCGCCCGCGAAATAACGCACGGCTCGGGCGTGATCGCCATTGGCGGCGTGATAGGCGCCGGCGAGGTATTTGACGGCATAGGTGAGGTTGGTGTTGGGATCGCGCAGGCCTGCGGCATCGCCGGTGTAGCCGACACCGCGGGCGGTCGCGAGCTTGATCTGCATCAGCCCGATGGTGCCGCCATGACCGACCAGGCCGGGCTGATAGCGGCTCTCGCGCATGATCACGCGGTGCACCAGCGCTTCCGGCACGCCGTTGGCGCGCGCATGGGCCGCGACCATCTCGGCGTACTCCGCTTCGCCCGCGAATGCGGCCTGCTGCAACGTCAGTCCGGCCGCAAGCAGGGCGGCAATACGTAAAATTTTCATCAGATATCCCCCGGGGTCCTTGGGTAACCTGCACTGGAACCGTTAGGACGCTTGAACGCGGCGATGATGTGGCGAAACGCCGCCGATTACCCATTTTGCAGCGCAGAGCCGTCATTCCGACGCAAGACCGGCGTAGGGGTTACAGGCAGATGAAGCCGCCATTCGCGACAGCGGGCCTGTCTATTCGCGTGCGGGCGCGAAAGCGAGTATGAGAGCGGCGCAAATCGGGAGAGGTGCCATGACAAAAGCAAACGTGGTGAAGGCACACATCGGAGACATCCCCAGACATAATCCCTGTGCCCAATGCGGCACGCCGATCGCGCAGCCCGACTGGATCGAGCCGGGCGAGGGGCGCATCTCATATCTCTGGAATTGCAGCGCCTGCGGCTATCGTTTCGAGGCGATGGCAATCTTTGAGGAGATGGAAGTCGAGCACCCGCCGCTCGCGGCGTAAGGTTAGGCGGCCAGCCGCGGCTGTTGCCACACCGGCAATTGCATCCGCACGATCAGCCCGTGCGGTTCGCGGTCGTGCAGCGACAGCTCGCCGCCATGGGCGACCGCGATCGCCCGGGCGATCGACAGGCCGAGCCCGAAGCCGGTGGAATCGTCCATGGTGCGCGCATCATCGCCGCGCACGAACGGCTCCAGCATCTCCTGCTTGCGCGCGTCCGAAATGCCGGGACCGTCGTCCTCGATGTCGATGACGAGTTTGGTGCCCGATATGTCGAGGCGGATCGTCACTTCGGCGCCGAAGCGCACGGCGTTCTCGACGAGATTGGTGACGCCGCGATGCAGATCATCGGGCCGCGCCGCGGCGGTCGCAGATAGCGGGCCGTCATAGTGCACGACATGGCCCATGTCGCCGAACTGGTCGGCGATGAGCTGCAGCGTGCTCGCGATGTCGACCAGCGTCACCGCCTCGACCTTGCGGTCGTTGCGCAGGAGCGACAGCACGGATTCCAGCATCGAGCGCATCTGGTCGAGATCGATCAGCATGCGCTTGCGGTTGCCTTCGTCCTCGATGAACTCGGCGCGCAGGCGCAGCCGCGTGATCGGTGTGCGCAGATCGTGGCTGATCGCCGCGAGCATCCTGGTGCGGTCCGACATCAGCCGCGCGATCCGCTCGTGCATGCGGTTCAGCGCGCGCGCGACCGAGCGGATCTCCTCCGGGCCGCGCTCGGGCAGCGGGTCGGCCGCCCCGTCCAGGCTGAAGCTTTCGGCCGCCTTTGCAAACGACGACAGCGGCGCGGCGAGCGCATGGGCGGCCCATACGCCAAGCAGCGTCACGCTGATCACGGCAGATAGCAGCGTCGAAATCCAGGGATTGCCCCAGAACCAGCCCGGCCGTCCCCGCTCAATATGGCCAGCGATGGTTGTGCCGTCAGGCAGCTGGATGCCGATCCGGGACGAGCCGTTGTTCGGAGCCAGCGTGACGATCTTGTAGCCCTCACCGAGATGGCCGCGCATGCCGTGCAAATGCGGGCCTTCGCTGTCGCCGTTGGGCGTCACGGAGCCGGGCGCGATCGCTTCGACCCGCAGATCCGGAAAGGCGCGCGCGATGTCGGCGAGAAGGCGCGGCCGCTCGCTCGCGTCGGCCGCGGACAGCAGCAGCGCGGCATTCGCCAGTTCATGCTCGCTGTCCGGCGGCGCTACCGCGCGGTCCGGCCGCGTAATCAGAAAACCCGCCGTGATGATGAGATGAAGCGCGACGATGGACACCACGACGAGCGCGGCGATCTGGCCGCTGATGCTCCTGAGATGGAAAAATCCCAAAAGCCGCATGTCAGATGCTCAAGGCTGCCGCGGCCGCTTCCGTTCTCACCGCTTCAGTTCTTGGCGTGAACAGATAGCCGCCGGAGCGCACCGTCTTGATGATGGTCGGATCGGCTGGGTTGGGCTCGATCTTGCGGCGAATGCGGCTGACCAGCACGTCGATCGAGCGTTCGAACGAGCCGGCGTTGCGCCCCTGCGTGAGGTCGAGCAGGCTGTCGCGCGACAGCACGCGACCGGGCCGCTCGCAGAACGTCCGCAGCAGATCGAACTCGGCGCTGGTCACCGCGACGCGCGCGCCTTCGGGATTGCGCAGCTCGCGCAAGCGCAGATCGATGCGCCAGCCCTCGAAGTCGAGCGTGCTGGCGCCTTCGATCGAGCTTGCGGCTTGTGCGGACGCCTGGCGACGCAGCACCGCGTTGATGCGGGCGAGCAGCTCGCGGGGGTTGAACGGTTTCGCCAGATAGTCGTCCGCGCCCATCTCGAGGCCGACGATGCGGTCGATGTCCTCGCCGCGTGCGGTCAGCATGATGATCGGCGTCTGCGCCTTCGCGCGCACCTTGCGGCACAGGCTGAGGCCGTCCTCGCCGGGCAGCATGACGTCGAGGATGATGAGGTCGACGCGGAGATCGGCCATGGCGCGCGACATCTCGCGGCCGTCGCTCACGGCGGTGACGTTGCAGGCGTTGTTGCGCAGGTATTTCGCAATCAACGTCCGGGTTTCGCGGTCGTCTTCGACGACCAGGATGTTGGGATTGGGAATGGCCATGCGCTTTGTTTGTCCAAGATTCGGGCCAAAAGGCGAAGATTTTTGTTTCAGTTTGTTTCCACGGCCTTTGCCGCAACACCACGACATCACCCGGCAGTGGAGCGGCAAGGTCTCGTTAAGGCCGTTAACCATACCGTGGCGGAGTCACTCAAGAAACCCCGCAAAAAGCCCGGAGCCATCATGACCTCGATTTCGGCGGCCTCCGCCGGTACCCACCAGTCTCCCCTGCAAAAGCTGCAGCAAGAGCTGCAATCTGAAGTTTCCGCCGGCGCGGTCTCGTCGTCGGATCAGTCGGCGCTCTCGACGGCGCTGACCGACATCGACACAGCGCTCCAGCAGAGCCGATCGAGCGACCAGTCGAGCGGCACGCGTCCCTCCAAGGACGACATGAAGTCGAAGATCGACGACCTCATCTCGAACGAGGTGTCGAACGGGACGCTGACCTCGGACCAGGCCGACGAGCTGAAGAACGTGTTTCAGTCCGCCTTCGCCAATGGCCCCGGCGGTGCCGGCGGTCCCGGTGGTGCCGGAGGGCCGCCGCCCGGTCCGCCGCCGGATGACAGCTCTTCGGATTCGTCGTCGGCGGACTCGACCAGCAGCACGTCGACCACTTCCACCACGGCCGATATCCTCAAGCAGTTCCTCGAGGCGCTGCAGCAGTCGCAATCGTCATCGAGTTCGTCTTACGGCACCAATGGCAGCACGACGAGCTCGCCGAGCAGTTCGGATTTTTCTGCGCTGCTGATCGATTACAAGAGCTGACCTGAGCGACGCAGGTCGGCGCGTTCTTCGCCGCGATTGTGCTACATCCCAGGGCGCAAGATCGTCGGTGGGAACCGCGCAACGTTCCTGTGCGACGCAGGAACTTTCGTCGCAACGCAGCGCAATTGCGCAACGAAATTGCCGTAGCTCAGGAACTGCCGGTGATCGTATTTGTTCTCTCCGCACAAGTTTCTGCTGAAGGAGAGGACACCATGTTGATGAAATCGATCGCCGCCGGCCTTGCCGGCACGGCACTGTTTGCGACCGTTGCATTTGCGCAAAACCCGACTACCACCGACAAGTCGCCAACCGCGGCAAGCACCGCGACGACGACAAGTACGACGGCGTCGGGTGAGTGGCGCGCATCGAAGATGGCGGGCCTGAAGATCTACAACGACGCCAACGAGAACATCGGCTCGATCAACGACCTGCTGATGGACAAAGGGGGTGCGATCAAGATCGCCGTGATCGGCGTCGGCGGCTTTCTCGGCATGGGCGAGCATCTCGTCGCCGTTCCGTACGAGAAGCTGAAATTCGTCAATGAGGCGGTGGCCTATTCCGGCGCCGGTACGGCTCCGGGCGGACCCGGCACGATGAGCAAGTCGACCACCACCACGGGCGCTGCGACCGGCACCGACAAGACTGCGACGGCGTCGTCAGGCTCGAAGTGGTATCCGGACCACGCCGTGTTCAATGCGAGCAAGGACGATCTGAAGAAGATGCCCGAGTTCAAGTACTCGGAGTAACGAAGCGCGCCCGGTTTTCACCGGGCGCGCTGTCGTGTCTTTTTGCGTCATTGCGAGCTGTTGACCCTCATCCTGAGGAGCGCGCTTTTTGCGCGCGTCTCGAAGGGCGAGGCCACCGGCCGGGCCTTCATCCTCCGAGACGCACGAAGACGCGCTCCTTCAGGATGAGGAATTGACGCCGGCCGGTTAGCTGTCCCTAGTTCCCCTTCACCAGCGGGCAGCCGCCCTTGTCGAGCGGGCGGAAGGCTTCGTCGCCGGGCACGGTGGCGATCAGCTTGTAGAGGTCCCACTCGCCCTTGGACTCCTCGGGCTTCTTGACCTCGAACAGATACATATCGTGGACCATGCGGCCGTCGATGCGGATCTTGCCGTTCTTGGCGAAGAAGTCGTTGACCGGCGTGGCACGCATCTGTTCCATCACCTTCGGCGCCTCGTCGGTCTTGATGGCCTCGATCGCCTTCAGATAATGCATCGTCGCCGAATAGAGGCCGGCCTGGATCATGGTCGGCATGTGACCGACCTTCTCGTTGAAGCGCTTCGAGAAGGCGCGCGTCTCCTCGTTTGTGTCCCAGTAGAACGCGTCGGTGATGATCAGGCCTTGCGTCGACTTGATGCCGAGCGAATGAACGTCGGTGATCTCCATGAGCAAGGCGATCATCTTCTGGCCGCCCTGCGTCAGGCCGAACTCGGCCGCCTGTTTCAGCGCATTGGTGGTGTCGCCGCCGGCGTTGGCCAGCGCGACCACCTTGGCCTTGGAGGCCTGGGCCTGGAGCAGGAAGGAGGAGAAGTCCGACGAGTTGAGCGGGTGGCGGACCTCGCCGAGCACCTTGCCGCCGCTCTCCTTGACCACGTTGGCGGCGTCGCGTTGCAGCGCCATGCCGAAGGCGTAGTCGGCGGTGACGAAGAACCAGGTGTCCTCGCCGCGCTTCACCATCGCCTTGCCGGCGACGTTCGACAGCGCGTAGGTGTCGTAGGTCCAGTGCACGGTGTTGGGCGAGCAGGCGACGCCCGTGATATCGGACGAGCCGCCGCCGGAATTGATGTGGATCTTGTTCTTCTCGCGCGTCAGCGCCGAGATCGGCAGCGCCACCGAGGACGTCGGCACATCGAAGATCGCGTCGACCTTGTCGTTGTCGTACCAGTTGCGGGCGATGTTGACGCCGACATCAGGCTTGTTCTGGTGATCGGCGGCGACCACCTGCACGGGCTTGCCGGCGACCTTGGCGCCATAATCGGCGACCGCCATCTCGACGGCGGCAAGCGAGCCCTTGCCGGTCGCGTCCGCATAGAGGCTCGACATGTCCGTGAGCACGCCGATCTTGACGACGTCGTCGGAAATCTGCGCCTGCGCCGCGCCGCAGGTCGCGGCGATGGCGAAGCCGGCCGCGACGGCGGCGATGAGTTTCTGCATATCGTTTTCTCCCTCAGTCTTGTTGTTTGGGCTTTGTTGCGGGGATTGTTCTACCGACAAACCGTCGCGGGGGCAAAGCCAGGGATGTGTGAGGAGGGTTGAGAAAAAGTAGGGGGCTGCGGTGTTTACCTTCTCCCACAAGGGGGGCAGGAAGAGAACCCCGCCGATCAAACGCTGCTGCCCTTGAGCCGGTCGTTGCGTCGGCGCAAGCCTTCCAGTGTGGCGAGGAGGATGACCGATACCGTCGTCAGAATCACCGCCGCTGCCGTGATGGTCGGGCTGATGTTCTCGCGGATGCCGCTGAACATCTCGCGCGGCAGGGTGCGCTGCTCGGGACCTGCCATGAACAGCACGATCACCACCTCATCGAAGCTGGTCGCGAATGCGAACAACGCCCCCGACGCCAGGCCGGGCAGGATCAGCGGCAGGATCACGCGGCGGAACGCGTAAAGCGGCGAGGCGCCAAGCGAGGCGGCGGCGCGCGCCAAATTGGTGTCGAAGCTTTGCAGCGTCGCGCCGACCGTGATCACCACGAAGGGCGTCGCCAGCGCGGTGTGGGCCAGGATCAGGCCGAGATAAGTACCGGTCAGTCCGATCGGTGCGAAGAAGAAATACAGGCCGACCGCGGTGATGACACCGGGCACGACGACCGGCGACAACACGAACGCCAGCACGAGCGGTTTGAACCGGCTGTTCCACTGCGCCAGGCCCAGCGCGGCCAGCGTGCCAAGCGCCATGGACAGCAGGGTCGAGGCGACACCGATGATCATGCTGTTCTTCAGCGAATTCATCCAACGCGGCGAATTGATGAAGTCGTCATACCAGCGCAAGGAGAGGCCCGGCAGCGGATAGGTCAGGTAGGAACCCGAGCTGAAGGACAGCGGCATGATCGCCAGGATCGGCGCGATCAGGAAGATGAACACCAGCGTGGAGATCACGATGGTCGTGGTCCACGCGATGCGCTGGCCGGGCGTGCGGAGGGAGGGACTATTGCTCAATTCTTCATCCCTCCCGTGACCTGCTGGCCCTGCACCAGCTTTCCGTAGACGAGAGCGAGCAGAACAGTGGCGAGCAGCAGAACCGCACCCAACGCCGAAGCAAGGCCCCAATTGGCGGTCTCGGTCGTGTAGAGCGCGATGAAGTAGCTGATCATTTGATCGGCGGCGCCCCCGACGAGTGCCGGCGTGATGTAGTAGCCGAGCGCCAGGATGAAGACGAGCAGGCTTCCCGCGCCGATGCCGGGCAGGGTTTGAGGCAGATAGATCCGCAGGAAGGCTGTGGCCGGTGGCGCACCGAGCGAGGCGGCGGCACGCATGTAAGCAGGCGAGATCGCCTTCATGCTGCTGTACAGCGGCAGGATCATGAACGGCAAGAGAACGTGGGTCATTGCCACGCAGACACCGAAGCGGTTGTAGATCAGGCGCAACGGCGCGTCGATGATGCCAAGCCAGAGCAGGCCGTCGTTCACGACGCCTTTGCTCTGCAACAAGACGATCCAGGCACAGGTGCGAACCAGAAGCGACGTCCAGAACGGCAGCAGGACGAAGATCATCAGCAGATTGGACCGGCCCGGCGGCAGCGTCGCCAACAGGTAGGCGACCGGGAAGCCAAGGATCAGGCAAAGCGCCGTGACGCTAAGGCTGATGATGAAGGTGCGGGCGAAAACGTTGCGGTAGATGGCCTGATCCGGTGGGGCGGCGACGATCGCGCCGTCCACGTTCCGCGTCAGGTCGAGGGCCGACAGAAGGTAGAAGCCGGTCGTCGGGCCACTGGCGTCCTTGATCGTCGTCCAGGTGGTGCGTTCGCGCCAGGCCGGGTTGATCTTGCCCAGCGCCTCCCTGGCCGTTCCGGGCTCCGGCTCCGCCTTCAGATTGCGTGCTGTGCTGGTCAGGATCGTGCGGAAGCCGTTCAGTGCGTAGTTGAGCCGCTTGGCCGCAATGGCGATGGTGCCGGAGGCGCGCGCCGCCAGGATGTCGTTCGCCAATGCCGCGTAGGCCTTTTCGTCCGGCAGGTCCTTGCCGTCCCAGTTGGCGAGAGCAGCGACCGTTTGAGGCAGAACCCGGCGCACCTCCCTGTCATCGACCGAGCGCCACAGCATGCCGGCGATCGGGCCCGCGAAGGTGAAGAGCAGAAACAGCAGAAGCGGCAGAATCAGTGCCAACGCCCTGATCTGGCGCGCGCGCTCCGCCCGCTTCAGGCGGCGCTTGAGCGGCACCGTGGCCAACGCATCGGCGCCGGTTGAGGAGGCTGACGTCACCGGGAGCCCCACTGTGACCGGACATCTCTCGCCATTTTGGCTGTGGCAATGGCGTGTGGCCTTTCGGAGCAACCTGAGCAAGCGCCTCGTCCTTCGAGACGACCGCTTCGCGGTCTCCTCGGGATGAGGCTCTCTGAAGTCGCTGCCGCGCACTCCGTCCTCATCCTGAGGAGCCCGCCTAAGGCGGGCGTCTCGAAGGATGGCCGCGACGAAACTGCTTTCAATGCGCGCCGCACGCCGGTGCTGTCGCGGCCTATTTCGCTGCCCATTTGTTGAAGCGCTCGGTCAGGCGGTCGATGTTCTCGAGCCAGAAGGCAACGTTGATCTCGACCGCGTTCTTGATGTTGTCCGGCGCCGTCGGCAGGTCCTTCAGAACGGCGGGCGCGAGCAGAGCGGCGGCGTCCTTGTTCGAGGTGCCGTAAGCAATGTTCTCCGACAGTTTTGACTGGTTCTCCGCCTTGCCGGCGAAGTCCAGGAACTTGTAGGCCGCGTCCTTGTTCGGGCTGCCCTTCAGGATAACCCAACTGTCGAGGGTGAAAAGCGCTCCGTCCCACACCATGCCGAAATTCTTCTTGTCGTTCTTGTTCGCGGTGTCGATGCGTCCATTGTAGACTGAGGTCATCGCTACCTCGCCGGAGGCGAGCAATTGCGGCGGCTGGGCGCCGGCCTTCCACCAGACGATGTCGTTCTTGATGGTATCCAGTTTCTTGAACGCACGCTCGACGCCATCGTCGGTCGCCAGCACCTTGTACACGTCCTTCGGTGCGACGCCGTCGGCGATGAGCGCGATCTCCAGCGTGGTCTTCGGACCCTGACGCAAGCTGCGCTTGCCTGGAATCTTCTTGGTGTCGAAGAAGTCGGCCCAGCTTTTGGGGGCCTCCTTCAGCTTGTCCCTGTCGTAGCCGAGAACGAAATCGTAGAGGATGGCGCCGACACCGCAGGGATTGACCGACGGCGGGATATAGGCGGCCTCGCCGCCGATTCTGGAATAGTCCATCTTCTCGAACAGGCCTTCCTCGCAGCCGACCGCGAGTTCGTCGCTCTCGACCTGGACGAGGTCCCAGGTCGCGGCGCCACCCTGTACCTTGGCGCGCAACACGCCGACGCCGCCGTCCCAGGACTCGTCGTTCATCGGAACACCCGCTGCCTTCTTGAACGGCTCGAAATAGACCTTCTTCTGGGCATCCTGATACGCGCCGCCCCACGAAACGACGGTGAGGTCACGCGCCTGCGCGGCCGTTGCCAGCGCAGCGCTGGCGCTGAGCGCCGCGGCGAAACCCAGAGCAATCTTGCGCTTCAGCATGGTCTTGTTCCTTCTTCATGAGAGTTGCGTTGGGGTTGATCGATGCCGGTCCACTTGGAGCTGCAGGGTTGGATCAGACGGGATCCAGGGCCAGGCAGTCCTCGGGGCGGAAGGTGACGAACACGCTTTCGCCAGGTCTTAAGTCGTCACGCGCCCCCGGTTGAAGCTTGACCATGAACTCGCGGTTGCCGGCGACCTCGAGCACGGCCAGCGCGTGGTCGCCGAGATATATCGTGTTCTGCACCTTGGCGGGCAGCCGGTTCGGCCCCTCGCTGGAGGTGCCATCCGAGACAATGGCGATTCGCTCCGGCCGCACCGACAGGGAGGTCGATGCGCCAGCGCCTGATACATTGATCGCCCGTGCGGTCACGACGCCGCCACCAGCAAGCGCGACGCGGCAATATTCCTTTTCGATTGTCTCGACAGTGCCGGCCAGCACATTGTTCTCGCCGATGAAGTGGGCGACGAAGCTGTTCACCGGATGCTCATACAGCGCGTCGGGCCTGTCGATTTGCTGCACAATGCCGTCGTTGAACACGGCGATGCGGTCCGACATGGTGAGCGCTTCGCTCTGATCGTGGGTGACGTAGACGACGGTGATGCCCATGGTCTCGTGCAGTTGCTTGATCTCCAGTTGCATCTGCTCCCGCAGGCGCTTGTCCAGGGCGCCCAGGGGCTCGTCCATCAGCACGAGTTGCGGATTGAAAACCAGCGCGCGGGCGAGCGCCACACGCTGCTGCTGACCGCCGGACAGCTGCCCGGGCCGGCGCTGCGCCAGGGTTTCCATCTTGATCATGCGCAACGCCGCCTTTACGCGCTCCTGCGTTTCCGCCTTGTTCGTGTTGCGGACGGATAGCGGGAAGGCGATATTCTCCGCGATCGTCAGGTGCGGAAACAAGGCATAGTTCTGGAACACCATGCCGATGTCGCGCTTATGTGGCGGCACGTTCTTGATCGGCCTGTCCGCGAGGTAGATCTCGCCATGGGTCGGAACCTCGAAGCCAGCCAGCATCATCAGCGTGGTCGTCTTGCCCGAGCCCGACGGGCCGAGCAGGGTGATGAACTCGCCCTTCCTGATGTCGAGATCGAGGTTCTTCACCACGAGGAACTCGCCATCGTAGGTCTTCTGAATGCCGGAAAAGCGCACCAGCGCCGGCGCGGGCGTGACCATGCCGGCTTCCATGTGTCCTCGCGGTGTCCTCTACAGTGCCGTCGGCACCTCGTTCGAGATTGCGAAGAACAGCTTAGCATCCTCCGACGAGAATGCCAGCGGCGCAAGCGACCAAGTGGCGGGCGAGACCCGTGAGTGAAGGTTCGCTACATCCCCGACAGTTTCGTCACGGACACATTCAGCGTGCCGCCGGCTTCCGCGATGATGCGCAGCGTCTTGGAATCGAAGGCGATGTCGGCGAGGGTCAGGCTGTCGATCTTCGCGTCGACCTTGACGCCGTCCTCGCTCTTCTGGAAGTCGGCAATCACGGCCGCGACCTTCTCGCGCGCATTGGCGGCGATCGGCTTCAGATCAATCGTCGCCTTCTGCACCAGCGCCTGTTGCATCTGCGGCACCACCGCGCGCGCCGCGGCCCCCAGCAGACCGAAGGCCGCCTCGGACTCCACCGCGAGCTGGATGTCGGCGAGCCGCAGCGTCTGCTGTGCCTGGTCGAGCATCGGCCGGCCCCAGATGTGCACGGTCGCTTCGGCGCCGAGACCGAGCCAGCTCTTCTTCTCCTTGGCGCGTACCAGCAGCGAGATCAGCAGGCGCTCGCCCGACGGGATCACGTTGACGCTCTTGACGGTGACGTCCACCGGGCCGGAGCCGTCCTCGGGATAAGTGTGGCCGACCATCTGCGCCGCGACCAGCTTGTTGATCTCGGTGAAGGGCACGTCGATGGGAACACCGATGTTCACGCCGGTGCCGGTCGGCGGCACGATCGAGATCTTGTCGGGGAACGGGCAGTCGGGCTTGGTCGGGGTAGCGGTGACGCGCGTCTCAAGCTCGAGGCCCATCAGCAGGGTCACGGCCTGCGCGTCGACGCGCGGCTGCGCCGCGATGGCGCGGATCGGCTTCATCTCCAGCCAGAGCGACGGCAGCGCTGCCGAGGAGCCCGAGCCTTGCAGCGCGATCGAGCGGCAGGCCTTGGCCCATTGCACTTTCGCGTTCTCCCGCAGCGAAGGATCGTTGCGGATGTGCTCGGAGACGATGTTGATCTGCTCGCCGACATTCTTGTCGATCAGCGGCTTCACCTGCGCCGGCACGTTGACCTTGGCGCCGGCGACGTTGAGGTTGGTGTCGCCGAGATTGACCTGGGCGCCGAGATTGGGCTCGAGGTGCCAGTTGGCCGCGAGCTTCGGTCGCGAGGTGACGACCACATTGCCCTTGATCTCGGCGCTGGCGTTCAGATTCTTGATGTTGACCGCGCCGATCCGTTTCGCCGCGTCACCGCCGAGCACGCTGCCGAGTGCTTCGCCGAGCGCGCCGGTCGCCTTCGACGACAGCGAGCCCGTCACGTTCAGCTTGCCGTTGAGCGGCGTCGAGATTGTCAGCACGTCCTTGTCGCCGGCAGCCGACATCGGTCCGCGCACGGCGGACCAGCCGATGTCGGCGTCCTGCAGGATCTGTGAGATCGGGTTCTCGGCCTTGCCGGCGAAATTGCGCGGCGCGGCCTTCTCGGCCTGCTCGCGGATCGCCGACAGCGCGATGGCGACCGGCGCCACCACGATCGAGCTCTTCGCGACCGGCGGCAGCGGCGGCAATTGCGCGACCGGTGGTGCGGAATTCGTCGCCCGCGGCGACAGCCAGTCCATCGCCTTCAGGCTGACGAAAAACGACGCCGCGAGCACCACGACGGCGATCAGGACAGTCTTCAAGTTCAGCGTTAGTCGCATCAATCCCCCAGGCCGCCCCGGGGCAGAAGTCTACAGGGCAGGCGAGGAGGGCGCTAGAGCGCACCGATGGGGTGGAATTGGGGCGAACAGGTTAACGGCCGCGATGCGCCGTTGCCGCGCATTCGTTCGTGCGCACCTAGCTGCGCTTGGGACGGCGGACCGCTCTCACATTGCCGCGACTGCCGCCGCCGCAGAAGAAGCGGTCGCCGCCGTCGGACTCCAGTCCTGACACCATGGTCCCGGCGGGCAGGTCGAGCTGCTCCAGCACCTTGCCGGTCTCGGGGTCGATCCGTCTGATGTCGCTGTCCTCGCCTTCCCAGGTGCCGTGCCAGAATTCGCCGTCCACCCAGGTAACCCCGGTGACGAAGCGCTTGCTTTCGATGGTGCGGAGAACCTTTCCAGTCTGGGGATCGACCTGATGGATCTTGCGTTCCCGATACTGTCCGACCCAGAGCGAGCCCTCGGCCCAGGCCAAGCCGGAATCGCCGCCGCCGCCAGGTGCTGGGATGGTGGCGAGCACCTTGCCGGTCGCAGCGTCAATCTTCTGGATGCGGTCCTCGGCGATCTGGAACAGGTGCCGGCCGTCGAACGCCGTTCCCGCATGTGCGGCGACATCGATGGAGCGGGCGATCTTGCCATCGGCCGGATCGACTGCGTTCAACCTGTCGCCGGACGCGAACCACACATGGGCGCCGTCATAGGTGACGCCGTGCACGGCATCGACGCCCGCAAAGGGCCCGTATTCCCTGACGATCTCGGCGGCTGAACGCTTCATGTTGCTCGGTCCCTGTGGTGTGACCCCACCTTACGTCTTCAGGAGCGGTCCGGGGAGTAACAAGCCTGTCGGGAAACCCGGGACGGGCGGCGTCATCCAGCGCCGCGCCCGGCCGTGTCCGAAGGACTGCACCTTGTTCGACCGCGCCAGCTCTTCGAGGGCACGCTGCACGGTGCGCGCGCTCGTTCCCAGCGCCAGCGCGAGGGCCGAACTCGCCCAGGGCTCGCCGTCGGAGAGGAAGGCGAGCACAGTGGCGTGCTTTTCCTCGACGGGCCGTGCCAACACCAGAACTTGCCGCGTCTTGCGCGGTGTCAGCGCAAAACCGTGCCTGGTCGCGCTGACATCGGCGAGCGGCTTGAGCTTGGTGCGGAGCCGCCCGATTTCGACGCGAAGCCGGGCGCGATGCGATTCGTCGACGTGCCTCGCCTGAAAAGCTGCTGTGATCAAAGCCTCCCGCGAGACATCCGCGGGCCAGGCCTGCGCCAGGACGCGGGCGAGCGCGAACAGCACCGGCCGCCTTCCGAGCGGCACGACGATGCCGCGCCTGCGAACCGCGTGATGGAACATATCCACCACGAGCGCCTCTGATGTCGCGAGGTCCTCGACCTCCTCGGGCAGCAATGGCCGTTCGTGCCCGCGCGTGATCAGGCGCGCTGCGGGCGTGTCGAGCACGAAGGTCGTGATCTCGACCTCGGCCGCAAGCGCGGGAATGCCGGCCTGCCGTGCTGCGCGCACCGCGCGACCGAGCGCCACGCGCGCGTCTTTCGTTCTGAGCCGCCTGAGGGCGATGCCGGCGATCACAAGCTCGCGGACGACCTGCGAAGCCGGGGGGAGCGGCGTGGTCTTGATCTCCGCCAGCGTGCGTTCGGCCTCCTCGAGGCGCCCGACGAGGAGAAGACGGCGCGCCTCGATGTGACCCGCATGGGCCGCGTTGGCGAGGTCACCGTGGCTTGCGAGCGTCGCCCGCGCGGCCGCGAGCGTCTTCGCCGGCCAGTTCAGGTCGCGCGAGACGAGCGCGATCTCGGCTTCCGCGACCACGCATCTTGCGCGCGCGACCGCCTCTTTCGGCCCGAAGGCGCGTGCGGCACTCCGCAGCAGCGTCTTCGCCTTCGCGAGATCGCCGAGCTGCGCCATCGCGATGCCGCGCAGCGCCAGCGAAGGTGCATCGTTGCGCAGCGCAACGCGGTTCAAGGCGCCGAGCGGATCGCCGGCTTCGAGCGCGCGCGCCGCGGCCGTGATCAGCGACTCCATTCGAATCCCGCCACACTTGTTACTCCCACTCCGCAACTGTCCGGTGCGAGAAATCGTTGACGGCCGACAATGTGCGGAAACAGGAGAGCCATGATGACATCAGCAGAAAACGCAGGAACTAACAGACAGGCTGCCATGCAAACACCGCCGGTGGTGTCGCCGCAGGACTGGGAGGCCGCCCGTCAGCAACTGCTCGTGAAGGAAAAGGCGCATACCCGTGCCCGCGACGCCCTGGCCGCCGAACGCCGGCGCATGCCGTGGATGGAAGTCACCAATACCTATGCGTTCGAGGGGCCCGGCGGCAAGGTCAGTCTGCCCGACCTTTTCCAGGGCCGGCGGCAGCTGATCGTCTACCGCGCCTTCTTCGAACCTGGCGTGTTCGGCTGGCCCGATCATGCCTGCCGCGGCTGCTCCATGGTGGCCGACCAGGTCGCCCATGTCGCGCATCTGAACGCCCGCGACACCACGCTGGTGTTCGCCTCGCCCGCGCCGCAGGCCGATATCGCACGGCTGAAGAAGCGGATGGGCTGGACCATGCCATGGGTCACCATCACCGACAGTTTCGATGCCGATTTCGGCGTGGACGAATGGCACGGCACGAACGTGTTCTACCGCGACGGCGACCGCATCTTCCGCACCTACTTCGTCAAGAGCCGTGGCGACGAGCAGATGGGCGGCACCTGGAACTATCTCGACATCACGCCGCTGGGACGGCAGGAGGTCTGGGAGGATTCGCCGAAAGGCTATCCCCAGACGCCGACCTACAAATGGTGGAACTGGCATGACAGCTACACCGAAGGTGCGGCGCCCGACAAGAAATGGGTCGAGATCTCGGCCGCCGGCGAGAAGGCTTTTCGCGAGGAGGCCGCAGGCGAAAGGAAATGACCCATCCCGTCAGCGCGGTCCCCAGTGCAAGCCGTGACCGCGTCGTGGCCGCGCGTCACCTCGCCAGATGGCTGGGGCTGGCGGCCACGCCCACCTTCGCGATCATGGCCGTGCTGACGGCCGTGCTCGGCGGCGGCTCGGCGGACATGCTGTGCGCCGCCGGACACGAATCTTTGCTGGGCGGGATGGTGCCGATGTATCTGCTGATGAGCGCGTTTCATTCGGCGGCATGGCTGAGGCTGATCTCGGAGCGGCGGCGCGGGCAGACTTGAGGGGCTCCCGGCAGAGTGAAAGCCTCGTCCTTCGAGACGCCGCTAGTAGCGCGGCTCCTCAGGATGAGGCTCAACTACTATCCTGCGGGCCGCACGCTCCGACCTCATCCTGAGGAGCCCGCCGCAGGCGGGCGTCTCGAAGGATGATGAGATCCGCGCTTCGCTAGCTCATGCAGCTCGGCAAAATCGCCGCGCATGAAAGCTTCCTTCTTGGCGCGGCTCCATTTCTTGAGCTTCCTCTCACATTCGATCGCATCAGTGATGCGATCGAACCATTCAGAGAAGACCAGCGTCACCGGCCTACGCGACTTCGTATAGCCGGCGAATGTCCCTGCGTTGTGCTGGGCGATCCTGATTTCAAGTTCGGTTCGCGTCGTTCCGATGTAGTAACTGCCATCGGCACATCTGAGAATGTAGAGGTACGCACCTTCTGTCATCGTGCCCGCCCCATCCTTCGAGACGACCGCTTCGCGGTCTCCTCAGGATGAGGCTAACTGGCATCCGTGACATGGTGCAAGGACGAGTGGTGGTTGACCCGGCTGAGCCGCAAGTACAGCCCTCATCCTGAGGAGCCCGCCGAAGGCGGGCGTCTCGAAGGATGGCCACGATCACCGACGCCCAACGAAAACGGCCTGGCATTGTTGGCGTTGTTATTGCGACCCCGCCGCCTGCAAATAACCAACCACCTTCGCCGCTTCCTCCGCCGAGACGCCGCCATAAGGCTGCATCTTGTTGCCGGACACGATCTCGTCCGGCTTGACCATGAAGCGTGTGAGTTTGTCCTGGTCCCAGACGAAGCCGGCTTCTTTCATCGACGGAGAATAGTTGTAGTTCGGCAGCGAGCCGGCCTTGCGTCCGACGATTTTATTGAGGTTGGGACCCAGACGATTGTCGCCCTCTTTCACCGAGTGGCAGGTGCGGCAGGAATTGTTGAAGGCCTGCCGGGCTGCGTCGTCGCTGGCCGGCTGCTGTGCCAGCGAGGCGGGCGCGGTCAGCAGCAGCGTCAATGCGCCGGCGCCGCTCATCGTGCGCAGCCATGTGCCCGGCGTCGTTTGCGGGCGTGATTGCATTTGCGCCTCCATCGGGGATCGCGCCGCAGCACGCGCGCGCATCGGGATGCCGAGGGCAAACGAAAGCGGCCCCGGTGGGTTCCGGGGCCGTTTGCGTCACAATGTCCTGCCGCTTACCGTGTCGCGGCTCCGAGGTCGGCGCGGCGTTCCGTCATCGGCAGCACGATCACCTTGGTGCCGACATTGACGCGGGAGTAGAGATCCGCGACGTCGTCATTGGTCAGGCGGATGCAGCCGGAGGAGACGTGCTTGCCGATGGTCTCGGGCGCGTTGGTGCCGTGGATGCGGTAGATGGTGCCGCCGAGATACATGGCGCGGGCGCCGAGCGGATTGCCGGGGCCGCCGGCCATGTGGCGCGGCAGATAGGGCTGGCGGGCGATCATCTCCGGCGGCGGGGTCCAATCCGGCCACTCGGCCTTCTTGGTCACCGACTGGGTGCCGGACCAGGTGAAGCCGTCACGGCCGACGCCGATGCCGTAGCGCATCGCCTGCCCGTTGCCGAGCACGAGATAGAGATAGGTGTTGGGCGTATCGATGATGATGGTGCCCGGCGCCTCACGCGTCGCATAGGAGACCGTCTGGCGACGGAACCGCGCCGGCGTTTCGACAGCGTCCCGATCTTCGGACGGCGCGGCCTGATAGGGCGTGGCTTGATAAGGCTGGTATGGCTGCGGCGCTGCGATCGTCGGCAACGGCTGGAAGAAGGGGAAGAGCTGCACGGGCGCGGCCTTGGCCGGGCCGGCGAACGCGATCGCGGTCACAGCCACCGCGCCAAAAGCAACGGCGCGCGAATAAGTCTTCAACATGTCCAGATTGATCATTGGTCGCCCCTGTTTGCGCGGTGTTCTTAGTCACCCCGGCACCGTTTCGGTGCTCTGTTGCGTAGATCACTAACGGCAAGAAGTTTCGGGACGTTTGCGCGGAAAACCGAAAACGGTTTCATGGCGGAAAGGATTGTTTCATGACGGTTTCGTGGCTGCGCGGACCCGTTAACGAACAAAACAGCGGGCCGACATTTCTATGACGTCACACGCCTGAAATATCCGTGGTTGATGGTCCTAAGCCGAGAATCATCAAACTCTCGGGATTTCCCCATGCGGGTATTAATCGCGACTGACGCCTGGCATCCGCAGGTTAACGGTGTGGTCCGGACGCTGACCTCGCTGGCTGGTGCCGCCAAGGCACTGGATGTCGAGATCGACTTCGTCACGCCGGACGGCTTTCGATCGTGGCCGCTGCCGACCTATCCGGGGCTGCGCATTGCCCTGCCGAGCGGCAAAGAGATCGCGCGGCGGATCGAGAAGGCGGCGCCCGAGGCGCTGCACATCGCGACCGAAGGGCCGATCGGCTGGGCGACGCGGGCCTATTGCCGTCGCAACCGGCTCGCCTTCACGACCTCCTACACCACGCGTTTTCCGGAATACGTCTCGGTGCGGACCGGCATCCCCGCCGCCGTCGGCTATGCCGTTCTGCGCCACTTCCACGATGCCGCCGCCATGACCATGGTGGCGACGCCCTCGCTGCGGCAGGAGCTCTCCGAGCGCGGCTTCAAGCGGCTCGGCTTCTGGACGCGCGGCGTCAACACCAAGCTGTTTCATCCCGACTCGCCGGCAAAGCTCGATCTGCCCGGACCGATCTTCATGACGATGGGCCGCGTGGCGGTGGAGAAGAATCTCGAGGCTTTCCTCTCGCTCGACCTGCCCGGCACCAAGGTCGTCGTCGGCGACGGCCCGCAGAAGGCCGCACTTGAAAAGAAGTACCCCGATGTCGTCTTCCTCGGCGAGAAGAAGGGCGCCGATCTCAGCGCGCATCTTGCCGCCGCCGACGTGTTCGTGTTTCCGAGCCTGACCGATACGTTCGGCGTGGTGCAGCTCGAAGCGCTCGCCTGCGGCACGCCGGTTGCGGCGTTTCCGGTGACGGGTCCGAAGGATGTCATCGCCGATCATCCGATCGGCGCGATCGATCACGATCTGCGTACCGCGTGCCTGCGCGCGCTCACCATGTCGCGCCAGACCTGTCGTCATTTCGCGCTGGAGCGTTCCTGGGAAAACAGCGCGCGCCAGTTCGTCGGCAACCTCACTTCACTTCAGCCCAGCCGTGCCTTGCGGGCCTCGCCGGTCATGGCGCGGCGGCCGGTGCGCGGCTGATCTCAACCGTTCGACCACAGCGAGAACCCCATCGATGGCTAAGATCATGAACCTTGACGGCACCCAGCAGCTCGACCTCACCCGTGGTACGGTCGAGCAGGCGTATGACCGCTGGGCGCCGGTCTACGACCTCGTGTTCGGAGGCGTGTTCGCCAAGGGTCGGCAGGCCGCGATCGCGGCCACCAACAAGATCGGCGGCCGCGTGCTCGAGGTCGGCGTCGGCACCGGAATCTCGCTGCCGCTCTACGCGCCGCATCTGCGCATCTTCGGCACCGACATTTCGGAAGCGATGCTCGACAAGGCGCGCCAGCGCGTCGTCGAGGGCAAGCTGGGGAACGTCGAAGGCCTCGCGGTGATGGATGCCGAGAAGCTCGAATTCCCCGACAATTCCTTCGACGTCGTGATGGCCCAGTATGTCGTCACGGCCGTGCCGAATCCGGAAGTCGCGCTCGACGAATTCGCCCGCGTGCTGCGTCCGGGCGGCGAGCTGATCATCCTCACCCGCGTCAGCGCCGATACCGGCATGCGCCGCTTCATCGAGCAGAAGCTCCAGCCGGTGGCGCGTCCGCTCGGCTTCCGCACCGCCGAATTCGCCTGGTCGCGCTACGCCAAGTGGCTGGCCGGTGCCGACGGCATCGAGCTTGCCGAGCGCCGCCTGATTCCGCCGCTCGGTCATTTCTCGCTGGTGCGCTTCCGCAAGATCGACGTCGCCAAGGCGGCTTGACTGCCGCTCCTCATGGTGAGGAGGCGCGCAAGCGCCGTCTCGAACCATGAAGGCCCACGCTGCTGCACTCGGGCCTTCATCCTTCGAGACGCGCGTTCCGCGCTCCTCAGGATGAGGGGAGAAAGTGCGTCATCGCGCCGCTGCACATCGTCACATGACAAAATGATGATGTCACACCGCCTACACCGAATCCCTGTAAATCCTGAACCCGAAAGCATTTTGGGGGAGAGCATGATCAAGAATTATCTCGAGCAGCTGCGGATCCAGCGCTGGGACGACCATCGCTACTATCACCACAGCCGCATCAATCAGAGCCTGCACTTCGTCAGCGCGCTGAGCTTTCTGTTCGCCTATGTCTGGCTGTTCGTCGACCCCATGATCTCCGCGCTGGTCGGCTGGCTGGTGTCGATGACCTCGCGCCAGGCCGGTCACTTCTTCTTCGAGCCGCACGGCTACGACCAGCTCAACCAGGCGACGCACGAGCACAAGGAAGAGATCAAGGTCGGCTACAACCTTCGGCGCAAGGTGGTGCTGATGTCGATCTGGGCGCTGTCGCCGGCGGTGTTGTTGGTCGATCCCACGCTGTTCGGACTGTTCACGCCCTGGGCAGGCGCGACCGACTTCATGCGGCAGGTGGCCAAGATCTGGCTCGTGGTCGGCGGCGGCGGTCTCATGTTCCGCACCGTGCACCTGTTCTTCATCCGCGACGTCGAGACCGGCCTCGTCTGGATGACCAAGATCCTGACCGACCCCTTCCACGATTTGATGCTCTACCGCAACGCGCCGCTGGCGCTGCTGCGCGGCGAGTTGATGGACCCCGGCCTGCATCTCAACCCCGAGCACACGCTGGGCCTCATCGGCGAGACCACGCTCGAAGAGCAGCGCGCCTGAGCACGCCGCGCAGATCCAGCATTCCGATGTCTGATGGTTGCGTCATGCCTGGGCTTGTCCCGGGCATCCACGTCTGGGGGGAGGCGACAGCGGTGTTTGCGTCGGCCTCAGCGCCCGAGGCGCTTGGCCAGCATCTCTTTCAGGATCTGTCGCTTGATGCTTTTGTTGGTGAGCACACCATCGTGCCACCAGAAGCCATCGGCTCTCATCTTTTCGGCGGCGCGGACGAAGCGCTCGGCGACTTCGGTGAAGTCGGCGTCGGTGTAGTTCAGGCTGAAGATCAGCCGTCCGGTGCCGACCCAGCTCAAGGACAGGCCTTCCGCGCGCAGGTAGTATTGCAGCATCCAATTGTAGCGGGACGGCGTGGTGTACTTCACCGTCCAGATCGACGAGAAGTTTGCGAACCGTACCGGAAGGTCAGCATCGGTCATCGTCCGGTTGAGCTTTTGCGCGCGGCCGTTCCAGGTCTCTTCCAATCCGTCATAGACGGCGCGGAAGTTCGGGCTGGCGAGCCGGCTCAGAAACTCGTCCATCGCCGTCATGACGTAGGGGTGGGAGTTGAAGGTGCCGCGGGCGAAGCAGACGTCGGCGGGACGATCGTCACGGAAGCGGCGCATCAATTCCTTCTTGCCGCAGACGACGCCGACCGGCAGGCCGCCGGCAAGGCTCTTGCCGTAGGTCACCATGTCGGCACGCACGCCGAAATACTCCTGGGCGCCGCCTGCGGCGAGACGGAAACCGACGAAGACCTCGTCGAGGATCAGAACGATGCCGCGTTCGGTGCAGACCTCGCGCAGCTTCTTCAGCCATTCGGTGTAGGCGGCGCGATCGAAACTGCCGCCGCGGGACGAGTCCACCAGCGCGGAATCGCCGGGCGCGCTGGCATTTGGATGCAGCCCCTGCAGCGGGTTGACCAGCACGCAGGCAATGTCTTTGCGCGACCGCAATACGTGCAGCGTCTTCTCCGACATCTCGGCGAGGGTGTAGGTCTCGTGCGCGGCGATCGGATTGCCGACGCCGGGCTGCACGTCGCCCCACCAGCCGTGATAGGCGCCGGCGAAACGAACCAGATGCGTGCGCTTGGTGTGGTAGCGCGCAAGCCGGACCGCCTGCATCACGGCTTCGGTGCCGGACATGTGGAACGAGACTTCGTCGAGGCCGGAGATCTGGCAGAGCCGCTGCACGTTCTCGAGGATGACGGGATGGTAGGGGCCGAGCACCGGGCCGAGCGCATGCGCGCGCTTCTCGGAGCCCTCGATGCACTCCTTGTAGAAGTCGTTGCCGAAGATGTTGACGCCGTAGGACCCCGTGAGGTCGTAGGAGGTGTTGCCATCGACATCCGTAACGGTGACGCCGCTCGAGGACTCCAAGAAGGTCGAGGTGCCCAGATGCTCGCGGACGAGACGCGAGAAGGGGAACGGCACGCGGTAGGTCTCGGTGAAGTGCAGGTCGGAGATTGTCTCCGCCGCTTCCTTTGTCATCGCGCGGCCCTTGGGGTAGCGCTCCGCGTAGAGGGCGGCGAGACGGAAGAAGGCGTCCTTGCGCTGCGTTGCGACGTTTGCCGGCGCGCCATCGCAGGCGAAGTACGCATCGCCTTCGAATTCGTAGAACGGGACCAGCTTCGCCACCCGGCGCGACATCTTGGAATGCCCGGAGAGCGAGCGATGCTTGGCGCGGGACAGCTCCAGGCGCGCTTTAAGCGTCGGGAAGGCGGCGGCAGCGGACGCTGCGGCGGCCACGGACAAAGAGAGAATCGGGAGTGTCGTTTCCATGACAACAAGCGCTAATACTGCGAGCTGACAGATTCATGACAGTTAAAGCCCTCATCGCTTCATTCACCCAGCAGGAAGACCTCAACTTCCTGTTGACCAACCGCATCCCCCGCGCGGCCCTGACCCGCTTCATGGGCTGGTTCTCCAAGATCGAGAGTCCGCTTGTCCGGGACTTCTCGATCGCACTGTGGAAGCTGTTCTCCGACCTCGATCTGTCGGAGGCGCGCAAGACCCATTTCAGGAGCCTGCACGATTGCTTTACCCGGGAGCTCAAGCCCGGCTTGCGGCCGTTCGATCCCGATCCTGCGATCGTCGCCAGCCCGTCCGACGGCATCGTCGGCGCCCATGGCCGGATCGCCGACACCGAGCTGTTCCAGGTCAAGGGCGCGCCTTACTCGCTGCTCGATCTGCTCGGCGATTCCGCGCTGGTGGACCAGCACCGCAACGGCTCGTTCGTCACGCTGCGGCTGACCTCGAGCATGTATCACCGCTTCCACGCGCCTTGTGACGCATATATCGAGCGCGTCACGCTGATCCATGGCGACGTCTGGAACGTCAACCCGATCGCGCTCAAGCGCGTCGAGCGCCTGTTCTGCAAGAATGAGCGCGCGGTGATCCGCACGCATTTGCCAACCGGCGAAGCCGTGACGCTGGTGCCGGTTGCCGCGATCCTGGTCGCGAGCATCCGTCTGCATTTCCTCGACATGGTGCTGAATGCGCAGACCAGAGGGCCGGTCAATTTTCCCTGCGACGTCAACGTGAGCAAGGGCGAGGAACTCGGCTGGTTCGAACACGGTTCGACCATCATCATGCTTGCGCCCGGCGATTTCACGTTCTGCGACGACATCGCCGAAGGTACGCGCATCCGGGCGGGTCAAGCGCTGCTGAGAAAAAACTAGCCTTCAATCCGCCGCGTCGGCCGCCTATATCGTTCGCGGGGAGGTTTCTACGACTACGGATTCGGTGATGGCACGGGCGCCGGTCATGGCGGCGGGGGGTATTGTGCTGCGGCGTGGTGCGCCGCCGCTGATTGCCGTCGTGCGCCAGCGCAAGCGCAACGAATGGGTTCTGCCCAAGGGCAAGCTCGACGACGGCGAGACGCCGAAGCAAGCCGCGCATCGCGAGGTCCTGGAAGAGACCGGCCACGACGTCGCTATCCGCGAGTTTTTGGGCACGCTCGTCTACCAGTCCGGTGGTCGCTCCAAGGTCGTGCATTTCTGGCGCATGGAGGTCGAGGGCGGTCCCGTCCGCAAGCTGATGAACGACATCAAGGCGATCGATTGGCTGACGCTGGAAGACGCGCTTGCGCGCCTGTCGCGCGAATATGAGCGCGCGTTCCTGGTACAAGTCGGCCCGATCGCACTCGCATCGGCCGGGCTTGCGCCGGCCGATGCGGAGCCGACGCCGCCGTTGGCAAACGGCGATGTCGACGCCGCGATGCAGACCCGGACACCGGTAGAAGCCGCCTCCATCGCCGGACTGCGTCATGGCCTGTTGCAGAAGGTACGAGCGTGGTTGCGCGGCGAGGCATGAGTTCTCATCGTGCCGCGCTTGCGGGCGCGTAAGCATCCGCGGGCTGATACGGTTGGGGAGAGCGCACCAGCTCTCTGACGGAGAGGAGGGAGGCTGATTGCGCTCGACGTCAATCCTCATGGTGAGGAGCGCGCATCGCGCGCGTCTCGAACCACGAGGCCCAACTGTGGCCTCGCCCTTCGAGACGCTTGCTTCGCAAGCACCTCAGGGTGAGGGGCGGCACAATCACCGCCGCTCCTTCTCCTTCGGAGCGGGCGCCGGTTTGCGTGGCGCTCCGGGTCGTTGTGCGCCCGGCAGGCGTTGCTGGAATCCGCCCGGGCGCTGCAGGCCTGGCTGTTGACCGGCGGGCGGCTGCCCCGGCTGCATGCCGGTGCGTGGCAGTTGCAGCTGCTGGCCGGGCTGCTGCTGTGTCCCGCCCGGCGGCGGCGCGACTCCTCCGGGCTGAGTTTGAATTTGTCCACCGCGCTGCGGCTGGGTTTGCGGCGCGCCGTTAGGCTGCGTGCCTTGCCCGCTGCGTGGCGCACCTACCGGACGTCCCGCGCCTTGCTTCTGGCCTTGCTGTTGCTGACCCTGACCCGCGCGCGGCGTGCCCGGCTGCACGGCGCCACCTTGGCCTTGCCCTTGGCCTTGCCCTTGGCCCTGCCGCTGCGGTGGCTGGGCGCCTTGACGGTTCGGTGCGCCCGGCTGCTGCTGGCCTGGACGGTTGTTCTGACCGGGCTGGCCGTTCGGCCGCTGCGGCTGTTGTCCGGGCGCCGTGTTCGGCCGCAATTGCTGCTGTTGCGGCGGCTGGAACGGACGCGGGATGCGCGGGCTCGCGGTCGGATTGGCGCGGCGGAAGTCGCGCTGCTCGATGACGATCTGCCGGCCCGTGGTCTGCGCCAGATGCACCTGGCTGACGAAGCCGCGGTCGCGCGCGATCTGCTGTGGCGCGATCGTGATCGGCACCGCGGCAAAGCGCATGACGCCAGCAGCGGCTGTGCCCGGTCGGATCGCAAAACCGCTCGATCCTTGCGTCAGTGCGCCGAGCCGCGTCCCGCTCGTGCGGTCGTCGACATCGATGTGTCCGACCCGGCCGTCGGCGTCGGGATAGAGCTTGATGTTGACATTGTTGGCGTTGTTCGCGGCCGCGCCTTCCGGCACGTCGATGACGCCGGTGGTGCCGCGGATGCCGAGCGTCGCCGTCGGCGTCGTGATCTTCATGTCGCCGGTCTTTGCCACCGCCGCAGCGACGAACGCGACGGTGCCCTTGCCGATGTCGAAGGCGCCTGCGTTCTGCTTGCCGCCGTCCTCATAGACGTAAGTGTCGATGGTGATCTTGGCGCTGGCCGACAGATTGAATGTGGTCGCGTCGTTGAAGGTAATGCCGAGCGAGGAGTTGGACGAAGTCTGCACGACGTCGTTGAGATAGATGTCGTCTCGCACCCGCAGCGGGTAGGAATTCCTGTCGCGGATCACGGTCGCGATGCCTGTCACCGTCGCGACGTTGCCGATCGGCTCGACGGCGGCGGACTGCGCATCCGTCGCGGGAGCGGGTGAAGCTGAGGGCGTCGGAGAGGGGGCGGGCGTCGGTTGTGCTTGCGGCTGCGCCTGCGCAAGCTCGATCGCATCGGATGCGAACGCAACACTTGCACAGGCCGGTGGCAACGCCAGCAGCACAAGCGCGAACACGAGGCGGCGCCAAGCCACGATAAAAGTCACGAAGAGGTCCCGGTGAGAAACGCGAGGCGAGATCGACCGATATCAGCCTGATACAGCTGAACGGCGGATGAATGTCTATCGCACGGGAGCGGTGAACGTTCAAATGCAACTCTTTCCCCTCATGGTGAGGAGCGCGCTCTTGCGCGCGTCTCGAACCATGCCGGCCCGGCTCTCGATCCCGGGCCTCGCCCTTCGAGACGCCTGCTTCGCAGGCTCCTCAGGGTGAGGGGATAAAGTGAAGCTGTCGCGCGAGATCCCGGGTCGATGCTTTGCATCGCCCGGGATGACGATAGTATAGGACGACGGTGGTGCGTCAGCTCACGCGCTTCCAGGTCTGGCCGCCGCAGAACATGCCGCCGAAGGCGCAACCCTGCACGCGCATTGCATTCGGGCCCTTCATCGCGATGGTCGAATCGTAGTTCTTGCCGGAGTCGGGGTCGTGGATGCGGCCGCTCCACTTCGCGCCCTCGGGCTTCATGTTGATCAGGATGCGCTCGTTGGTCTTCGCGGCGTAGCCGCAGAGATTGGCGCCGCACTGTTCGACGCGGACATTGCCCTTGTTCTCTTCGGTGGCCCAGACGCCGATCGGCGTGTTGGCGGCAAGCGCAGGCGCGGCGGCAACCGGAGCCGGCGCAACCGCGACCGGCGCGGGGGCGGCAGCGGGAGCAGGAGTCGCAACGGGCGCAGTCTGCGTCGTGGTGTCGTAGCCGGCGGCCGGGGCAGCGGCAACCGTCGTTGCCGGAGCCGCGATAGCGGGCGCTGCCGGCGCGGTCGACTGCACCGGGGCCTGTTGCTGCACTGGAGCCGGCGCGGGCTGCGCGGTCGTGGCCGGAGCCGGCGTGGTGTCGATGTCATCGTCCTTGGAGCCAAAGTCTTTGGAGCCAAGGCCCTTGAGATTGATGTTGTTCAGCTTGATCGGCTTGTCCGACAGGCCCGGTGCGACTATGGTCACGCAGTTGAGCGAGGCGCAGTTGCGCGGCGTCTCGATGCGGATGTGCTGGCCTTCGATCTGGAACGAGAGCGAATTGCCGGCATGCGCGGCGGCGGTCGAAGCGAGGAAGAGGGCAGCGGCGGCGATGGTGAGCTTGTTCATGACAACCTCCGAAAAATGTGTGGTCCCGACAGGACTGAAGTCACCCGTGGATGAAGCGTGGTTCGACCCTACGCCGGGCCGATCGCGCGTTCTGTGATAGATGTCACAACGGCTCGCCGCCGCTGGGTGAGGCAGCGCACATTCAGCCGCGATTCCATCTGCGTAACGTCTCGGGACACCGCTCCAGCGGCAGCACCTATTATGCGACGATGACGGTGAAGAACTCCGGCAAGCTCCACGTCGAAGCCTGCGCACTCGGCCACTTCTGGTGTTCCGGAAACGACTGGACGCGAGCCGAAGAGCAGTCGGAGAAGCTGATCACGACATCGCGGCAGTGGAGTGCGCGGTCGTAGTATGGCGTGGGAGCGTCTTGATGAGCCGCTAGATCATGCCGAGCACGATGGCGCCGACGAAGGCGATGGCGAGGTACGCGGTGATAACGCTCAGTCTCCCGGCGAACGTCATGAGGTCGCTCCCGCTGTCGCGCCGCCCTGCGCGAGAGCGTCATGGTTAACAGAGAGTCTCTTTCCGAAAAAGCCAGCCTTGCTGTCGCTCGTCACCGGCAGGCGCGCCTGCGAGCGCGGGCCGGCATGGTTAAAGAAGACTGAAATCAACACGTTGAAGAGTCTTTAAGTAAATTCACCGAACGTGCGTGCATGACGCGCGGAGTTCGTTTGTATCTCGTCGGCTCCATCGTCCTTGTTTCGCTAGCGGGTTGCGGACGCGGCTTCTTCCAGGCCGAACGTGAACCGTGGCGGGCCGAGGCCGAAGCCGCATGCCTGAAATCAGGCGCGGTGAAAGAGGGGCCGGATCTCGTCCGCATCGACCCGATCTCCGGGCCGGGGATGTGCGGCGCGGAGTTTCCGCTCAAGGTCGCCGCCCTCGGCGAAGGCTCGAGCAGCTACGGCTTTGCCGATGAGGAACTGCGTCCGCCCGGGAGCGTCGGCAACCAGCCGCGCTGGCCGGTGACGCAGCCGCGATCGAATTACCCGCAAGGCCAGAACTATCCGCAACGCTCAAACTATCCCGAGAGCGCGGCGCGGCAGCCTTCCGGCTATGGCGCCTCGCCTGGTCCAATGCCTCTGAATGCACCCGGCGTGGCGCAGCAGGAGGACGAGATCGACCTGCCGCCCGAGGGCACCGATGCATCGGGCGCCGCGCGCTACATGAATGCACCAAGCTATCCGGCGCGGCCGGCGCCGTATTCGCAGGCGCCCGCGCAGCAGCCGCTGCCGCGTCTTGGTCCGGCGCAGGGCAATCCCGTCACCGCCGTCGGCCCCGTCGCCGTGAAGCCGACCGCGACGCTGGCCTGTCCGATCGTCTCCGAGCTCGACCGTTGGCTTGCCGATACCGTGCAGCCCTCGGCAATGCGCTGGTTTGGCGCTCGCGTCGCCGAGATCAAGCAGATCTCCGCCTATTCCTGCCGCGGCATGAACGGCAATTCGCACGCCCACATCTCCGAGCACGCGTTCGGCAATGCGCTCGACATCGCAGCGTTCGTGCTCGCCGACGGCCGCCGCGTCACCGTGAAGGATGGTTGGCGCGGGATGCCGGAAGAGCAGGGATTTTTGCGTGACGTGCAGTCCGGCGCGTGCGCGCATTTCACCACGGTGTTGGCGCCGGGATCGAACGTCTATCACTACGATCACATCCACGTCGATCTGATGCGCCGTGCCAGCCGTCGCCTGATCTGCCAGCCCGCCGCCGTCTCCGGCGAAGAGGTTGCCGCGCGAGCGGGCGGGCGCAATCCCTATGCGAATGCGCGCGATCCCTCCGTGACCGGCTCGCTCGGTGCGCGCAAGAGCGCCGCGCACAAGCGCGAAGAAGACGAGTACGCAGACGATTAAAATGTCCGCTGATATCGTCCGCTATCTCACCCACCCGCAGGTGCAAATTGACCCCGCGGTGCCGGTGCCGCAATGAAGCCTCAGTCCGCTCGGCCGAACGCGCACCGAGGGGCTTGCGAATGCGAGCTGGCTCTCAAGCACCACGCAGATCGTCTCCAGCGGCGAGCGCAAGGCGATCGAGACCGCCGAGATCATTGCAGGCCGCTCCGCCGGCGGCGGTCATTGTTTTGCATTCGCGCAACGAGCGCCGAGTCCTGCACGCGTGGCGCCGCATGGAATATCTGGACCGGCCGGCCTCGCGCTGAGCCCTGCCTGCTCAGCCGACGCCGCGTCTTCGGCAGAGCACATCTCGGGCGCAAAAATTTGCGCACTCGCAATTCTTGTCTAAATCGTTGAAATCAAAACGACAATTGTGTCGCGGCGAGCTTTGCCGGAAGTTGGCACAATCGCTGCAATGGGGAGGCTGCCACGAAACGGCGCTGCCGGCGCCGTGAGCCAGCGGACCCCGTCATGCAGATGCCTGTCGCCCCTCCTTACTCGGATATCGAACGGCGCGTGCTGTCGCACATCACGGAGGAGCGCTGGCTTGAACTCGCATCCGAACTGATCCGCACCGGCCAGCCCCGTTCCGGCAATCCGCTGGATCCCGATTTGCCGCCTGCCGAGGAAGAGGCGATCTCGATGCTGGTCGCGGGCAAGCTCGAAGCGCTCGGCATGGAGGTCACCAAGCACAGCGCGCAGCCGCACCGGCCGAACGTGCTCGGCGTGCTCAAGGGACGGGCCGGCGCGCCCTCGCTCATTCTCAACGATCACCTCGACACCTATCCGGTCGTCGAGCCCGAGAAATGGCACATGACGGATTTCGATCCGTTCAAGGCGACGCGCCACGGCGATCTGCTTTATGCACGCGGCACGTCCGACACGCGCGGGAACCTCGCAGCATCGCTGCTCGCAGTGCAGGCCCTGATCGAAGCGGGTGTGAAGTTCGATGGCACCTTGATGTGCTGCTACACCGTCGATGAGGAGCGGAACGGCACCGAGGGCTCCATCTACATGCTGAACAAGGTCGGCCTTACCGCCGACTACGAGATCACCGCCGAGCCGACAGCGTGGGGTGACGTCAACAAGGACTGGGGCATGAACCTGTCGGTGGCCAATTCCGGCCACTGCCTGATCGAGCTCACCGTTCACGGGATCAAGTCGCACATCTGGCGGCCGGACATCAGCGTCAACGCCATCATGGAAGCGGCAAAGCTGTTGCCGAAGTTGAAGGACATGGCGTTCACGCATGTGCCGAGCAAGTTCATGGGCCATACGCCGCCCTGCTGCGCCGTGGTGCGCATTCGGGCCGGCCTGCCTGGCGAGATGCAGTTCTCGCCGGATGCCTGCACCATTACGCTCGCCGTGGTCGGCATCGTGCCCGGCATGACGCTGTCGAGCGTGATCTCGGACATCGAGCGTCTCGGACGGGACACTTTTGCGGGCGTGAACGACGTCAAGGTGGAGGTGCGCCAGGTGCCTGGATCGCTACTCGTCAACGCGACCGAACCGGTGCCGGTCGAGGAGGAGCCCTGCCGCTCCTTGCGCACGGTTTACCGGCGTCTGATGGGCCGCGAGCCCGGGGTCAACCGCAAGAATGCCTTCAACGACACGATCCGCTTCCGCGAAGCCGGCATCAATGCAGTGACGTTCGGTCCCGGAGAAGACGGCTGGGCCGTCGACAACGAGAACATCTCGATCACCAAGTCGGTGATGGCGACGCGGATCTACGCGCTGACCATCATGCAGATCCTGGGAGTGCGGACATGAGCGTCGAGGCGAGCCCCATGGCCATTCCGATCTCGGCCGATCGCACGCGACGCGGCAGCCTGCGGCTGCGGCTTCCGAAGGTCTCGCGATCGGTGCTGCTCTCGACGCTTACCGTCGCGGTGCTGCTGGCTGGCTGGGCCATCGTCACGGAGATGGGCTGGGCCAACGAGCTGTTCCTGCCGAAGCCGCAGGCGGTTTGGGCCGCGTTCGTCAAGACGATGACGAAGGGATATCAGGGCGCGACACTGCTTCAGCATCTCGGCGCAAGCCTCTATCGTATCCTCACGGCGTTCACACTGGCCTGCCTGATCGGCATTCCGCTCGGTGTCATCATGGGTGTGTCGCGCAACGCACGCGCGCTGCTCAATCCGTTGATCGAGTTCTACCGGCCACTGCCGCCGCTCGGTCTTTATACGCTACTGGTGATGTGGCTCGGCATCGGTGAGAGCTCGAAGCTGTCGCTGCTGTTTCTTGCCGGCTTGCCGGGCACCGTCATCTCGACGATCCAGGCCGTCACCAGCGTGGACCCGGTCTATGTGCGCGCCGCACAGTCGCTCGGTGCGACCCGGCGCCACCTGCTCTTTCACGTCTACCTGCCGGCGGCGGGACCGCTGATTCTCGCCGGCATGCGCATCTCGCTCGGATTTACCTACACCGTTCTCGTCGCCGCCGAAATCGTCGCGGCATCCGCCGGCATCGGCTGGATGATCTGGGACGCCGCAAAATTTCTGCTCTCCGACATCGTGATCATGGGGCTGATCGTGCTCGGTCTCACCGGCGTCGTGCTCGACCTCATTATGCGCGGCATCGCGAAACTGCTGATGCCGTGGGCCTGAATCCAATCCTGATCGAAGGGGAGACCTCCATGATGAAGAGACTGATTGCGACGCTCGCAGTTGCCACGTTGGCGCTCACGGCCGCGGTACGCGCCGAGGACAAGCCGGCGAAGGTGACCGTCGGCTATCTGAACCCCGTGAACGCGCAGCTGGTCACCAAGCATCTTGGCCTGCTCGCCAAGGAGATGCCGGGCGTCGACATCAAGTACGTCAAGATCGGCGGCGGCGGCGACATGCTGCGCGCGATCGCCGGCAACGACGTCGACTTCGGCGGTCTCGGCAACCCGCCGACCGCGATCGGCGCGACGCGCGCCCTGCCAATCAAGGGCATCCTGGTGATCAACATGCTCGACTACGTCGAGTCGATGGTGGTTCGCACCGACAAGAACATCACCTCGCTCAAGGATCTCAAGGGCAAGACGGTGGCGGCGCCGTTCGGCTCCACGACACACTACCTCCTGCTCCAGGCGCTCAAGGACGAGGGTGTCGATCCCGCCTCGATGAAGATCTTGGACCTCGCGCCGTCGGATATCGCGGCGGCCTGGCTTCGCGGCGACATCGACGCTGCCTGGTTCTGGGAGCCGAATCTCGGCAAGGCCGTGAAGAACGGCGGCAAGATCCTCGTCACCTCGGGCGACATGGCCAAGCGCGGTTACCCGACCTGGGACATCGGCGTCGTCATGAACGCGTTCGCGGAGAAGTATCCGTCCTACGTCGATAAGTTCATCAGGGCCGAATGCGAAGGAATCGAATTCTGGCTGAAGAACCCGGAAAAGACCGCGGAGATCATCGCGGAAGAGCTTTCGCTGCCCATCGAGGACGCGCAGCGGATGATGGAGGGCACCGGGATGGTCCCCTGCAACAGGCAGCTCACGGAGGAGTATCTCGGCACATCCGCGAAAAAGGGCAAGTTCGTCGACACGCTGGTCTCGACCGCCGACTTCCTGGTGAAGCAGGAGCGCCTGCCGAAGCTGCTGCCGCGCGCCGACTTCGAAGCCTTCATCCAGCCCGCATATCTGGAGAAGGTGATCGGCCGCTAAGGTCGGTGCCGGCGGGCTTGTCTCGCCGGCGCATTGCCCATTCCTGCAAGCACGTGGCCGACATGAATCTCGCACCTCGCCACCTCCGTGCCGCCTATCGCAGCGGTGAGCTCAAGCCGTCCGATGTCGCCGCGCATGCGCTTTCGCGCCTTGACGACGCCGACCAGAGCGGCGTCTGGATCTCGACGGCAAATCCCGAAAGCGTCATGGCAAAGGCGCGCGCGCTCGATGCTCGCATAGGCGAGATCGGCGAACTGCCGCTCTACGGCCTCGTGTTCTCGGTCAAGGATTGTATCGATGTGGCCGGCGAGCAGACCACCTCGGCCTGCCCGGAATTCGCCTACACCGCGAAAGACTCGAGCCCGGTTGTCGCCGACGCCATCGCCGCCGGCGCGATCTATCTCGGCAAAACCAATATGGATCAGTTCGCGACCGGCCTGGTCGGCGTGCGTTCGCCCTATGGCATCGCTCGCAACCCGCATAACCCCGACTACATCCCGGGCGGCTCCAGCTCGGGCGCCGCGGTATCGGTCGCGACAGGCACCTCGTCCTTTGCCTTCGGCACCGATACCGGCGGATCGGGCAGGGTGCCGGCGTCCTATTGTGGCGTTACCGGCTTCAAGCCGGCGCCCGGCGCCCTCAGTCAGCGCGGCATGGTCTACGCGTGCCGAAGTTTTGATACCATCTCGCTCTACACGCGCGATCCCCGCGATGGCCACGACGTCTATCGCGTCTTGGCGAGGCGCGATGCCGAGGACTGCTTTTCACCGGTAGATTTCGCCGGATGGACGGAGCAGGCATCCCCAGCGCGGCCGCTCAACATCGCAACGCCGCGTCCGGATCAGCTCAGGTTCTTCGGCAATTCAGAGACGGAGGCGCTGTTCGGCGATGGGATCCGCAAGCTGCGGCAGCTCGATCTGTCGGTCGCATCGATCGATTTCTCGCCGTTCATTTCGGTCAACGACCTGATGTTTTTCGGGCCTTTCCTCGCCGAGCGGGACGTCTCGGTCGGCGCATTCCTCGACGCCAACCCGGACGCGGGGGTGAAGATCGTGCGCGACCTCGTCATCGGCAGCCGGAAGTTCACGGCGGCCGACACCTATCGTGCGCTCTACAAGGTCAAGGAGGTCCAGCGATCGCTGCGCGATTTCTGGCAAGTTCACGATGCGCTGGTCGTGCCGACGGTCGGTACCGTGCTGAGCATCGACGACGTCGCGCGCGATCCGCTGACGGCCAACTTCAACAACGGCTATTACACCAATTACGCCAACCCGCTGGGCCTGACCGCCATCGCCGTTCCGAACGCCGTCACCGCAGCGGGCGTGCCCTATGGCGTCACGTTTCTGGCGCCGGCCGGCCGGGAGCGCCTGCTCACCGATCTGGCTTGCGCCTTCATGGAGGCGGCAGCCGAACCTCAACATCTGCGCCGCGTTGCAATCGGAGCGGAGACCTCCTAGCCTTCGAGCCGTCACTCGAAGGGAGACTGATCGTGGAGCGCAGCGATGCGCATGAGGTGGCCGATCCAGCTGAGCCGCGCGCTGAACTGTCACGGCCCGGGACCGGACGTTATGTGCTGAAGGCGTTGGACAAGCCCGATCTGGACCTGGTGATGCGAACCGGCAGGCTCGCGACCTACCAGAACCGCGAATATCTGCTGCGGGAGGGCGAGCCCGCGAATGGCATCCACATCATCCTGACCGGGATCGTCGAAAGCACCCATGCCGGCACGCAAGGGCGCGAACTGATGCTGTCGACCTGGGAGGCAGGTGACTTCGTCGGCGCGCCCTATATCCTCGGCGATCATCGCCACAGCTGGTCAGCCCGCGCGCTTGGGCGGGTCGAAGCACTGCATCTCGACCAGGATGCGGTCCGCCGGTTGATCGTGCAGTCGCCGTCATTCGCAGTCGCGCTGATCGAGTGCCTCGGCTTCAAGGGCGAGACCTATTCGATGCTGGCGCAGACGCTGGCGGGACAGAAGGCGGCGGAACGGTTGGTCCTGCTCCTGGTCAAGCTGTGCGAGAACGCAGCCCAGGACGAGAGCGGCCCGATCTCGCTCGGCCGCATCACGCAGGCCAATCTGGCGCGCATGATCGGCGCGACGCGCCAGTCGATCAGCCTGATCCTCAGCCGCCTCCAGGACGACGGCATCATCTCGACCGGCCCGACCAAGATGGTCGTCAACGATCTCGCCGCGCTGAGGAGGCAGGTTACCGACTAGGCGTGTACTCATAAAGGTCAGCTTACCGACGCAAACGGAAGTCTCCCGCCTTGAGCATGATGGGCGGCTTGCGTGAAGGTTTTCGGCGCGGCCGCCAACCTTGGAACCGTCCGTTGTCATCCGCCATGGCTGATCAAGTGTGTCTTACCCAAACCGTAGCGAGGTAGCCACGATAGCGGCGGCGCTTGCGGAACTAAACCGCAGTCGCGTGATTAGGAAGTCACTTGCAACCTGGACTATTAGGGGTACTGAGCTGAGCCTCGGAGGATGCAATCAAACCACTCGAGCATCAATTTTGGCTTTAGGATTCCTCGTTTCAGTCGCAACTTTGTTGCCCGAAAGCGTCGATGCCCGGCGCGGCGGCTCAGACCGGCGGAAGCGAGCGACCTTGGCGCGCAAGCTGTGCACTGCACAAGTAGAGAGAGGGTTGGCGGCACTTTGAAAGGAGATCGACGTGTACAAGAAAATTGCAATTGCATGCGCGGCCTCGCTACTGGTCAGCCATATCCGGGCCGCCACGCCTCATTATCCCGACGCGCTCGAGACGATACCGACCACCACCGAAAACATTAACGCTGGTCTGGAACTCGACGCCTATCAAACAGGTCTATTAGCCTACATCTGGGGATACCCGCTGGTCAGGATGGAACGCGTTGCGCGGGAGTACAGCGATGTGTCGGGGCCGCAGTCCCCCACCAGTTATCGTGCGCCACTCAACCAGATCGGCTGGGCGGCGACGGTGGCGACGGCGGACGCCAAGGACATGCCGACACCGAACAACGACACGGCCTACATGAGCGCGGTGGTGAAGCTGGACGAGCCGTTTATCCTGCACGTACCTGATACAAATGACCGCTACTACGTGGTCGACGTTTTCGATATGTGGCAGAATCTGCAGCATTACGTGGGCCGTCGCGCCACCGGCACCAAGCCAGGCGACTACGCGCTGGTGCCGCCGGAATGGAATGGTCAATTGCCCGAAGGCGTCAAGCGACTCGATGTGTCCACCAACAAGGTATGGCTCTGGGGGCGAATGCGCGCGATAGAGGGCGAGGATCTTGCGCCGATGCACGCCTTGCAGAAGCAGTTCACGCTGCGCCCGCTAAGTCACTGGAAGGATACCAACTATGCGCCGGTTGCGGCAGCTCTCCCGCCTCTCCCCGCAATTGAAGGTGACGAATTCGGCTTCTTCACGCACTTGGCCGCTGCCCTCAAGTCCAATGCAGTGCCAGCCCAAGACGCCGCTCTTTTCGGTCAGTTCGCCCGGATCGGCCTGACAAAGAACGGCTTCGACAGGTCGAAGCTGACGCCACCGCAGCGGAAGGGTTTGTTGCGGGCACTGGCAGACGGCCCGAAGGTCGCCGTCTCAGCCCTTGCCACTTCGACTGTCGACCGCAACGGCTGGAGTTGGTCCACAGGGCTCGACAACTTCGGCTATGACTACCCATTGAGGGCGCTGGTAGCAGGGCCATACCTCGGCGGTAACGGCGAGAAGGAAGCGATGTACCCGCTCCGGTCGACCGATGCCCAGGGCAATCAGTTGGCCGGAGGGAAGAACTACATGATACGTTTCGTCAAAGCGCCGCCAGTCAATGCGTTCTGGTCGCTCACCGTCTACGACGCAACCGACAAGCTGTTGGTCGAAAATCCAATCCACCGCTACAAACTCGGCTCAGGCACCAAGGGCCTGAACGTTCGCGCAGATGGCTCCGTCGAGGTGCGAATGCAGAACGCGCCGCCGTCAGGCGACGCCGCCAACTGGTTGCCGACCCCTAAGGGCCCGTTCTATGTGATCCTGAGACTCTATCAACCCACGGACGAAGTGCTGTCGGGAAAATATGAGCTGCCCCAGGTCGAACCCGTCCAATAGCTGCGACGGACTACCAAGTCAGTAGCGTGGTTTCAATGGCCGCAGCAAAGCCTGGTGAAGGTTTTCGGATGCCGGCCCACGATGATGGCGCCACGCGCTCTGGGGCCGGCGTACGAAAACCTCCAAAGGAGGAAACCGCGGGACGTCGGGCGAGGTGGCACGTCAGGTGCTATGGGGATTTCGTCGCTGGCGGTGTGTGTGCCAGGTTCGTTGAACGCGTTTTGCGGACGCGATCGGGAAGGTTGGCGGGTTTGATCGGATGGGCAGAACCGGCGTTGAGCGGCGATTTGTTGACAAGCCTGATGGCGGATCGCTTAAGCGTGACCCTGAAGAAGAAACGCAACGCCGCCACGGTCGCATTGAGGGCTCCCGTGCCGACGCCGCTCTGGGCCACATGCAGCTGAAAGCGTCGGACGTCCTCGAAGCTCGCCTTGTCCGGCGACCGGCAAAGGAAAGCTGCCGAGTTCTTGATCGTGCGGATGTAGCCTTGCTGGGTCTTCGGCGATAACGTCCGGATCGTCATGTCTTCGATCATGCGCCGGCGCAACGGGCTCATTGCCTCGTCGGTCATGGGGATGCTCCTGTCTTGAGTGAGGTTTGCCAACTCCTCATCTTCAAGACAGGACGCCCCACAGCGCTATCCTGTTTGCTGTGCCGCCGGCCGCGGCGCCCTACCGCGCGAGCGGCTTAGTCCTTTGACCCAAAGCAGACATCAGTGTCCTAGGCCGACACCGACGAGAAGCGCCTCGACGACAGTGGCAAATGCGGTAGGTCTTTTCCAACTCAACAGTCACTTCGTGGGAGCATTGATTGTCGCGGTCGCCGGCGGCGGGTTGGTGACGCCGTAGTGGTCAGCCAGGAAGTTACCCGGGTGGACATAAGACGCGGGTCGCGACCGTTCTGGCAGCATCGAAGCGTCCCAAACCGCCCATTCGCTTTTCAGCCGTTCGAATACGTCTTTCTCCCGGTCCATGAGGTTCGCTCGCTCCCGCGGGTCTCGCACGACATCGAAGAGAAATTCGTTTCCCCCTATCCGCAGATATTTCCGATCGCCGTCGCGGATGGCGCGCTGCGATCCCGCTTTATAGCGCCAGCACAACTTCCGGGGATGCGATCCCGCACCGCCGGCCAAGATCTGTCCGAGGTCCTCACCATCGGATGGATATGCCGCGTCCGGCGACGTGCCGGCGGCAGCCAGCAAGGTCGGCATCCAGTCCATCGTAATCGTGACCTGTTCGGACACCGCTCCAGGCGCGATCCGTCCGGACCAGCGAACGATCGCTGGAATGCGAATGCCACCTTCGAGGAGCTCATGTTTCATGCCGATGAACGGCCACACATCAGAGAATCGTTCGCCGCCGTTGTCACTGGTGAATATGACAATGGTGTTGCTGGCGAGACCGCTCGCGTCAAGCGCGTGTAGTACCCGACCGATATTGGCATCTAGACTTTGCACCATCGCCGCGTATGTCTTCTGGGAGCCGCCGTCGCGGTCAATAATGTTCCTGATCCGCTTTGACTCAGCCTCGTCGTCCGGCCCCTCCCATGGCCAATGCGGCGCCGTGAAATGCAGACTTAGCAGGAACGGCTCCTTCGATTTGGCGTAGCCTTCAAGAGTCTGCACCGCTCGATCGCCGAGGAGGTTTGTCATGTAACCGTGACGCTCAACCGGTACCTCCTGCTCGTAGAGTTGATGCGCAAGTCCGGGGAACGGCAATATGTACGTTTGCGAGGCCTCCGCCCCATGATTGAAATAATCGGCACAGCAGCCGAGTATCCCAAAAAACTGGTCATAGCCGCTTTTCAGCGGACTGAAATCCGGCAGATCACCAAGATGCCATTTTCCGACTAGAGTCGTGCCATATCCCACCTTCTTCAGCAGTGATGGTAAGGTGGGATGGCTCGGCGCCAAGCCAATCCCTTTCGGGCTTAAAGGAGAAAGTGGCTCTTCGAGCCCAAGCGGCAAGCGAGCCTGATAGCGCCCAGTGATCAGCCCCGTGCGCGTCGAAGAGCAATCAGGCGAATTGGAGTATGCCTGTGTGAATTTCAACCCCTCGGCAGCCAACCGGTCTATGTTCGGCGTCGTATAGTCCCGCTGACCATAGCAGCTTACGTCAGCGTAGCCGAGGTCATCCGCCAGGATGAAGACGATGTTCGGCTGTCGCGATTGAGCCGCGGCGGGACAGATTCGGCCTATTCCCGCGAGCGCCAGCGAACTCGCGGCGGTTGTTTGGACAAATCGGCGACGGGAAATTGCGCTCTGCTGGACCATGGATGAGTTTCCCCTTGCGGACTGAAGAAAATCGTCGCTTTCGTCAACAGCTTACATTGCTTCGTCAAAATATGCAGAACCAGCACCACCTCTAGGATTCCGTCCGCAACGTACACCTAAGCTATATGGGAAAGCTTGCACAATCGATCGTGCAAGAGTGGCGATTGGTGACTAATTTAAGGTCGGTCGTGTTGACTAATTCATTCGGCACGAGTGTCTAACTCAGGTCTGAGTTTGGCCCATCGCTTCCGTTAGCGCGCCAGCGCCAAATGTCGGGTCATAGGGAAGGCCGGTAGTTTTCGTCCGAGCACCAAACCGACGCTTTTGACCCGAACCGCACGTCCATTCAACATCACCGCAACAACTTGTAAGAGCCGTGAACCTAGTCAGCAACCCTGACCAACGCAAAGCCACAAAACTCTGGTAGGTTCGAGCATCCGGGCGTTTGGCCCCTGCGGGGAGGCAATGGTGACAGACTCAGAAGCCTCCAGCGACCGACCGAATAAACCGGCATCCGATAGTGACCCACTGAACAAAACGCCATCTGATGACGAGCCTCCGGACCAACCGGCATCGACTCGCAACTTTAAGGGCCGCTTCCGGGTGCGAATGCAATTGATCGGCGGGGCGCTCGCTTCGATCGCGGCTATCGGTGCGATCGCGGGTGGCCTCGTCGGCTATTGGACTGTGTGGAAGACGCTCCGCACCGACGTGTTTCCGGACAAGCAACAGACGCAGAGGGAGGCTATGGCCCGGCCCGACATTGCTCCCCGCTTGTCACTTGTCATTCTGCCGTTCGCAAACGTCAGCAACGATCTGGAGCAGGACTATTTCGCCGACGGCATCACAACCGACCTAACGACCGACCTCGCGCAAATGCCCGGCGCGTTCGTTATCGGACGCGGAACGGCGTTTACATACAAGAACAAGCAGATCGACTTCAGGACACTCGGCAAGGACCTTGGCATCCGCTGGGCGGTCCAGGGCGCGGTGCGGCGCAACGGGGATCAGGTTCGGGTCAACGTATCACTTACGGATATCGCGAGCGGTCGGGACGTCTGGTCCGATCGTTTCGACGGCGATCGTACGAACCTCGCCGCCTTGCAGGACCAGATCACAGCGCGGCTCGCTCGCTTAACATTGAATTGATCCAGGCGGAAAGCCGTCGCAGCGAAGTAGACCGATCGAGAAATCCAGACGCTACGGACTTCACGATGCGCGGCTGGGCAAAGCTCTATGGGCCGCAGTCGAAGATCCAAAATGGTCAGGCAAAGGACCTATTCGATGACGCGCTGCGCCTCGATCCGGACAACGTTGAAGCCATGATTGGCAAAGCGCGGTGTCTAGCGGCTGGTGTGAACAACCGATGGTCTACATCCGTTGTCGAAGACAAAAAGCAAGCGATCGGCCTGATCGACAGAGTTCTGTCCAAAAGCTCGGCAAGCGCGAGTGCTCATACGACTAAGGAAACCATTCTTCTATTTGGACGTCCTGAGGAGGCATTGGCTGAATACGATACGGCGCTTGAAATTGATCCAAATAATCCAGCTGCCTACGCTACTAAAGCCATTGCACTCATCGCCTCCGGGCGCGCGCGCGAAGCCTTCTCGCCGGTCCAGTTGGCTCTCCGTCTCAGTCCCAGAGATCCTTTTGCTTTCCAATGGCGCTTCTGGCTCTGCCATGCACACTTGCACCTGCACCAATATGGAGAAGCCATCGAGGAATGCGGGCGCTCGGTCAATCTGAACAACTCGCACATGTACGCTTATGTAGATCTGACTTCGGCTTATGGAGCCACGGGGCAATTGGAACAGGCACAGCGGAGCTTGACTGAATTGAACAAGCTGCGACCAGACTTCACGATCCATTGGTACCGTGATCTTGTTTACTCAATGTCAACCAATCCGCAGTTTCGCCGCGAGATCGACGACATTCTCGATGGGCTGAGGAAGGGAGGGGTCCGGGAGCAATAAGAAGCAAGGCTATTCGCTTGCTGACGTCGACGGCCTCTTACATCTTGAGTGTCGCCTATTGGCCCATCTGCGACCTCGGAGGCCATCCGCTCTTCGGCCGGTGTTGGCGTTAAACCGGACATCAGGCGGCCGGCCGCTCAATGAGTGCACGCCCTCGCGGCTGGTGCCGTAGAAAATCATTTTCAGGCCGACTTCGACGGTACTGGGACCAGCCCCATGCAGCGCTGCACCTCGGCCGGGACATTGTAGGTCCGCATGATGTGGCGGCTGTCGCGCAAGCCGGATGCCTCACGCTGCACCACGAACATCCAGAGCGCGTGGCCGGCTTCCATCACCAGCTTGCGCCTGGCCGGTTGCATCGAGGCCGGCCCCTCGGGGAGGGCATGGGCGGCGTCGAACTCGCGCAAGCGCGCCAGCGCCTGTTCGAGCGTGTGGCCCATCCGTCCAAGCGCGGAGGCTTGTTCCTGAACGATCTCGTAATGGAGGATATCGACCGGCGGCCGAAGATCACGGGACATGAGCCCGAATATAGGACCGCCGGAACGGCCTGCAACGCATGCCCGGCTTGCCGCTACTTGGCCCGATAAGCCGCCAGGAACATCCGCGTCGCGCTGTCGACGACTTCGGTCATGCGCTCTTCCGACGGTGCGGGTGCGGCCTGGAAGACGAAGGGCAGGAAGAGCGAGGCCTTGCACAACTCCATGAACTGCGACGCCGCAAGGTCGCAATCGTCGATATCGAGATCGCCAGGGACGACATGGGCTTTGAGATAGTCGGAGAGGCGGTTGATGGTCTTGTCCAGCACCCGCGCATAATAGCGGCGGCCGACATCGGGCATGCGTTCGGCGATCGCCATCACGGTGCGGATTGCGGATCCGCCGCCGGGCCGGCACAGCAGATGGATGTAGGCCTGGCCGAAATCCTTCAGCGTCGTCTCGGCGTCGCGGGCGGGATCGAAATTGAACACGACCTGGCCGTGCTGCAGCGCCTCCTGCTCGAGGATGGCTTCGAACAGCGCGGATTTGTCGGCGAAGTAGACGTAAAGCGTGCCCTTGGAGACCTGCGCCGCGCGGGCGATCTCGCCCATGCTGGCACCGTCGAAACCGAGATCCATGAACACCTTACGCGCCCCGTCCAGGATCTGGCGCCGCTTGGAGCTGTCCTCTTCTTGGACGACGTGTAGTTGTTCGCGGCCGGTTACAACCATTGGTTTAGGGTCTCGGAAGGTTTTTGGATCGGTCCAGGGCCATGAAACCGAAATAAAGGATTCGGGCCAGTAGCGTCTGCCCGGGAATATTATCTATATTGACCGAACCGTTCGGTCAATGGTATTCGAAATGGGCGAGAGGGAACCGGCCGCACGGCGGCCGTCCCTCATCGCGCTTTTGGGGAAGCCTTTATGGCCGTATTGAGAGACCAGTCTGCGCGCGTTCTTCGCCAGGACACGGTGGCGACGCCGGCGCCCGCGGGCGGTGACGCCGCCACCGAGACGTCCGCAGTTCTCGCCGAGCAGTTGCGCTCTCATGTGACCGAGGAAACCAAGCGCCGCACCAGCGATGCGCCGGAGAAACCCGTGACCGACAAGCCGGCCGCAGCCCCAGAGGCGACCGCTGCCGCCGCCGCTCCGAAGTCGGGCAAGCGCAAATTCGTGATGATGGGAGTAGGCCTGGTGCTGGCGCTCGCGGCCGCGAGCTATGCCGGCTATTATACGCTGGTCGGGCGCTTCTACGTTTCCACTGACGACGCCTATGTCCGCGCCAACAACACCATGCTGGGCGCGCGCGTTGCCGGTCACATCTCCTCGATCCTTGCTGGCGACAACGCCACGGTGCGTGCCGGCGACATCGTCTTCCGCATCGACGACGGCGACTACAAGATCGCAGTCGACGCCGCCGCGACCAGGATCGCGACCCAGCAGGCCACCATCGATCGCATCGGCCGCCAGGTTGCGGCGCTAGACAGCCAGGTCGCGCAGGCCAAGGCGCAGTTCGTGTCCGCCGAAGCCGGCCTCAAGCGCGCCGACCTTGATTACGAGCGCCAGCAGGCGCTGAACAGCAAGGGCTTTGCCTCACGCGCCACCTTCGAAACTTCGGAAGCCGGACGTGACCAGGGCGCCGCCGCGGTCAAGGCCGCGCAGGCCGCCTATGATGTCGCGGTCAGCAATGTCGACGTCGCCAAGGCGCAGCAAGCCGAAGCGCAGGCGCAACTCGCCGAGCTCAAGACCACGCTCGCCAAGGCCGAGCGTGATCTCAGCTTCACTGCGGTGCGCGCGCCGGTCGACGGCACGTTCTCGAATCGCCTCGTCAGTGCCGGCGACTTCGTCGCGGTCGGCCAGCGGCTCGGCAACGTCGTGCCGCTCGACAACGTCTATATCGACGCCAATTTCAAGGAAACCCAGCTCAAGCGCATCCGTCCCGGCCAGCCGGTGACGATCAAGGTCGATGCCTACGGCATGCGCAAGTTCTCCGGCGTCGTCGACAGCATCGCGGCGGGTTCGGGCTCGGTGTTCACGCTGCTCCCGCCTGACAACGCCACCGGCAACTTCACCAAGATCGTGCAGCGCGTGCCGGTCCGCATCCGGGTGCCGAAGTCGGTCGCGAGGCAAAACCTGCTCCGCGCCGGCATGTCGGTCTATGCGACCGTCGACACCAACAAGGGCGCGGTCGACGCCGACAGCGAAATCGATCTCGACGATCCCACCACGGTCCATCCGCAGTAGCGCGCCGGCGCTTCGAGGTCAGGCCATGGCGAACGCCACCACCGCTTCACCTGCCATGATGGCGGACCCCGCTTCGGAGCGCATCGCGCCGAAGCGGCTGTTCGCTTTCATCATCATGGTGTTCGGGATGTTCATGTCGATCCTGGACATCCAGATCGTCTCGGCGTCCCTGAGCGAGATCCAGGCCGGCCTGTCGGCAAGCTCCAGTGAGGTCTCCTGGGTCCAGACCGCCTATCTGATCGCCGAAGTGATCGCGATCCCGCTGTCGGGATTTTTGTCGCGCGCCTTCGGCACGCGGCTGTTGTTCGCGATTTCTGCCGCCGGCTTCACCGCTTCGAGTCTGCTCTGCGGCTTCGCCACCACCATCGAGGAGATGATCCTCTGGCGTGCGCTCCAGGGCTTTCTGGGCGCCGGCATGATCCCGACCGTGTTCGCCTCGGCTTACACTGTCTTCCCGCGCTCCAAATTCCACATCGTCGGTCCCATCATCGGCTTGGTCGCGACGCTGGCCCCGACCATTGGGCCGACCGTCGGCGGCTACATCACCGACCTGATGTCGTGGAACTGGCTGTTCTTCATCAACATCGTGCCCGGCATCGGCATCACCCTGGGCGTGCTGGCGCTGGTCGATTTCGACGAGCCGCATTTCGAATTGCTCGACCGCTTCGACTGGTGGGGCCTGCTGTTCATGGCCGGCTTCCTCGGCACGCTGGAATACGTACTGGAGGAAGGCCCGCAATATGAATGGCTGCAGGACCCCTCGGTTGCGATCTGCGCCTGGATCTGCGGCATCTCGGCGATCGCCTTCTTCTGGCGCGTGTTCACGGCGGCCGAGCCGATCGTCAATCTGCGTACGTTCTCGAACCGCAATTTCGCAATCGGCTGCGTACTTCAGTTCTGCATCGGCATCGGCCTCTACGGCCTGACCTATATCTATCCGCGCTATCTTGCCGAGGTGCGCGGCTACAGCGCGCTGATGATCGGCGAGACCATGTTCGTCTCGGGCATCACCATGTTCCTGGTCGCGCCGCTGGTCGGCCGTCTCATGGCGAAGTACGACATGCGGTACATGATCGCGTTCGGCCTCGTCGTGTTCGCGATCGGCTCCTACCAGATGACCTGGATCACGCGCGACTACGATTTCTACGAGCTTCTCGTGCCGCAGATCCTGCGCGGCATCGGCATGATGTTCGCGATGGTGCCGACCAACAACATCGCGCTCGGCACGCTGGCGCCGGACCGGGTGAAGAATGCCTCGGGCCTGTTCAACCTGATGCGCAACCTCGGCGGCGCGGTCGGGCTTGCGGTCATCAATACCGTGCTCAACGACCGCACGGACCTGCACATCACCCGCCTGCAGGAGCGCGTGACCTGGGGCAATGCCACCGCGACCGAAACCCTGACCATGTTCATGCAGAAGTTTCAGGGGCTCGGCGACTCCACGCTGATGGCGATGAAGCAGCTCAGCCAGATCGTGCATCGCCAGGCCGTGGTGATGAGCTTCGGCGATGCTTTCTTCATCCTGACGCTGTTCTATCTCGGCCTCACCCTCACGGTCACGCTGCTGAAGAGGCCTGCCTCGCCGTTCGGCGCTAGCGGCGACGCGCACTAATTTGCAACACTCGTGCGTGATCTCGCGCGAGCCCCGTTGCAAATCACCAATGGCACATCTATAAAGCGCACCTCATTCAATCGAACCGGGAGGATTTGCATGATTTCGTCGCATTCGCAGATCGTACGCCCGCGCTCGATGATGTTCTGGCTCGGTATGTGCTCGGCCTTCTAGAGGCCTCTTCCGCCAGCTTCGATTGGGCTTCCAGTTCCGATCGCTCCGCTCCCCAAGTCAAAGCCAAGTTCAAGTGACGCCGTCTCGGCCCTCGCGGCCGGCCTGCGTCCATCAATGGAGCCGGCCTGCGCCAAAAGCGGCCGGATGATGCCATGACCGCTCTGTCAAAAAAGCCCGCAGCGATACGCGTCGTGCTGCCCTTCGTGTTCCGGCACTGGCTGAAGCAGCCGGGGCGTACGCTTGTCGTCGTTGGCAGCCTGCTGGGCGCGACCGCCGCCGACTTGTTCATGCCGGTATTCTCGGGGCACCTGATCGATGCCCTGACGCGCGGTCCGTCGGATTCCGATGCGCGTCACGCGGCGCTGGTCGCGTTCGGCGCCATCGTGGCGCTCGGCGCGGCCTCGATGGTGCTGCGGCTCGCAGGACTGCAGGTGATCGTGCCGTTCACGCTGAAGATCATGTCCGAGGTCGCGCAGGACGCGTTCATGCGCGTGCAGCGCTTCTCGACCGACTGGCACGCCAACTCGTTCGCCGGCTCGACCGTGCGCAAGATCACGCGCGGCATGTGGGCGCTCGACCTGTTGAACGACACCGTCCTGCTGGCACTGCTGCCCTCGCTGGTCGTGCTGATCGGGTCGATGGTCCTGCTCGGCGTGCACTGGGTCTCGCTCGGCGGGGTGATCGCGCTCGGCGCGCTGGTCTATGTCACGATGACGGTGCTGTTCTCGACGCGCTACATCGCGCCGGCCGCGCGCGCCTCCAACGCCTGGGACACCAAGGTCGGCGGCACGCTGGCGGATGCGCTGACCTGCAACGCCGTGGTGAAATCCTTCGGCGCCGAAGCGCGCGAGGATGCGCGGCTCGCCCGCGTCATCAACCGCTGGCGCGTACGCGTGCGGCGGACCTGGCTTCGCTACAACACCACCGCCGTGGCGCAGCTCTCGCTGCTGCTGGTCTTGCGCGCCTCCGTGATCGGCGGCGCGGTGCTGCTGTGGATGTCCGGGCATGCCTCGCCCGGCGACGTCACCTATGTGCTGACGAGCTACTACGTCATCCACGCCTATTTGCGCGACGTCGGAATGCACATCAACAACCTCCAGCGCTCGGTCAACGACATGGAGGAGCTGGTGGCGATCCATGACGAGCCGATCGGGATTGCGGATGCGACGGACGCGCGGCCGATTGCGATCGAGAGCGGCGAGATCGTGTTCGACGGCGTCACGTTCCACTATGGCGGCCATAGCGCGCCGCTGTACGACGGACTGTCGGTTACGATCCGCGCCGGCGAACGCGTCGGTCTCGTCGGCCGCTCCGGCTCCGGCAAGACCACCTTCGTCAAGCTGGTGCAGCGGCTCTACGACGTCACCGATGGTCGCGTGCTGATCGACGGGCAGGACATCGCGCTGGCCACGCAACAATCGCTGCGCAGCCAGATCGCGATCGTGCAGCAGGACCCGATCCTGTTTCACCGCTCGCTCGCCGAGAACATCGCCTATGGCCGGCCCGGGGCCAGCGTGGAGGCGATCGAGCAGGCGGCGAGGCTGGCGAATGCGCACGACTTCATCCTGCGCCTGCCGAAGGGCTACGGCACGCTTGTCGGCGAGCGCGGCGTCAAACTCTCGGGCGGCGAGCGGCAGCGCGTGGCGCTGGCGCGCGCCTTCCTGGCGGACGCGCCGGTGCTGATCCTGGACGAGGCGACATCGAGCCTCGATTCGGAATCGGAGGCGCTGATCCAGCAAGCGATGGAGCGGCTGATGAGGGGCCGGACTTCGATCGTGATCGCGCACCGGCTGTCGACGGTGCGGAGCATGGATCGGATCCTGGTGTTCGACCGCGGCGAGATCGTCGAGCAAGGCACGCATGCCAAGCTCGCGGCCAAGCCAGACGGCATTTATCGCGGACTGTTCGAGCGCCAGGTGGTGGAGCTCGGACATCTCGCAGCAGCTGAATGAGTGACGCGCGGCCGGCGGACGAAGATCCGGAGGCTGCGTCGTCAAGGGTGGGATGACATGAAAGACCTGACCAACGGCTCCGTCGCGAAGCACATCCTGGCCATGGCACCGCCGATCATGGTGGGCATGATCACGATCATGCTCTGCCAGCTGGTCGATCTGTACTTCGTCTCGGGCTTGGGCGATGCCGCGGTTGCGGGCGTAGCGGCGGCCGGCAATGCCGGCTTTCTCGTCAACGCGCTGATGCAGGTGCTCGGCGTCGGCTCGGTGGCGCTGATCGCGCATGCGGTGGGACGCAAGGATCGGCCGGATGCCAATTTGATCTTCAACCAGGCGATCGTGCTGTCGGTGCTGTTCGGCCTGTTGACCCTGGTCGCGGGCGCCGCGCTGTCGCGCGCCTACATGCGCTCGGTTGCGGCGGATCAAGCCACGATCGAGGCGGGGACCAAATATCTGTTGTGGTTCATGCCGGCGCTCGCGCTGCAGTTCGCGACCCAGGTGATGGGATCCGCGCTGCGGGCCACCGGCATCGTACGTCCCGCCATGCTGGTGCAGGCGCTTGCGGTGGTCATCAATATCGCGCTGGCGCCGGTCCTTATTTTGGGCTGGGGCACGGGCCATGCGCTCGGCGTTGCCGGGGCGGGGCTGGCGAGTTCGATCGCGGTGTTGATCGGCGTCGTGATGCTGCTTGCGTATTTCCGCAAAGTCGAGCGCTATGTCGCCTTCAATCCGGCGCAGTGGCGTCCGCAGGCGCACCATCTGAAGCGCATTGTCAATGTCGGTCTGCCCGCCGGCGGCGAGTTCGCGATGATGTTCATCCTCATGGCGGTAGTCTATTTCGTGCTGCGCGATTTCGGCGCGGCGGCGCAGGCGGGTTTCGGGATCGGACAACGTGTGCTGGGCCTGATCCAGATGCCGGCGCTTGCGATTGCGCTCGCCGCCGGGCCGATCGCCGGCCAGAACATGGGCGCCGGAAAAGGCGAGCGCGTGCGCGAAACCTTCGTCAAGGCGGCGCTGATCACCAGTGCCGTGATGCTCGGCTTCATGTGCCTTGCTCAGTCGAAGCCGCAGCTCCTGCTCGCCGGCTTCTCGAACGATCGCGAGACCATGGAGGTCGCTTTCCTGTTCCTGCGGATCATCTCGCTCAACATGGTGGCGCAGGGCCTGATCTTCACCTGCTCGAGCATGTTCCAGGGCCTCGGCAATACCAAGCCGGTGTTGTGGAGCTCGGCAACGCGCGTGTTCACCTATTCGCTGCCGGCGATCTGGCTGTCGACGCGGCCGGGCTTTCGGATGGAGTACGTCTGGTACCTGTCGATCGCGGCAACCACGTTGCAGGCGGGCCTGAGCTTGTGGCTGCTACGCCGCGAATTCGGGAAGCGCCTGGTGGTGCAAGAGGAGGCTCCAGAGCAGGCTGCACCCGAACCCGTGCCGTCTCCTGCACGTGCGCCCGCGTAGCGATCGCTTGTTCCCGGAAGAAAATGCGGATTTAGTGCGTGCCAAAACTGTTCCAGACGAGGCCGAGGCCCGACAGAAACAACAGACCGAGCACGACATCGCCAAAATGCTTGTCGCTCAATGCGTGATAGACGCGCGCGCCGGCCCATGCGCCGATCAGCGTGCCCGGAAATGCGACCACCGCGAGCCAGACGACCTTGAACTCAACGAGGCCCGAGGCCGTCTGCAACACCAAAGCGGTGGCGAGCACCGTGAAATTGAAGAGCTGGAAGATGCCGCGCCGCTCGTGCTTGTTCCAGCCGCGGATGTTGGCCCACAGGATAGGCAGCGGGCCCGACAATCCGGCGAGACCGCCAAGAATGCCGCCGGCAAAGCCGATCGCGCCGTCGGCGATCCGACCGCCGAAGGCAATGGCGAGCGGCTTCTTGTTGAGGTACAGCGCGCTCGAGAAGATCAGCAGCAGCACGCCGACGCTCAGCTTGAACACGTTTGGATCGGCGGAGGCGACCAGCATGGTGCCCAGCGGCACGCCGATCAGTCCTCCGATCAGGAACGGCCAGACCAGCGAGAGATCAAAACTCTTCCACATCGACGGCAGTGTCGAGCTCTGCGCGACCACCGAGCAGATCAGCACCAGGGGCACCGCGAGCGACGGCGGCAGCACGTAGAGCCAGATGCCGAGCGCCATCAGCGCCGTGCCGAATCCGGCAAGGCCCGAGACGAAGCCTCCGGCCAGCGCGCCGAACAGCAGCAGCGCGTAGGTGAGCGTATCCAACCGATTATCCCTGTTATCTGAGCGATCCCGAACTGTTGATCGCCATCGCTCGCATAGCACAGCTGCGGCTATGCCGGTCAATTTCAAAACTGCACGCAAGCGTGATCCCCGACGGCGGACGTTCGCGAAAGACAGGCCTACATGATGCTCGTACCGCAACCTGGGGGCCCGCCCGACGCCATCATGCGGTTCGATTGGCCGGTCACCCGAACGAGAATATGGAGAAGGACGATGACCCGCACGAAGATTGCCGTTGCAGCCGCGCTATTGTCGACGGCGGCTTTGATGCCGACAATGGCGCAGGCGCAGTTTTCCGAGCCTGCGGCCTATCAGGCTGCCCATCCGGACCGCGATGTTCTGAATGGCGGCCAGCTCACGCCCGCCGCGCGCGGGGCCCGCGGCGAGACCGTTGCGCCGAGCGAGGCCTATGCGGCCTATCCGTCCCCCGTCGCGCCGGCTGTTCGCTCCCACCATCGCCGCCAGCATCGATAAGTATTGCTAGACGATCTGTCTGGTGTCGGCGGGCCTGTGCAGCGCGCCGACCAGGATGCGCAGCGCTTCGGTCAATTCCGCTCTGTTGCGCGCTGCGCCAAGCGAGACGCGTGCCGCGTGTGGCGCGGTCCCGTCGACGGTGAAGGCCTCGCCGGCGACGATGGCGAGACCATTTCGCAACAGATGCGCCGCGACGTCGGGGCGGCCCTCCGGCAGCCGCAGCCATAGATGATGAGCTGCGGGCTTGGCCAGAAATTGAAAACCCTTCAGTGTCCGTTGCGCAAGCTGCTGGCGTCCGATCGCCTCGCTGCGAATGGCGGTGATGATGCGATCGGCGATGCCGGTCTCGATCCAATGCGTCACCAGCGCGACCATAAGCGGCGCCGGCATCTGCACGGTCGCCTGCAAATAGTTGCGCATCTCCTGCTGGGAGCTCTCGTTGGGCGTCACCAGATAGGCCACCCGTAGCGCCGGCGCGATGCACTTTGACAGCGTGGTCGCCAGATATGTCCGCTCCGGAATGAGATTGGCGATCGGCAATGCGGAGCGGTCGAGCAGACTGTAGGCGTCATCCTCGATCAGCATCGTATCGGCATCGCTGATGATCCTTGCGATGGCGCTGCGGCGCTCGGGGAGAAGCGTCGCGGTGGTTGGGTTTTGCAGCGTCGGGATGAGATAGACCGCTTTCGGCTTATGCGCGCGACACGCTTTCGCCAGCGCGTCAGGCAGGACGCCGCCGTCATCCATGGCGATGCCGACGAGCTTGACGCCGAGCCGCGCCGCGGCGGCCTTGATGCCGGGGAAGGTGAGGGCCTCCGTCAGCACCACGTCGCCGGGCCTGGCGAGATGGGCGAGCAGGTTGAACAGGATCGTCTGCGTACCGGGAAAGATCACGAGCTTGTCGGCATGTGCGTGCGGAACGCGTGCGCGCATCCAGCGCGCTGCGACCGCGCGCTCATGGGCGCTGCCGCCGGGCGGCTGGTAGTTGAGATGCGCGGTCAGGCCCGATTGCGCGCGGATGGCCTCGAGCCCTGCGATGATTCGCTCGTCCAGCTGCGCTTCGAGCGGATGCGGCGGCACGTTCATCGCGAGGTCGATCGCGACGGGATGCGGCAGATCGACCGCGCGGCGCACGCTGGTCTCCGACACGAACGAGCCCTGACCGACCCGGGCTTCCATGATGCCGCGGCGCCGCGCCTCGGTATAGGCGCGCGTCACCGTGGTGAGGTCAATGCCGAGCGCTTTTGCGAGGGCGCGCTGCGTCGGGAGTTGCTGCCCGCGTACGAGGCGGCCCGCTGCGATGTCGGCCTCCATGGTATCGACGATGCGTTGATAACGCGGGCCATTCAGCTCCGAGATTGTAGGAGTCCAATCCATGCAATTTGAGCCCATATCCTTTGAATGTATGGATACAAGATAGTATTGTATGGATCAGCGGAAAGGAAGAGGTGCTGTCATGGCAACCGGTTCAGTCTCTCTCACGAAAGCGATGTGGCGCGGTTTCGTGGGCAAATGCCCGAATTGCGGCGAAGGGCATGCGTTCGGCCATTTCCTGAAAGTTGCTGACGCCTGCGACCATTGCGGCGAGGAGCTGTTTCACCAGCGCGCCGATGATTTTCCGGCCTATCTCGTGATGGTCGTCGTCGGCCATCTCGTGGTCCCGGCGATCCTCGCGGTCGAGACCGCCTACGCGCCGGCAGTCTGGTTGCAACTGGCGGTGTGGCTGCCGGTGACGCTGTTCGCTTCGCTCGCGCTGCTGCAACCGACCAAGGGCGCCATCGTCGGGCTGCAGTGGCAGATCGGCATGCACGGTTTTGAGCCAGGCAAGCTGCGGCGCGAGGCCGGTCAGCTTGCACCCGTCTTCGTGAAAGCCGATCCGCGCGCGGCCTGGAGGCCGTAGCGTTTACATCGCGCGACTGGCCGCTACACCGAACGTCACGGCGCCAGAGGCGCTGATGGCGGTGTTGCAAGAGATCGTCGGATAACGAGCCCCAAAATGGTGAGGGGCCCGATGCGGTCAGCATCGAACCCCTCGTCACTTCTTGGTAGACACGTTTTCTTCTGCTCGAAAACGCTTTAGAATATCAGCCGGCCTGTAAGCCGGGTTCTGTAAGGCATCGTCCGCTTGCGCGAACGATACGTGACGGCCATTCCTCTGGGACCATGTTTGCACATGGCCTCGAGCAACCTACCCGGACGGCGGGCCTGACATCGCCCCGCGGCGTTATCGCTTTCGCGAACAGCCCGCTACGCCGTCCCTATTCGGTTTTGCTCCCGGTGGGGTTTACCATGCCGGCGCCGTTGCCGGAGCCGCGGTGCGCTCTTACCGCACCTTTTCACCCTTACCCTGCGAAGCCCGAAGGCGAAGCAGGGCGGTTCGTTCTCTGTGGCACTTTCCCTGGGGTCGCCCCCGCCGGACGTTATCCGGCACCGTATGTCAAGGGAGCCCGGACTTTCCTCCCCGGCGGCCTTTCGGCACTTACAGGGGCGGCCGTCCGGCCGACTGACGGCTTACGCATGGAGCATTTGCGACGGTTCCGTCAAGCCGATATCGCCGCGCACGCGACCTTCAGATAATTTATCCTGAACATGTCGTTTGGTGCGTGCCCCGTTCGACTGGATGTCGGTGATCCCCCGAACACACAGGAGTGAAGCGATGCAGTATCTGCTGATGATCTACCAGAATGAGGTCGAATACGCGAAGAACGACGCTGCCACGGCCCAGAAGATGATGAGCGAATACCAGGCCTTCACGCAAGGCATCATCCAGAGCGGCAATTTCAAGGCCGGCGACCGGTTGCAGCCGACCACGACCGCGACGACGGTCCGCGTGCGCGACGGCAAGACGCTGACGACCGACGGCCCGTTTGCCGAAACGCGCGAGCAACTCGGCGGCTATTATCTCGTGGAGGCCAAGGATCTCGATACTGCGATCGAGATCGCGTCCCGGATTCCGTCGGCGCGCATCGGTTCGATCGAGGTGCGGCCGATCTGGGTCTACGACAAGTGATGGCGCAGCCGCGCATCGGCGCATGACACTGTCCGAGATCGACAAAATCTTCCGCGACGAGGCGGGGCGGGCGCTGGCCACGCTGATCCGCCTCGTCGGCGATTTCGATCTCGCCGAGGATGCGCTCCAGGACGCCTTCGCGGTTGCGCTGGAGCACTGGCCGGCGGGCGAGTTTCCCGACAACCCGCGCGCCTGGCTGGTCAACGTCGCCAAGCACAAGGTGATCGACCGGATTCGCCGGCAGGCCGTCTTCCGCGGCAAGCAGCAGGCACTTGTGCACGAGCTCGAGCTGAACGCGCAGGCGACCGACGAGCCGTCGGCGATGCTCGACGACGACATGCTGCGGCTGATCTTCACCTGCTGCCATCCCGCGTTCGCGCCCGAGGTCCAGGTCGCGCTGACGCTGCGCACCGTCTGCGGGCTCTCCACCGCGCAGGTGGCGCGCGCCTTCCTTGTCGGTGAGGAGGCGATGGCGCAGCGTCTCGTCCGCGCCAAGCAGAAGATCAGGCTCGCCGGCATTCCCTATGAGGTGCCCGAGCGCGACACGCTGGTGCCGCGGCTCGACGGTGTACTCGCCGTGATCTATCTCGTGTTCACCGAAGGCTATGTGGCGACGTCGGGTGCGGATTTGATGCGGCCCGATCTCGCGGCCGAGGCTATCAGGCTCGGCCGTTTGCTCGATCGTCTGCTACCCGATCGGACCGGCATCAAGGGCCTGCTGGCGCTGATGCTGCTGCACGATGCGCGCCGCGCCGGGCGTGAGACCGCCGCCGGCGATATCGTGCTGCTGGAAGAGCAGGACCGCTCACGGTGGGACCGTGCACAGATCGAGGAGGGCCTGCGTATGGTGGACGACGCGTTACGCGTGCCCGGCCGGCCGCAGCCCTATGCAGTACAAGCCGCGATCGCCGCACTGCATGCGCGTGCGCCGAGCTATGAGCAGACCGACTGGCCGCAGATTGCCGGGCTCTACGAGGTCCTGCTACGCATCAACCCGTCGCCGGTGGTTGAACTGAATCACGCGGCGGCGGTGTCGATGGTCGACGGACCGGCACGCGCGCTCGATCTGGTGGATGCGATCGCCGCCCGCGGCGGGCTCGATGGTTACGAGCTGCTGCCGGCGGTGCGGGCGGATCTGTTGCGGCGGCTCGGCCGGAAGGAGGAGGCGATGGAGGCGTATGCTACGGCGACGGAGGCGACGCAGCTCGAGCCGCTGCGACGGCTCTACGCGCGAAGAGTGAGGGAGATGAACTGAGTTTCCGTCATCGCCGGGCTTGTCGCGGCCATCCACGTTCTTCCTGCGCGACAAAGACGTGGAAGCCCGGGCATGACGGAGCAAGAGGTCATGTTGTCGAAGACGTCAGCTATTTTGACGCGACCACCGTCCCCTCGGCCGGCAAGCTCCCCAACAGCGCCTGCAAGGTCGACAGGGTGGAGTGATCCGCGACTCCATCCAGTCGCGCCGGCCGGAAGTGCCGCTGAAACGCGGTGACGACTTCCATCGTCCCGGCGTCGTATTTGCCGGTCAAGGGAACGCCGTAGCCGTATCTGGCGAGCGCCTGCTGCAGGCTCAACACCTCGTCGCTGATGGTGCCGAGCATCAGGCTCTCGCCGCGCACGACCGGCGCGGGCGTGACCCAGTGGCCGACGCCTGAATTGGCCAGCGAATGCCACGGAAATTTTTCGCCGGGATCCTTCTTGCGCGCGGGCGCGACGTCGGAATGGCCGAGCACCCGGTGCGCGGGCACCTTGCGACGGAGCATGATGCCGCGGCACAGCGCGATCACGGCGGCGATCTGGCGCAGCGGGTATTCCGGATAGCCCCAGTCATGGCCGCGATTGACGATCTCGATCCCGATCGAGCAGGAGTTGATGTCATCCTGGCCGCCCCAGGACGAAACGCCGGCATGCCAGGCGCGCCTGGCCTCCGGCACACATTGCACGATACGGCCGTCTTCCAGCACGACGTAGTGCGCCGACACCTCGGTGCCCGCGGAGCAGAGCCGCGCCAATGCACCTTCGACGTCGGGCATGCCGGTGTAGTGCAGCACGATCATATCGGGCTGCCGGCCCTTGTTGCGGTCGCCATGGTTCGGTGAGGGGATGATGTCGGAGACGATCGAGGAATCCGGCTCGAACGTCCGCATGTTCGCCGCGGCCTTGGGAACCGGGAGAACGCGTTGACGCTTCGAATCAGATCCAGACGGCGTGGACGAACCGGACGACATAAACAGCTCGAGACAGACAGAGAGTGGGCCAAGCCCTTCTCTTTACTATTTCTTTACCCTCCACCGTGCGCAATCGGGAGACGGGGTTAACGGGTGCATTTTGGCGCAGGTGTGTGGATGCAGCATCACCGTCGCGTCAGCTTTTCGACTTGTCACGAGCCGATCAACGCTTTCTTAACGCTAAGGGCCGTTACTGAGAGATGAAGAGCCGACCCGTGTCCGGAGGCGGCCAAAGCGTATTTTGGCTTGAAATCCCATGGCTGCCCGACAAATTCCACTGGGAACACTGGGTTGGCGGCTCAGGGTCACCGGGTTCGGCAACCATCCTGGACGGGGGTTGGGTCGTGGAACCGCCGCGACGCGGAATCATGCGAGGCGTTATGAGCTTGTTCGTCCCCGATCTCGCATGGACGTCCGGCGGGGCGCTCGGCAGGCTTGGCGCATGAACTCGGCTCCGCACATCCCCGTTCTTGGCCGCGAGGCGGTCGACCACCTCGCCCCGCGCGAAGGCGGCCTTTATGTCGACGCGACCTTCGGTGCCGGCGGCTACAGCCGCGCGATTCTCGACGTGCCGGGAACCCGCCTGATCGCGATCGACCGCGACCGCACCGCAATCGCAGGCGGCGCCGAGCTGGTCGAACGCTCCGCGGGCCGGCTGACGCTCGTTGAAGATCGCTTCTCCAACCTCGCCGAGATCTGCGCGGCTCAAGGCGTCGATGGCGTCGACGGCGTCGTGATGGACGTCGGGGTATCCTCGATGCAGCTCGACCAGGCCGGCCGCGGCTTCTCCTTCCGTCTCGACGGTCCGCTCGACATGCGGATGGGGCAGGCGGGACCGACCGCAGCCGACGTCGTGGCGCGTGCCTCCGAAGGCGATCTCGCCGACATCATTTATCTCCTCGGCGAAGAGCGGCATTCGCGCCGCGTTGCCCGCGCCATCGTCGCGGACCGGCAGGAGACGCCGTTCACGACCACGCGCGCGCTCGCCGATCTCGTCGGCAGGGTGGTTCGTTCCAAGCCCGGCGATATTCACCCGGCGACGCGGACGTTCCAGGCCCTGCGCATCTTCGTCAACGAAGAGCTCGAAGAGCTTCAGACCGCGCTTGCCGCGGCGGAGCGTGTGCTCAAGCCCGGCGGTCGCCTCGTGGTCGTCTCGTTCCATTCGCTGGAAGACCGCATCGTCAAGAATTTTCTGGCCGAGCGTAGCAAGACCGGTGGCGGCTCACGGCATCTGCCGGAAGTGTCGCAGGCTGTGCCCAGCTTCCAGCTTTTGACACGGCGGCCGGTGATCGCAGGCGAAGACGAGGTCGCGCAGAACCCGCGCGCGCGGTCTGCAAAACTGCGCGCCGCCGAGCGCACCTCGGCGCCTGCGCATGACGATGGCGAGCAATCGCCCTGGCCAAAACTCTCCGACGTCATGAGAGGTGGCTAGCGCATGCGCTTCATCCACCTTCTCGTCATCGGCGCGCTGGTCTTTGCGGCGGCCTATGTTTACCGGATCAAGATGGACTCCACGGCGCGCACCGAAAAGGTGCTGCGGCTGCATGCTGAAATTCGCGAGCAGCGCGACGCCATCGCGGCGCTGCGCTCCGAATGGGCCAAGCTCGACGCGCCCCTGCGCCTGCAAGGCCTGTCGGACCGGCATCTGCAGCTCAAGCCGGTCAACGGCACGCAGTACGATTCACTGAAGAACCTGCCCGAGCGTCCGCCGCGGATGTTCAGGCCGGGCGAGCCGGATCCGATCGGCGCCATGCTCAACACCATCGAAGCCGCGAGCGATCCCGACACGGTGACGGGTTCCGTGCCTCAGCCCGAGGACAAGCAATGAGTGCTGTGACCCCGGTCAAACCTGCAGCAAAGCCGACTGAGCCCTGGCGGCAGCGGCTGATCCGCAGCCTGCTTTATGGGCGCAACGTCGATCGCGCCGCAAAGGCACGCGCGCGCGTCGGCCTGGCGATGCTCGCCTTCGTCGCGGTCTACGCCCTGATCGGCGGCCGGCTCGTGATGTTCGCGATCGGCGCCGACGCTCACGGCGCGCGCCGCGCCGCGGCGCAGGAGGTGGTCGCGACCGCGCGGCCCGACATCATCGATCGCAACGGCGCGATCCTCGCGACCGACGTCAAAGCGTCGAGCCTGTTCGGCGAGCCGCGCCGCATCATCGACAAGGATGAGGCGATCGAGCTCCTGACCGCCACCGTGCCCGACCTCGACGAGGTCGAGGTTCGCGAGCGCCTGTCGTCGCGCAAGGGCTTCGTCTGGCTCAAGCGTGAGATCACGGCGAAGCAGCAGCAGGACATCCACAAGCTCGGCATTCCCGGCATCGGCTTCCTGCGCGAGAACAAGCGCGTCTATCCGACCGGCAACGAGGTCGCCCACCTCATCGGTCTCGTCAACATCGACAACCAGGGCATCGCCGGCATGGAGAAGTGGCTCGACAATCAAGGGCTCGCCGATCTCCACCGCGCGGGCTTTGCCACCGACCGGCTGCAAAAGCCGATCGAGCTCTCGGTCGATCTGCGCGTCGAGCACGCACTGCGCGACGAGCTCCTGAAGGCCAAGGAGAAGTACCACACCAAGGCCGCCTCCGGCATCGTCTCCAACGTCAAGACCGGCGAGATCGTGGCGATGGTTTCCCTTCCGGACTTCGATCCCAACAATCCGAAGGAAGCGCACGACCCCGACCGCATCAATCGCCTGACCACCGGCGTCTACGAGATGGGCTCGACCTTCAAGGCGTTCACGCTGGCGATGGCGCTCGATTCCGGCAAGATCAATTTGAACTCGATGTGGGATGCACGGGGAAACCTGCACTACGGCAAGTTCACCATCCATGACAGCCATTCGCTCGGACGTTTCATCAACACCAAGGAAGTGTTCACGTTCTCGTCCAACATCGGTGCCGCGCGGATCGCGCTCGGCCAGGGCGTCGAGGCGCACAAGGCGTTCCTCGCCAAGATGGGCCAGTTGACCCGGCTGCGCACCGAGCTGCCGGAGAGCGCGGCTCCGCTGATACCGCGACGCTGGGGCGAGCTGAACACGGTCACCATCGCGTTCGGCCAGGGCATGTCGGTGGCGCCACTGCAGGCGGTGATGGGCATCAACGCGCTGGTGAACGGCGGCTATTTGATTCCGCCGACCTTCATGAAGCGCACGGAGTCCGAAGCGGCGGCGATGGCGAAACGCGTGATCAAGCAGGACACCAGCGACAAGATGCGGTTCCTGATGCGGCTCAATGCCGAAATCGGCACCGCCAAGACCGCCGACGTCAAGGGTTACTACGTCGGCGGCAAGACCGGCACGTCCGAAAAGGTCATCAACGGCCGCTATGCCAAGAAGCGCGTGCTCAATTCCTTCACCGCGATCATGCCCTGCGACGACCCGAAATATCAGATCCTGATCATGCTGGACGAGCCTCAGGCGATTCCTGAAACGAAGGGTTTCATCACCTCCGGTTGGAACGCGGTGCCGACCGGCGGCAAGGTGATCGAGCGGATCGCGCCGCTTCTGGGCATCGAGCCGCGGTTCGACCTGCCGCCGTCCGAGCGCCTTATTCTTGCAGCATCCAGGACAACCCAGTAATCAACCGGGTGGGCCGTTGCCGCCGCTGAGTCGGGATTTCCCTGAAGATTCGGCGCTCCGGTGCGGCATGTCGACTGGAAGACCATGAAGCTGCGCGACCTCCTAGGTCAGGATGTTCTGGGCAATGATGCCGCACTCGAGCCCGCTGTCGCGGCGCTCGATGTGAACGGCGTTGCCCTCGACAGCCGCGTGGTCAAGCCGGGCGATCTCTTCTTCGCACTTGCGGGCAGCAAGACCGACGGTGCGCGCTTCATCGATGCCGCGATTGCCGCAGGCGCGGTGGCGGTGGTCGGCGACCATGCGCCGGCGGCTGACAAGGTGCCGTTCATCACTGTCGCCAATCCGCGCCGTGCGCTGGCGTTGGCCGCAGCAAGTTTTTTTCCGATGCAGCCCGCGACCATCGCCGCGGTGACCGGCACCAGCGGCAAGACCTCGGTCGCGGCGTTCACGCGCCAGATCTGGGAACGGCTCGGGCATGCCTCCGCCAGCATCGGAACCATCGGCCTGGTCTCGCCGAAGCGCACCGTCTACGGCTCGCTGACGACGCCCGATCCGATCGCGCTGCACCGGCAGCTCGACGAGATCGCGCGCGAGGGCGTCACGCATCTCGCTTTCGAGGCGTCCTCGCACGGGCTCGATCAGTATCGCCTCGACGGCGTGCGCATTTCCGCCGGCGGCTTCACCAATCTCTCGCGCGACCACATGGATTATCACCCGACCGTCGCGCATTACCTCGCGGCCAAGCTGCGCCTGTTCCGTGAGCTGGTTCAGCCTGGAGGCGCGGCGGTGATTTCGGCCGATCATGATTGCTCGGCAGAGGCGATCGGTGCTGCGAAGTCGCGCGGCTTGCGCGTGATGGCGGTCGGTCGTAACGGCGACGGGGCAGGCGAGGGCATTCGTCTCGCTGGTGCCGAAGTCGAAGGGTTTTCGCAAGTGCTCGCGCTCGAGCATCGCGGCAACCGCTATGCGATCCGGCTGCCGCTGGTCGGCGAATTCCAGATCGAGAACGCGCTGGTGTCGGCCGGCCTTGCCATCGGCACCGGCAGCGACGCCGCAAATGTGTTTGCAAGCCTGGAGCATCTCGAAGGCGCCAAGGGTCGGTTGGAGCGCGTCGGCGAACGCAATGGCGCGCCGATCTTTGTCGATTACGCGCACAAGCCCGATGCGCTGGCGAAGGCGCTGCAGGCGTTGCGTCCCTACGCCAGGCGCAGGCTGATCGTCGTGTTCGGCGCCGGCGGCGACCGCGATGCCGGCAAGCGTCCGATCATGGGCGAGATCGCGGCTGACAACGCCGACGGAATCATCGTCACCGACGACAATCCGCGCAGCGAGAAGCCGGAGGCCATCCGCGCCGAGATCCTCGCGGCCGCCAAGGGCGCGCGCGAAATCGGCGACCGCGCCGCGGCGATCCGCATTGCGATCGAGGAATTGGAAGAGGGCGATGCGCTGCTCATCGCCGGCAAGGGACATGAGACCGGGCAGATCGTCGGCGGAGAGATTTTGCCCTTCAGCGATCACGAGGCGGTCGCCGCCGCACTAGCGTCGAGGATTGCATGAGCGCGCCAATATGGACGGTGGCTGAAGTGGCACGTGCGCTGGGCGCTGCCGGATCATTCCCGGACACGCCGATCGATGTCGTCACCCAGGACAGCCGGCTGGTGAAACCGGGCAGCCTGTTCGTCGCGCTGAGCGGCACGCCGAGTGGCGGCTTCATCTCGGCCTTCGCCAGCGCGCGTGATGGTTGGGAGTTCGCGGACAAGGCGGAAGCTTCCGGCGCGGTCGCGATGATCGTGCCGTACCAGATCGCCGGCACCCGCATTCCCCAGATCGTCGTCAAGGACACGCTGATCGACGGTCTCTGGGGTCTTGCGCGTGCCGCACGCGCACGCTTCAAAGGGCCGGTGATCGGGCTCACCGGCAGCGCCGGCAAGACCAGCACCAAGGAGTTTCTGGCCGCCTATCCCGGCGCCTATGCCAGCCCGGCGAGCTTCAACAATTTCTGGGGCGTGCCGCTGACGCTGTGCAATGCGCGGCCCGATGCCAGTCTCTGGGTCGTCGAGATGGGCATGAACCAGACCGGCGAGATCGCGCGGCTCAGCGAACTGACGCGGCCGACGGTTGCGCTCGTCGTCAACGTCCAGCCGGTGCATCTCGAGAAGCTCGGCTCGCTCGAAGCCATCCGCCGCGAGAAGGTGTCGATCGCCCTCGGTCTGTCCTCGGACGGCGTGCTGGTGCTGCCCGCCGGGATCAAGGCGCCGGACTGGAAGGGCAAGGTCGCACGCTTCGGCGAGAAAGCCGAAGTGCACGAGGTCGCGCACGCGCCGCATGGCGACAGCTGGCAGGTCGTGGCCGCGCTCGGCAAGAAGGAGATCGCCTTCAGTCTGACGCCGGGCGCGCCGCACCGCGTGCAAAATGCGCTCGCCGCGCTCGCTTCGATTCGTGCGGCGAACCTCGATGCGGCGACGCTTGCGACCAAGCTCGACCGCGTCGGCATCATGACCGGCCGCGGCGTCGAGCAGGCGGTCGTCGGCGTCACCGTGATCGACGACAGTTTCAACGGCAACCCGGCCAGCGTTGCTGCTGCGCTGCAAAGCCTTCAGGCGCGCAACATGACAAGCGGCCGCCGCATTGCGGTGCTCGGCGATATGCTGGAACTGGGCGACGGCGCGCCAGGCTATCACGCCGACCTCGCCAAGCATCTCGACGGCATCGACGGCGTCTATTGCGTCGGGCCCCTGATGCGTCACCTCTTCGAGGTGCTCCCCGCCGGCAAGGGTCTCGGCTGGCACGACGATCCCGTCACGCTGAAGCCGCGCGAGGTCGCAAATCTGCTGAGGGCAGGCGATGTCGTGGTTGTCAAGGGGAGCAAGAAGATGTTCTGGGTCAACAAGTTTGTGCCGGGCCTAGTGGCCGCCTTGCAGGCAAAGGCGTAAACTGCTTGGAAGGCGCGGCTCCCGAATCCCACCCATTGCGGCACGAAACCGTCCGTTTTCTTTAGAGGTCGCCCGACCCCATGATGATGAGCAGCGAATGCGCGTGAGGCACGTCGAGGCCAATACCAAGAACACGGCCATAACCACGGCCAAGAACGCGTGCGAAAAGCGCCATAGGACCGTCTGAATGTTTTACTGGCTGATCGAGCTCTCCAACACATTTCCGGGCTTCGGTGCCGTTCGCACCTTCCTGAATGTCTTCCGCTACATCACCTTCCGCACCGGCGGCGCGGTCGTCACCGGCGCGCTGTTCGTGTTCCTGTTCGGGCCCTGGATCATCGACCATCTGCGCCTCCGCCAGGGCAAGGGCCAGCCGATCCGGGCCGATGGCCCGCAATCCCATCTCGCCAAGAAAGGCACGCCCACCATGGGCGGGCTGATGATCCTGTCCGGCCTCACGGTCGGCACCGTGTTGTGGGCCAATCCGCTCAATCCCTACGTCTGGATCGTGCTGGCAGTGACGCTCGGCTTCGGCTTCGTCGGCTTCTATGACGATTATCTCAAGGTGACCAAGCAGACCACGACGGGCTTCGGCAGCAAGCTTCGCCTGCTGATCGAGGCGGCCATCGCGCTGGTCGCCTGCTATGCGCTGGTGCGGCTGAACCGCGATCCCGCGTCGACCGCGCTGACGATTCCTTTCCTGAAGGACACGGTGCTGCATTTCGGCTGGTTCTTCATCGTGTTCGGTGCCTTTGTCATCGTCGGCGCCGGTAACGCGGTGAACCTCACCGACGGTCTCGACGGCCTTGCCATCGTGCCTGTGATGATCGCGACCGCGAGCTTTGCGATGATCGCCTATCTCGCCGGCAACGCGGTGTTCGCCGATTATCTCCAGATCAAATATGTCGCCGGTACCGGCGAACTCGCGGTGCTCTGCGGCGCGCTGCTGGGCGCCGGCCTCGGCTTCCTCTGGTTCAACGCGCCGCCGGCCTCGATCTTCATGGGCGACACCGGCTCGCTTGCGCTCGGCGGCATGCTGGGTGCGATCGCGGTGGCGGTGAAGCACGAGATTGTGCTCGCGGTGATCGGCGGCCTGTTCGTGCTGGAGGCGGTCTCCGTCATCGTGCAGGTGGTGTCGTTCAAGATGACCGGAAAACGCATCTTCCGGATGGCGCCGATCCATCACCATTTCGAGCAACTCGGCTGGACCGAGCCGCAGATCGTGATCCGCTTCTGGATCATCTCGGTGATGCTGGCGCTGGCGGGCTTGTCGACGTTGAAGCTGCGGTGACCGGTCGATGATCCCCGTCACGTCCTTTGCCGGCAAGACGGTCGCAGTGTTCGGCCTCGGCGGCTCGGGGCTCGCGTCCTGTCACGCGTTGAAAGCGGGCGGCGCCGAGGTGATCGCCGCCGACGACAGTGCCGAGAACGTCGCCAAGGCCGCGCAGGCGGGCTTCATCACGGCTGATTTGCGAAACGTCTCCTGGGCGAATTTCGCGGCGCTGGTGCTCGCGCCCGGCGTGCCGCTGACACATCCGGTCCCGCATTGGAGCGTGCTGAAGGCGCGCGAGGTGGGCGTCGAGGTGATCGGCGACATCGAGCTGTTCTGCCGCGAGCGGCGGCGGAACGCGCCGGACGCGCCGTTCGTCGCCATCACCGGCACCAACGGCAAGTCGACCACCACGGCGCTGATCGCGCACCTGACGAAAGTTGCCGGCTACGACACCCAGATGGGCGGCAATATCGGCACTGCGATCCTGTCGCTGGAGCCGCCGCGCATGGGCCGCGTCCACGTCATCGAGATGTCGTCCTACCAGATCGACCTCACGCCCTCGCTCGATCCCTCCGTCGGCATTTTGCTCAATGTCAGCGAGGACCATATCGACCGTCACGGCACCATCGCGCATTACGCCGCGGTGAAGGAACGCCTCGTTGCCGGTGTGCAGGGCGGCGGCACCGCGATCGTCGGTGTCGACGACGGGTTTTGCCGCGACATCGCCGACCGGCTCGATCGCGCAGGCAAGAAGGTGGAGCGCATTTCCGTCAAGAACCCGCTGGCGAGCGGCATCCATGTGGAGCACGGCACCATCGTGCGCAATTCGGGAGGTGCCCGCAGCGAAGTTGCCAGGCTCGGCGGCATCGGCTCGTTGCGCGGCCTGCACAATGCGCAGAATGCGGCGTGTGCTGCCGCAGCCGCGCTCGCGATGGGCATCAGCCTCGATGTGCTTCAGAACGGCCTGCGCAGCTTTCCCGGCCTGGCACATCGCATGGAGCAGGTCGGCCGCCGAGGCAATGTGCTGTTCGTCAACGACTCCAAGGGCACCAATGCGGCCGCCACCGCGCATGCGCTGTCGTCCTTCGGCGATATCTTCTGGATCGCCGGCGGCAAGCCGAAGGCGGGCGGCATCACTGGGCTCACCGGCTACTTCCCGCGCATCCGCAAGGCCTATCTGATCGGCGAAGCCGCACCGGAGTTTTCCGGCACGCTCGGCACGCAAGTGGCGCACGAGATCAGCCAGACCCTCGACGTCGCCGTCGAGCACGCCGCGCGCGATGCGGAGGCGTCGGGCATCACTGACGCGGTCGTCCTGCTGTCACCCGCCTGCGCGTCCTTCGATCAGTACCGCAACTTCGAAATCCGCGGCACCAGGTTCCGCGAATTGGTGCAGACGCTGCCGGGTGTGAAGCCGGTGGTGTAGGAGCTCCCGTGTCCCGGACGCGGTGCGGCAAGAAGTGACGCTCCGCAGAGCCGGGACCGAGAAGCCGCAATGGACCCCGGCTCTGCAGCGCACCGCCATAGCGTGCCGAAGACGCGCGTAAACGCGCTTAGAGCGCTGCGCTGCGTCCGGGGCACGAGACTCTCCACAAGTTCATCGATCTCATTAACCCCCCGGTAACCAACCTCGGCGACCAATGGACCGACCTCTGTCCGAAAGCGGCCGCCATGCTCTCCCGTGAAGAACGCACCCCCTTTTCCGAGTGGTGGTGGACCGTCGACAAGCCGCTGATGGGCGCCATCCTGGCGCTGATGCTGACCGGCGTGATCCTGTCGCTGGCGGCGAGCCCGCCGGTTGCGACCCGCATCGGGCTCGATCCCTTCCACTTCTTCAGCCGTCACGTGCTGTTCCTGGTGCCGTCCTGCATCGTGCTGCTCGGGGTCTCCTTCCTGTCGCCGCGCGCGATCCGCCGCAGCGCGCTGATCATCTTCACCGTCAGCATCATCCTGATCGTGCTGACGCTCGCGATCGGCCCTGAGGTCAAGGGCTCGCGGCGCTGGATCACGCTGCTCGGCGTCAATATCCAGGCCTCTGAAGTGGCCAAGCCATCCTTTGTCGTCATCGCGGCCTGGCTGTTTGCGCAATCGACCAAGCGTCCGGAAATGCCGGCGACCTCGATGGCGCTGGTGCTGCTCTTGATGCTGGTGTCGCTCCTGGTGATGGAGCCGGACTTCGGCCAGACCATGCTGATCCTGATGGTGTGGGGCTCGCTGTTCTTCATCGCGGGCATGCGGATGATCTGGGTGTTCGGCCTTGCCGGGCTCGGAGCGGCCGGACTGTTCAGTGCCTACCTGTTCGTCCCCCACGTCGCCGGCCGCATCAAGCGCTTCATGAATCCGGCCTCCGGCGACACCTTCCAGGTCGATACCGCGATGGAAGCCTTCTACAACGGCGGCTGGTTCGGGCTCGGACCGGGCGAGGGCATCGCCAAGCGCAGCCTGCCGGACAGCCACACAGACTTCGTGTTCGCGGTCGCCGCCGAAGAGTTCGGCATCATCCTGTGCCTCGCCATGCTGGCGCTGTTCGCCTTCGTCGTCATCCGCACGTTGTCGCGCGCCTATGCCAACGAGGACATGTTCTCGCGCTTTGCGGCCTCGGGGCTTGCGATCCTGTTCGGCGTGCAGGCGGCGATTAACATGTCGGTCAACCTCCAGCTCATCCCCGCCAAGGGCATGACGCTGCCGTTCATCTCCTATGGCGGCTCCTCGATCGTGTCGCTGGCCTATGGCGTCGGCATGATGCTGGCGCTGACGCGGCTGCGCTCGCGCACGGAGGTCGAGGCAAGCGGCCACGCCGAGGCGATGCGCAGCTACGCGTGACCCTCACCCTGAGGAGCCGCGCTACGCGCGGCGTCTCGAAGGGCGAGGCCACCGGCCGGGCCTGCATCCTTCGAGACGCGCGAAGATGCGCTCCTCAGGATGAGGATCAGGCAGTCTGGCCGGCTCGCTCGCAATAGCGAGGGAGACACTGTAAAACTCCCCGCCATGGACAAATCCCCCCTGATTCTTCTCGCCGCGGGCGGCACCGGCGGCCATCTGTTTCCGGCCGAGGCGCTCGGCGTCGAATTGATCCGGCGCGGCTTCCGTGTCCGCCTCGTCACCGACGAGCGCGCGCTGCGCTACAGCGGGCTGTTCACCAAGGACATGATCGACGTCGTGTCGAGCGAGACCGCGCGCGGCCGCAATCCGCTGCAGCTCGCCTATGCCGGCCTGACGCTCGCCGCCGGCACGCTGTCCGCTTACAGCCTGATCAAGCGATTGAAGCCGGTCGCCGTCGTCGGCTTCGGCGGCTATCCGACGCTGCCACCGTTGGTCGCGGCAAAATTCGCCGGCGTGCCCGGCATCATCCATGACGCCAATGCGGTGCTCGGCCGCGCCAACCGGTTCCTGTCGAGCCGCGTCCGCGCCATCGCGACGTCGTTGCCCGGCGTGCTCGACCGCGATCGGGCGCTATCCGGCAAGACCACGACAGTCGGAACGCCGATGCGACCGGCAATACTCGCTGCAGCCGACGTGCCATATGCTGCGCCTGAAGTGAACGGCCCGCTGCGCCTGCTCGTCGTCGGCGGCAGCCAGGGTGCACGCATCATGGCCGACATCGTGCCCGGCGCGATCGAGCGCCTCGAGCCTGCGTTGTGGAGCCGGCTCGTTCTCACCCAGCAGGTGCGCGACGAGGACATGGCGCGCGTGCGCGCGGTCTACGACAAGCTCAAGATCAATGCCGAGCTTGCGCCGTTCTTCACAGATCTGCCGGCAAGGCTCGCCTCCAACCATCTGGTGGTGTCGCGCTCCGGTGCCGGCACCGTGGCCGAACTCGCCGCGATCGGGCGGCCCTCGATCCTCGTGCCGCTGCCCGGCGCGATCGACCAGGACCAGTTCGCCAATGCCGGCGTGCTGGCCAAGGTCGATGGCGCGATCCGCATCCTGCAGACCGAGTTTTCCTCCGATCGCCTCGCCGCCGAGATCTCCGCCTTTGCCGCCGAGCCCGCGCGTCTTGCCGCCATGGCCGAGGCCGCCCGCAGCGCCGGCCGGCTCGACGCGGCCGAGCGGCTGGCGGATCTTGTGGTCAAAGTTGCGGGAATCTGACGCGAAAAAGCCCTTGTCTTCGCCTTCTAAAGCGGGGCATCCAGTAGGAAAGGCCCGCGGCTGATTTGGCCGTGACCATCGCCAGAGCCGCTCTTGCAGGGCGGCAAGGTCAGGGAACAACGCATGAGACTGCCGCGCGAGATCGGACCCATCCACTTCGTCGGGATCGGCGGGATCGGCATGAGCGGCATCGCCGAAGTGCTGCTCAATCTCGGCTATTCCGTGCAGGGCTCGGACGCGTCCGACAATTACAATCTCGACCGTCTGCGCAAGAACGGCGCGAAGGTCTCGGTCGGCCACAAGGCGGAGAACGTCGACGGCGCCGAGGTCGTCGTGGTCTCCACCGCGATCAAGCGCGACAATCCGGAACTGATGGCGGCGCGCGAACGCCGCATCCCCGTGGTGCGCCGCGCCGAGATGCTGGCCGAGCTGATGCGGCTGAAGAGCTGTGTCGCCATCGCCGGCACCCACGGCAAGACCACGACGACCACGATGGTCGCGACGCTGCTCGACGCCGGTGGCCTCGATCCCACCGTGATCAACGGCGGTATCATCAACGCCTATGGCTCCAACGCGCGTCTCGGTGCGGGCGACTGGATGGTGGTCGAAGCCGACGAGAGCGACGGCACATTCCTGAAGCTGCCGACCGAGGTCGCGATCGTCACCAATGTCGATCCCGAGCATCTCGATCACTTCAAGACGTTCGAGGCCGTGCAGGACGCGTTCCGAAACTTCGTCGAGAACCTGCCGTTCTACGGCTTTGCCGTGATGTGCATCGACCATCCCGTGGTGCAAACCCTGGTCGGCAAGATCGAGGACCGCCGCATCATCACCTATGGCGAGAATCCGCAGGCCGACGCGCGTTTCCTCGATCTGACACCGATGGGCGGCGGGTCGAAGTTCAAGGTCGCGTTCCGCGATCGCAAGACCGGCCGCGTGCACGAAATCGCCGATCTCATGCTGCCGATGCCGGGACGCCACAACGCCTCCAACGCGACGGCCGCGATTGCGGTCGCGCGCGAGCTCGGCGTGTCGGACGAGGCGATCCGCAAGGCGATCGCCGGCTTCGGCGGCGTCAAGCGCCGCTTCACCAAGACCGGCGAGTGGAACGGCGTCACCGTGATCGACGATTACGGCCATCATCCGGTCGAGATCGCCGCCGTGCTGAAGGCCGCGCGGGAGTCCACCAACGGCAAGATCGTCGCCGTGGTGCAGCCGCATCGCTACACCCGCCTGGAGTCGCTGTTCGAGGAATTCTGCACCTGCTTCAATGATGCGGATGCGGTGATCGTCGCCGACGTCTATGCCGCAGGCGAGACGCCGATCGAAGGCATCGACCGCGACCATTTCGTCTCAGGCCTTCGCGCGCACGGCCACCGCGAGGTGATTCCGCTGCCGGCGGCGCCGGAGCTTGCAGGCATCATCAAGGCAATCGCAAAGCCGGGCGATCTCGTGGTGTGCCTGGGCGCCGGCAACATCACGCAATGGGCGTATGCGCTCCCCGGCGAATTGAAGGCGCTGGGGTAGGGCAGTGAGCTTTCCGGACATCACCCCCGCTCTCAAAGCCGCGATGCCGAAACTTCGCGGCCGGCTGCTCGCGAACCAGTCGCTCGCCGAGCTCACCTGGTTTCGTGTCGGCGGTCCCGCGCAGGTGCTGTTCACGCCGGCGGACGAGGACGACCTCGCTTATTTCCTCGCACATCTCGCAAGCGACATTCCCGTCAACGTCGTCGGCGTCGGCTCCAACCTGATCGTGCGCGACGGCGGCATAGCGGGCGTGGTGATCCGGCTGGCGCCGCGTGCCTTTGGCGAGGCGAGCGCGAGTAGCGATGTCGTCACAGCTGGAGCCGCCACGCTCGACAAGCGCGTGGCGGAAGTCGCCGCTTCCGCCAATATCGGCGGGCTCGAATTCTACTTCGGCATTCCCGGCACGATCGGCGGGGCGCTGCGCATGAATGCGGGCGCCAATGGCGGTGAGACCAAGGACGTGTTGATCGAGGCGCGAGGCGTCGGGCGCGACGGCACGAAGCACGTCTTCTCCAATGCCGACATGAAGTTCGTCTACCGCAACAGCGACGTCGATCCCTCCATCATCTTCACCTCCGCGGGTTTCCGCGGCGAGATCAGGGATGCCGAGGCGATCCGCGCGCGCATGGCGGAGGTGCAGACGCACCGCGAGACCGCGCAACCGATCCGCGAAAAGACCGGCGGTTCGACCTTCAAGAATCCGCAAGGCCATTCCGCCTGGAAGCTGGTCGATGCTTCCGGCTGCCGCGGTTTGCGCGTCGGCGGGGCTAAGGTCTCCGAGATGCACTGCAATTTCCTGATCAACACGGGTGACGCCACCGCGCACGACATCGAGACGCTGGGCGAGACCGTGCGTGAACGGGTGAAGGCAAATTCCGGAATTGAGCTACACTGGGAAATCAAGCGGATCGGAATTCCCGGCTAATTTGGACAAGCGACGAGAGAACATGCGCATCACCATCCTCTTCGGCGGCTCCAACCGCGAACGTCTGGTTTCGGTCGCGTCAGCCCAGGCGCTGCATCAGGCGCTGCCCGAGGCCGATCTCTGGTGGTGGGACGTCGAGGACAAGGTGCATGTCGTGCAGTCCAAGCAGCTGCTCGAACATGCCCGCCCGTTCGAGGACGAGTTCAAGCCGGGTACATCAGGCATTCCGCTGGCGCAGGCGCTCGACCAGGCCAAGGCCGAAGGTCGCGTGCTGGTGCTCGGCCTGCATGGCGGGCGTGCCGAGAACGGCGAATTGCAGTTGATGTGCGAAGCGCGCGGCGTGCCTTTCACCGGCTCGGGCTCGGCCTCCTCGCATCTTGCCTTCGACAAGATCGCGGCCAAGCATTTTGCCGCGCTCGGCGGCGTGACGCCGCCGGCCAACGTTGCGCTGGACGAGATCGACGAGGCGTTCGCCGAATACGGCCGGCTGATCGCAAAGCCCGCGAAGGATGGCTCGAGCTACGGCCTGATCTTCGTCAACGCCAAGCAGGATCTCGTCGCCGTCCGCAACGCGGCGAAGCACGAAGAATACGTGATCGAACCCTACATCGCCGGCGTCGAGGCGACCTGCGGCGTGCTGGAGCGGCCGGACGGGTCGATCATCGCGCTGCCGCCGATCGAGATCATTCCGGGCGAGGGTAGCTTCGACTACGCCGCGAAATATCTCTTGAAGTCGACCCAGGAGATCTGCCCCGGCCGCTTCACGGCGGAGATCACCGCCGCACTGAAGCAGCAATCGATGCTGGCGCACCGGGCGATGTCCTGTACCGGCTATTCCCGTTCGGACTTCATCGTCTCGGACAAGGGCCTGGTCTATCTCGAAACCAATACGCTGCCGGGCCTTACCAAGTCATCGCTCTATCCCAAGGCGCTGAAGGCGGAGGGCATCGAATTCGTCGACTTCCTGCGCGGCCTGGTCGAGCTCGCCGTGCCCGGTGTGCGAAAATAATTAGGATTGGTTAACGGCCGAAGTGGCGAAACGGCCGGTTTTGGAACCCAAAACCGGTAAAATGCCGGACATTGCGGCATAAATGCCTCACCGGCCTGGGCAAAAAGCTCTCGCCGTTAACGAACTTTACCTTTTGTTTACCAGGACGTCCGAAGGTTAACGCTGGCGGCGCATATGACGCTTTGGCTGCCGGCGCGTGGACCGTTGCGGGTGTTGTCACCTCCAGCGAACGCTCTGAAGGGGAGAGGTTTTCTTCTGCTGAAGACCAGCACCCGGCCCGGCAAGTCCGAGACGTCATATTCGCCAGGACCCGCGCGATGTCGCGGACAAACTGTTGACGAGCTCGTGCAATGGATGGAGCAGGAAGCCTCACTCGGTCGCTTTTCAGATCGCTGAGGCCCCAAGCTGACCTGAAGGCGGCCGCTATCGGAGCGGTCGTGCTTCTGCGCGAGTGGGTGCAGGACAAGCGCGAGGAAAGACTTCACGGCGCCCGCGCGGCCGCCAGGGACAAGACCAAGGCCAAAGCCGTCGTCGAGCGCGAGCCGCCGCCGCGCGTGGTCGCGCTGGTCGAGTGCTTTATGCCGCGCCGGGTCGGGATCAGCATGACGGTGCTGCTCCTGATCGGAAGCTGCGGCTTCGGTATCGTCAAGGGCGGCCATTTCCAGGATTTCATCACCGCGGTCAACGATACCCGCAACGCGCTGGCCAATTCCGCGGGCTTCCGCATCACCTCCGTCGTGATCAACGGCCGCAAGCAGCTCAGCCAGGATGAGATTCTGGCGATCGGCGGCGTCAGCGGCCGCTCATCGCTGCTGTTCCTCGACGCCGACGCCGTGCGCGACAAGCTCAAGGGCAATCCCTGGATCGCGGATGCGACCGTGCTGAAGCTCTATCCGGGCCAGCTCATGATCGAGCTCACCGAGCGCAAGGCGTTCGCGCTGTGGCAGGAGGCCGGCCGGCTTTCCGTCATCGCCGATGACGGCGCCGTGCTCGAGCCCTATGTCTCGCGCCGGTTCCTGTCGCTGCCGCTCGTGGTCGGCAAGGGCGCCGATACGCAGGCCCGCGATTTCCTCGCGCTGCTGGCGCGCTATCCGCAAGTCAATTCGATCAACAAGGCCGCGATCTTCGTCGGCGAGCGGCGCTGGAACCTGAGGCTCAAGGATGGCCTCGATATCCGACTGCCCGAGCAGGACGTCGGCAACGCGCTTGCGATGCTGTCCAGGCTCGACAAGGAGGACAGGCTGTTCTCCCGCGACATCGTCGCCGTCGACCTGCGCCTGCCCGATCGGCTTGTGGTGCAGCTGTCCGAGGACGCCGCCAAAGCGCGCGAAGATTTGCTCAAGGACAAGAAGAAGAAAAAGACCGGGGACGCCGCATGACCGGTCTTGATCGCACCCAAACGCCGAAGACACGCCCGATGTCGCACAAGCGCAGCGGCCTCGTCGCCTGCCTCGACATCGGTACCAGCAAGATCGCCTGCATGATCGCGCGGCTGAGGCCGTCGGCGCCGAGCGAAGCCCTGCGCGATCGGACCCATGCGGTGGAACTGATCGGTTACAGCCAGATCCAGTCGCGCGGCATGAAGGCCGGCGCGGTGGTCGATCTAGGCGAATGCGAGCAGGCGGTGCGCCAGGCCGTCGGGCTTGCGGAGAAAATGGCCAAGGTGCGGGTCGAGTCCGTGTTGCTGTCGGTCTCCGGCGGCCGGCTCTCCGGCCAACTGGTCGAAGCTGCGGCCGACATCCGCGGTGGCGCCGTGACGCCGGCCGATGTCAGCCGCGTCACCTCCACCGGCATGCGCCACGCCACCGGCGAAGGCCGCACGGTGCTGCACGCGCTGCCGGTCGGCTACACGCTCGACGGCGTCAAAGGCATCCGCGATCCCCGCGGCATGGTCGCGCATCAGTTCGGCGTCGACATGAACGTCGTCACCTGCGACGCCACCGTGGCGCGCAACCTGATGCTGGCGGTCGAACGCTGCCACATCAACGTCGAAGCCATGGCGGCGAGCCCCTATGTGGCCGGCCTGTCGGTGCTGACCGACGACGAGGCCGATCTGGGCGCGGCCGTCGTCGAGATGGGCGCGGGCACGACAACGATCGCGGTCTATTCCGGCGGCCGGTTCGTGCATGCCGCGGGTTTTGCGGTCGGCGGGCAACATATCACGATGGATCTGGCGCGCGGACTCTCCGCGACCATTGCCGATGCCGAGCGAATCAAGACGTTATACGGGACCGTCATCACCGGCGGATCGGACTCGCGTGAGCTGATGTCTGTACCGACAGCCGGTGACGAACAGGATCTGCCGCAGATCGTCTCCCGCGCTACCATCGCCAATATCGTCAAGCACCGTGCCGAGGAAGTCTTCGAAATGGTTCGGGACAAGCTGAAGGATTCGCCCTTCGCCTCGGAGCCCAACGGCCGCGTCGTGCTCTCCGGCGGGGCCTCGCAGCTCACGGGTCTCGTCGAACTGGGAACGCAGATTCTCGGCCGGCCCGTGCGGGTCGGACGTCCGCTCGGTTTCGGCCGGCTGCCCAACGAGGCGAAGAACGCCGCGTTCGCGGTGCCTGCCGGACTTCTCGTCTACCCGCAATATGTTCACCAGGAACATGTCGAACCGCGGCATACGCGGCAGCAGGTCAAGACAGGGACGGGCGGCTATTTTGGAAAGGTCGGACGATGGCTACGCGAGGGCTTCTGATGAACCGGTTCCGCAATCTTCGAATTTCACCAACTCCCGCGGCCGTCGGCCGGGGCGAACCCACGCGCGCGTGATCGAGAGGCAAACATGACCATCAGCATCAATGCTCCTGATATTCACGAACTGAAGCCCCGCATCACCGTGTTCGGCGTCGGCGGCGCCGGTGGTAACGCCGTCAACAACATGATCACGGCGGGCCTTCAGGGCGTCGACTTCGTCGTCGCCAACACCGACGCGCAGGCGCTGACGATGTCGAAGGCGCAGCGCATCGTGCAGATGGGCACGGCGGCGACGCAAGGATTGGGCGCAGGCTCGCAGCCGGTCGTCGGCGCGGCCGCGGCCGAAGAGGTGATGGACGAACTCCGCGACCATCTCTCGGGCGCCAACATGGTGTTCGTCACCGCCGGCATGGGCGGCGGCACCGGCACCGGTGCGGCTCCCGTGATCGCCAAGATCGCCCGCGAGATGGGCATCCTTACCGTCGGCGTCGTGACCAAGCCCTTCCACTTCGAGGGCGGCCGCCGCATGCGCACCGCGGAAGCGGGCATTAACGAGCTGCACAAGGTCGTCGATACGCTCCTGATCATCCCGAACCAGAACCTGTTCCGGGTCGCCAACGAGAAGACCACCTTCGCCGACGCCTTCGCGATGGCCGACCAGGTGCTCTATTCCGGCGTTGCCTGCATCACCGATCTGATGGTCAAGGAAGGCCTGATCAACCTCGACTTCGCCGACGTGAGAGCGGTAATGAAGGAAATGGGCAAGGCGATGATGGGCACGGGCGAAGCCTCCGGCGACAAGCGCGCGCTGACCGCCGCTGAAGCCGCGATCGCCAACCCGCTGATCGACGATAGCTCGATGAAGGGCGCCAAGGGCCTCCTCATCTCCATCACTGGCGGCAAGGATCTCACCCTGTTCGAGGTCGACGAAGCTGCGACCCGCATCCGCGAGGAAGTCGACCAGGACGCCAACATCATCGTCGGCGCGACCTTCGACGAAGCGCTCGACGGCCTGATCCGCGTCTCGGTCGTCGCCACCGGCATCGAACAGGCCGCGATCGCCCGCAACAGCCAGGCCACCAGCGCTCCCGTCGCGAACGCGGCGCCGCAGGCACAGCAGGCTCCCGCTGCTCCGGCCGCGGTTGCCGAGAGCCGCCTCGCCGATCTGACCGCGCGGCTGCGCGCCGACAATCAGCGCATGGCCGAGCGCGCCCAGAAGCTGGAAACGCAGATCCCGGCCGCCGCACCGGGCCAGTTTGCCGCCGCTCCCATGGCTCCGCGTGCGAACGTCGAGCGCGCTGCGCTCGCCGCCATCGCTGCCGCCGTTGCGGACGTGCCGCAGGCTCCCGCCCCGATGCAGACCTATGGCGACGTCACCGTGCGCCCGATCGCGCAGAAGCCCACGCTGTTCCCGGAGCCTGAGCAGGCGCCGATGGCCATGCATGAGCAGATGACGCCGGAAACCTTCATCCCGCCGCAGGCGGAGCGTGCGCCGGTCCGCACACCGCGGATGCCGCGAATCGAAGAACTGCCGATGCCGGCCCAGGCCGAGCTTCGCCAGGCCCGCGGCGAGCTTGAAGAAGAGACCCCGCAGAAGACCCGCCTGTCGCTGCTCCAGCGCCTCGCCAATGTCGGCCTAGGCCGTCGCGACGAGGAGAGCGAGGCACCGATCGCGGCTCGTAGCGCCGGTCCCACGATGCCGCCGCTGCCCGATCGCCGGACCCAGAAGACCGTGGCGCAGCAAATCGCGTCCAGCGAGCCGGTGTCCGAGTATGCCCGCCGTCCCGCGCCGCAGGGCCTGGACATGCATGGCCGTCCCGCGCCTGTTGCCCCGGCGCCACAGGGAGACGACCATCTTGATATCCCGGCCTTCCTGCGGCGGCAGGCGACCTGAGGATTGTTACAATAAGGCAGACGAAAAAAGGTCCCGGCGGGAAGCTTGCCGGGACCTTTGCTTTTGTCCGGTACATATCCGGATTGCGTCGCCAAGCAGCTGATTTTAAATCATTAATTACGTATTCGATGGTTCAGTAAAACTGCCGATAACGGTCCCGAACTTCGCTCTAATTTGGTTAAGCCTTGGCGCGAATACGGCAGGTTTGGGGTAACAATCGGTAAAAAAGCGTGAGTTGGCGCTGTTTGAGGCAGTGACTATGGTTTGTCGTGACTTGGGGATACGGATTCGGAGCGGGCGGCCTTGGCCGGTCAGTCGGGTTCAGTATAAGTCGCGATGGTCGTAGTGGGGCGGTTCCTGATGAAATTTAGCCGGCAAACAACGCTTCGTGCGCAAGCCTCCGTGGCAGGCGTCGGCGTTCATTCCGGTCTTCCCGTCACTCTCACGCTTGGGCCCGCTTCTGTCGACGCGGGTTTTATTTTTGTCCGCACAGGGCTCGAGGGAAGTGACCGCGAAGTTCAGGCGACCGCCGAGCAGGTGATCGCGACCGATTTCGCCACCGTCCTCGGCGATCGCAGCGGCCCGCTGGTTTCCACCGCCGAGCATGTACTTGCTGCGCTGCGGGGCATGGGCGTCGACAACGCCATTATCGAGATCGACGGGCCGGAAGTGCCGATCATGGACGGCAGCGCCGCGGCCTTCATTGCAGCGATCGATCAGGCCGGCATCGTGACCCAATCGGCACAGCGCCGCTTCATTCAGGTTTTGAAGCCGATCTCGGTCAAGGTCGGCGATTCCTTCGGCGAGATCAGGCCCTACGCCAACGGGTTCCGCGCCGAGGTCGAGATCGACTTCACCAATCCTGTCATCGGCCAGCAGAGCTACGCCTTCGACCTCAACCCGGAGCGTTTTCGCCGCGAAGTCGGCCGGGCTCGGACGTTCGGTCTGATGTGCGACGTCGCGCGGCTCTGGAGCGCCGGCTATGCGCTCGGCGCCTCCTTCGACAACACCGTCGTGTTCGACGAGGAGCGGCTGCTCAACACCGAGGGCCTCCGCTACGCCGACGAATGCGCCCGCCACAAGGTGTTGGACGTGATCGGCGACCTTGCGCTGGCCGGTCTGCCGCTGCTTGGCGCCTATCGCTCGGTCCGTGGCGGCCACAAGCTCAACCACGCCGTCCTGACCGCGCTGCTCGCCGACCGGACCGCCTGGCGGGTGGTCGAGGGCGAGGCGGCCCGCCGCACCACCGCGCGTCCCGTGGGCGAAGTCGGTCGTGGCATCGTCGGCGGCCGGATCGCCGCGGCCTACGGGCCGGACGTTTCCTGAAGAGAGACGTGTCCTGACGGACCTCTCGTCGCGGCCACTTGTACCCGCCGACCCCAGGAAACTCCTGGTAACGATGATCGGCTAGGATCGCGGCGCGTTCGCCTTAATCCGGGCGAAATGCCTGCCTATCCGGTTGGTTCAAGATCGTTTTTCGGTTACACCGGCGTAGTCGCATGGCAGGCACCACGGCTACTTTTCGCGCCCATGACGCGGTTCATGGGCTGGCGGACACCGCACCATAGGGCGTCAGGGCAATACTCATGTCGGCACAGCGTATGACGCGCGGATATCTCCAGGTCTCGTCTCGAGTCCGTGGATCGCTCAAGGCTGCCACCTTCTTCGTACTCGCGCTGCCGCTGGGCGGCTGCGGCACCGGCGCGCTTTGGGACAAGTTCACCGCCAAGGACGACACCTTCGTCGAGGAGCCCGCCGACAAGATCTACAATGAGGGCCTGTACCTCATGAACGAGAAGAAGGACATGAAGGCGGCGAACAAGAAGTTCGAAGAGGTCGACCGCCAGCATCCTTATTCCGACTGGGCCCGCAAATCGCTGCTGATGTCCGCCTATTCGTCCTATCAGGCCGGCGACTATGACAGCTGCATCGGCGCGGCCACCCGCTACGTCACGCTGCATCCCGGCAGCCCGGATGCGGCCTATGCGCAATACCTGATCGCCGCCTCGCATTACGACCAGATCCCGGACATCAGCCGCGACCAGACCCGCACCGAGAAGGCGATCGCCTCGCTGGAAGAGGTGGTGCGCAAATATCCGACATCCGAATATGCGACCTCGGCCAAGGCCAAGATCGAGGGTGCGCGCGACCAGCTCGCCGGCAAGGAAATGAATGTCGGCCGCTACTACGCGCAGAAGCGCGATTACACGGCGGCGATCAACCGCTACAAGGCCGTGGTGACGCAGTACCAGACCACCCGCCATGTGGAGGAGGCGCTGTACCGCCTGACCGAGGCCTATATGGCGATCGGCATCGTCGGCGAGGCCCAGACGGCCGCCGCCGTGCTCGGGCACAATTTTCCTGACAGCCGCTGGTACAAGGACGCCTATAATCTTGTAAAATCCGGTGGTCTCGAACCGAGCGAGAATCAGGGGTCCTGGATTAGCAAGACCTTCAAGAAAATGGGCCTCGGCTAGGAAATAGAATTCCATGCTCGCGCGTCTGTCGATCCGTGACATCGTCCTGATCGAACGGCTCGATATCGAATTCGCAACGGGCCTCGCGGTTTTGACCGGCGAGACCGGTGCGGGCAAATCCATCCTGCTCGATGCCTTTGCGTTGGCGCTCGGCGGCCGCGGCGACGCCGGCCTCGTGCGCCACGGCGCGGAGCAGGGGCAGGTCACTGCCGTGTTCGATATCCCCAAAAATCACCCCGCCGCGAAGATCCTCGCGGAGAACGGGCTGGAGGATACCGGCGAGATGATTCTCCGCCGGGTCCAGTTCGCCGACGGCCGCACCCGCGCCTTCATCAACGACCAGTCGATCAGCGTGCAGACGCTGAAGGCGGTCGGCGCCGCCCTGGTCGAGATCCACGGCCAGCACGACGAGCGCGCCCTGGTCGACGCCGCCACCCACCGCCGCCTGCTCGACGCCTTCGCCGGTCTCGAAAAAGATGTCTCGGCGGTCGAAGCGCTCTGGGATGCACGTCGCACCGCCAACACCGCGCTGGAGGAACATCGCGCCGGCATGGAGCGCGCCGCGCGCGAAGCGGACTACCTCCGCCACGCCTCGGACGAATTGAAGCAGCTCGCGCCCAGGGACGGCGAGGAGACCTCGCTGGCTTCCCGCCGCACGACCATGATGCAGGGCGAGAAGATCGCCTCCGACCTGCGCGAAGCGCAGGAAGCGGTCGGCGGCCACCATTCGCCGGTCGCGACCCTGTCGGCCGCGGTGCGCCGGTTGGAGCGCCGCGGCGCCAGTTCGCCAGCACTGGTCGAGCCGGCGGTGAAGGCGATCGACATCGCGATCAACGCGCTGGAAGAGGCCGACCAGCATCTCCAGGCTGCCTTGGCAGCGACGGACTTCGATCCTTCGGAGCTCGAACGCATCGAGGAGCGGCTCTTCGCCTTGCGTGCAGCGTCTCGCAAACATTCGACGCCGGTCGACGGGCTTGCCGCGCTTGCCGCCAGATATGCTGCGGAAATCGTGCTGATCGATGCCGGCGCCTCGCGGCTGAAAAAGCTGGAGCAGGCCGCGATCGAGGCCGACGCCCGCTATGCCGCCGCCGCCAAGAAGCTGTCGATGGCGCGGCAGAAATCGTCCGAAAAGCTCAACAAGGCCGTCAATGCCGAACTCGCGCCGCTCAAGCTCGAACGCGCAAAATTCATGACCCAGGTCCAGACCGACGAGGCCACGCCGGGTCCGCAAGGGTTCGACCGCGTCGAGTTCTGGGTGCAGACCAACCCGGGCACCAAGCCAGGACCGATGATGAAGGTCGCCTCCGGCGGCGAGCTGTCGCGTTTCCTGCTGGCGCTCAAGGTCGTGCTGTCCGACCGCGGCTCGGCGCCGACCCTGGTATTCGACGAGATCGACACCGGCGTCGGCGGCGCGGTCGCGGACGCCATCGGCGGGCGCCTGGCGCGGCTCGCCGGCAAGGTCCAGGTGATGGCCGTGACCCACGCCCCGCAGGTCGCCGCCCGTGCCGACCTGCATTTGCTGATCTCCAAGGACGCGCTGGACAAGGGCAAGCGCGTCGCCACCCGCGTCAATGCTCTGGCCGCCGACCACCGCCGAGAGGAAATCGCCCGCATGCTCGCCGGCGCCGAGATCACGGCCGAGGCAAGGGCGGCCGCGGACCGGCTGCTCAAGGCGGCGACGGCGTAGGCCCCGTGTCCCGGACGCGCGCAAGCGCGAGCCAGGACCCAGAACGTTATGTCCGGGGTACGAAACTGTAACCGCCTTTACCCTCCCGCCCGCTCCGTCGTATCCAAGCACCATGGCCAGAGCAGCAAAATCCAAACCGCTTCCCGACGTCGCCGACCTCACCAAGGCGCAGGCCAAGGTCGAGCACATGCGGCTCGCGCTCGAGATCGAGGGGCATAACGAACGCTACTACCAGGACGACGCGCCCACCGTCACCGATGCCGAGTATGACGTACTACGCCAGCGCTTCAACGCGATCGAGAAGCGCTTTCCGGAATTCGTCAGCGCGGACTCGCCGTCGCAGAAAGTCGGTGCTGCACCGTCAGGCCGCTTCAAGAAGGTGCGGCATGCCGTCCCCATGCTGTCGCTCGACAACGCCTTTGCAGAAGAGGATCTGCGCGACTTCGTCGGCCGGATCGTGCGCTTCCTGAAGCTCGACGACGACAAGATCGATTTCTCCGCCGAGCCGAAGATCGACGGCCTCTCGATGTCGCTGCGCTATGAGGGCGGTGAACTCGTCACCGCGGCGACTCGCGGCGACGGCGCGGTAGGCGAGGACGTCACCGCCAACATCCGCACGCTCGAAGACGTGCCCGAGAGGCTGAAGGGCCGCAACGTCCCCGAAATCTGCGAGGTGCGCGGCGAGGTCTACATGACCAAGAAGGCCTTCCTCGCGCTCAACGAGCGGCAGAAGGCTGAAGGCAGCACCATCTTCGCCAATCCGCGCAACTCGGCCGCGGGCTCGCTCCGGCAGAAGGATCCCACCATCACCGCCTCGCGCCCCCTCGGCTTCTTCGCCTATGCCTGGGGCGAGATGAGCGCGATGCCGGAGGGCACGCAGAGCGGCATGATCCACTGGTTCGAGCGCTGCGGCTTCAAGACCAACCCGCTGACCAGGCTCTGTCACTCCGTCGAGGAGCTGCTCGCTTTCCATCATTCGATCGAGGAGCAGCGCGCAAAACTCGACTACGACATCGACGGCGTCGTCTATAAGGTCGATCGCATCGACTGGCAGGAACGGCTCGGCTTCGTCTCGCGCACGCCGCGCTGGGGCATCGCGCACAAATTCCCGGCCGAGCAGGCCATGACGGTGCTGCGCGACATCGAGATCCAGGTTGGCCGCACCGGCTCGTTCACGCCGGTGGGCAAGCTCGAACCGGTCGGCGTCGGCGGCGTGATCGTGCAGAACGTCACGCTGCATAACGAGGACTACATCAAGGGCATCGGCAACAAGGGCGAGGTGCTGCGCGAGGGCCGCGACATCAGGATCGGCGATACCGTCGTGATCCAGCGCGCCGGCGACGTCATCCCGCAGGTGGTCGACGTCGTTCTCGATAAGCGGCCGAAGGCTGCCAAGGAATTCCAGTTTCCGAAGAAGTGCCCGTGCCCGTTGCACACCGATGTCACGCGCGAGGAGACGGCGGCGGGAGAGGAGGGCTCACGCGCTCGCTGCACCGGCGAGTTCGCCTGCCCCTATCAGAAGATCGAGCATCTGAAGCTGTTCGTGTCGCGCCGCGCCTTCGACATCGACGGTCTTGGCGAGAAGCAGCTCCAATACTTCTTCGACGAGGGCTTTGTGAAGGAGCCGGCCGACATCTTCACGCTGGAGAAACGCAACGCAAAACTCAAGCTGGAAGACATCGAGGGTTACGGCGAAACCTCGGTGCGAAATCTGTTTGGCGCGATCGAGAGCCGTCGGAAGATTGCACTCGAGCGCTTTATCTACGCGCTCGGCATGCGCCATATCGGCGAGACCACAGGGCTGGCGCTGGCGCGCGGCTACGGCTCCTGGGACGCCTTCCACGATGCCGGCCTCAAGGTCGCCAAGGGCGACGAGGAGGCGATGGCCGAGATGGATGCGCTCGACCAGATCGGCGAGACCGTGATCAAGAGCATCGCCGATTATTTCGGCGAGAGCCACAATCGCGGCATCGTCGAGCGGCTCACCAAGGAGATCGAGATCATCGACGCCGAGAAGCCGAAGAGCAACTCCGCCGTCGCCGGCAAGACCGTGGTGTTCACGGGCTCGCTGGAGAAGATGACACGCGACGAGGCCAAAGCCACCGCTGAGCGGTTAGGTGCAAAGGTGTCCGGATCGGTGTCCAAGAAAACCGATCTCGTCGTCGCCGGCCCCGGAGCGGGTTCGAAGCTCGCGGAAGCCAACAAGCATGGCGTCAAGGTGCTGACCGAGGACGAGTGGTTGACGCTGATCGGGGAGTGAGGTTCTCCTTCGCAATGACGGGGAGAGGGCATACCGCCCCTCACATCATCCCGCTCTCTTCCTCCTCCGCCTGCTCGATCAAGGTCTCGCTCACCACAACCTCGCGGCGGGGGACGAGGAAGATCATCGTGCAGGCGCAGAGCAGGGAGATTGCCAGCACGGCGGAAGTGAGCGGCAGCGTGGTCGCGGAATGGCCGCCGAGATAGGCGCCGAACTGCGACATCAGCGCGCCGATGCCTTGCTGGAGGAAGCCCATCGCGCCTGATGCGGTACCCGCGGCCTCCGGGCGGATGCTGATCGCGCCCGCGGCCGAGTTCGCCATCACGAAGGCATTGCCGGCCATCACGATCATCTGGGTGCCGAACAGCCATGCCGGCGCCTCGTTCCAGCCTGTGAAGCTCCAGAGCAGGTTCAAAAGGCTGCCGCAAAGCTGGAGCGCGACGCCGAACCAGATCAACTTCTCCAGCGAATGCCTGGGCGCGAAGCGCACGCAGAGCAGATTGCCGACGAGATACGCAAAGCCCGTCGTTGCAAACCACGCGCCGTATTCGGCGCTGGTCCTGCCCATCTGCGTCACCACAATGTAGGGACCGCCGCCGGCGAAGGTGAAGATGATCTGCGAGGCCAGCACCTGGCACATCACGTAGCCGACGAAGGCGCGGTTGCGAATGAGAATGCCGACGTCGCCGCGAAAGCCGCTGCCGGCGGCGCGGGTGCGGCGCGTCTCCGGGAGCGCGACCGCGATGCCGACGGCGACAATGATCGCGGCGATGGTGATGACGTAGAAGATCGCGCGCCAGCCGAATGCGGTCTCGATCAGGCCGCCGGTGAGCGGGGAGACCATCTGTCCGATCATCAGCGCCGCGACCACGAGGCTGATCATCGAGGCGACGCGGTCGCGCGCGTAGATGTCGCGGATGATGGCGCGGCTCACCACCATGCCGGCGGCGCCGCCCAGCGCCTGGAAGAAGCGCGCGGCGATCAGCTGCGGCAGGGTTTCCGCGAAGATGCAGGCGATGCTGGCGACCACCATCAGCGCCAGTCCTCCGAGCAGCACCGGGCGCCGTCCGAACCGGTCCGACAGCGGGCCCATGATGAGTTGCGACAGCGCGATGCCGACCATGTAGAGCGACACCGTCATCTGCGCGACCGAGATGTCGCTGCCAAATGTTGTCGCCAGCACCGGCAGCGCCGGAACCAGCATATAGAGCGAGATCGGCGCGATCCCGGTCATGACGACGAGCAGCAGCAACACCAGGCGCGAGGTCGCGATGTTCTTCGCCGTTTCCGGCGGCTTGCTGATCATGCCGTGCATGCGTGTCCGTCTCGTGGAAATTCGAATCGGACTGTAGCGTGCTCGCGCAAGACGGATATCGGCGTTTCGGAATGCGGCTATACGGATTCCGGGACGGTTATGATAACAGCGCGATGGCGACGAATTGGGCGCGGTTCGCGCCAGAATGAGAGTCCGTTGCGAAAGCAGCCTTGCGCAAATCGCTTAGTGCCATGCGGCTTCGGGACGGCGCGCTCACGCCGTCAGTTCCGCCGTCGCTTGATCGAGCCAGGCCTTCGTCGCCTCGTCCAGCGCCGGCCGGACCTCGGCCCTCACACGCGCGTGGTAGGTATTGAGCCAGTCGAACTCGTCCTTGCCCAGCATGCCGACATCGATCAGCCGGCGGTCGATCGGCGCCAGGGTCAGAGTCTCGAACGCGTTCATCGATTTCTCCGCGCCCTTGATGTCGGCTTCGACCACCAGTTCGAGGTTCTCGATGCGGATGCCGAAACCGTCGGTCTTGTAGTAGCCTGGCTCGTTGGACAGGATCATGCCGCGCTTCAGCGGTGTGGTGCCGAGCTTCGAAATCCTCGCCGGTCCTTCGTGCACCGAGAGATAGCTGCCGACGCCGTGGCCGGTGCCATGCTCGAAATCGACGCCGGCGGCCCAGAGATATTGTCGCGCGAGTGTGTCGAGCTGCGCGCCGGTGGTGCCGTCGGGAAAGATCGCGCGTGCGATCGCGATGTGTCCGCGCAGCACGCGCGTGAAGCGGTCGCGCATCTCGCCGGTGGGGTCGCCGACCGCCATGGTGCGGGTGACGTCGGTGGTGCCGTCTTCATATTGCGCGCCGGAATCGATCAGCAGGAGATCGCCGGGGACGATCCGCCGGTTGCTTTTGCGGGTGACGCGGTAGTGCACGATGGCACCGTTCGGGCCCGTGCCTGATATGGTCGGGAATGACACGTCCTTCAGCGCGCCGGTGTCGCGGCGGAATGTTTCCAGCGCCTCGACCGCGTCGATCTCGGTGAGCTTGCCGCTTGCCGCCTCGCGGTCGATGAAGGCGAGGAAGCGCGCCAGCGCCACGGCGTCGCGCCGGTGCGCCGTCTGCGTGCCCTTGATCTCTGTCGCGTTCTTGACCGCCTTGAGCAGCGCAATCGGATCGCTGCCGCGCACCGGCTTGCCGCCGGCGCCCGTGATCAGCCGGCTGAGGGCGTCGGCCGCGGTCGCATTGTCGAGTGCGATCGATGCACCGCTCTTGGCGAGCGCCATCAGCGTCGGCGCCATCGCGTCGGGCTCGCGCACGTCGGCGGACTGCTCGAGATGGTCGCGGGTCAGATTGGAGAGCTTGCGGTGGTCGATGAAGATGGTCGGCCGTCCGTCCTTCGGCACCAGCGCATAGGACAGCGGCAGCGGCGTATGCGCGACGTCGGCGCCGCGGATGTTGAAGGTCCAGGCCACGGCATGGCTGTCGGACAGCACCAGCGCCTCGGCGCCGAGCTTGCCGATCTCGCTCCTGATCCGCGTCAGCTTCTCGGCTTCAGTGACGCCGGCATGTTGCATCCCGTGCACCGCGACCGGCGCAATCGGCGGCTGCGGCCGGTCCTGCCAGATCGCATCGACCGGATTGCTGTCGACGGCGACCAGCTCGGCGCCGGCCTTGGCGCAGGCGGCGGACAAACGCTCGGCTGCCGCAAAAGTGTGCAGCCACGGATCAAATCCGAGGCGGTCACCTGCCCGCAGGTGTGCCGATACCCAGCTTTCCGGCGGGGGATCGGTCAGGGATTCCACGGCCCAGGCCCTTGCATCGACCTGCTTGGCCGCCTGGATCGTGTAGCGGCCATCGACGAACAATGCGGCCTCGTGGGTTAGCGCCACCGCCAATCCCGCTGAGCCCGTAAAACCGGTCAGCCAGGCCAGACGCTCTTCCGAGGGCGGCACATACTCATTTTGCTGCTGATCGGCGCGCGGGATCACGAAGCCGGTCAACTTGCGGCGGGCGAGCTCTTCACGGAGCATGGCCAGCCGGGCCGCCAATGCGACGCCGGCCTCAGGCTCCTCGAATGTCTGGAAATGCGCTTCGAACATGGTGGATCACTTTAGGATCATGACGATCAGTCCGCAATGTAGACGCATTCGAGGCCGCATCTGGCATGGACTGTGCTTGAACAAGTTCCATTCGAATTGAGTGGAGTACAGGATGCAGCAGTTGCGCTTCGTCCGGATAACAGGGAAATTCGAGCAAGTGGTTCGTCTCAACGGCGAGGGGACACACGATGCCAGCGTTCACGTTTGAGAAGATTCCGCCGCCGGTGCGCCGCGCCCCGGTTGCGGCGACACCGAAGAAGCCGCGCGGCCTCCTCAGCCAGATGATAGACCGTTTCGCCGAACGCCGCGCAAAGCGGGCGTTGCGCGCATCGACGCGCCGTGACGAGAAGCCTGCGAAGTAGTGCGGCGCCGAACGCAGCGCCAATCCACCCTACGAAAGCTTCCGCAGCAACAGGCTGCTCCACCCTTCGATCCGCAAATGCTTCAGCGGCACGAGGCCGCGCGCGCGGTAGGCGGCGATCACGGCGGGGGCCTGGTGTGTCAACAGGCCGGAGAGGATGACGCGTCCGCCGGGCGCGAGGTGGGCCGTCATCGGGCCCGCCAATTGTCGTAACGGATTGGCAAGGATGTTGGCCAGCACCAGGTCGAAGGGGCCGCATCTGCCAAAATCAGGCGCGGCGAAGCCGGTGGCGCAGATCAGCCGCATTTGGTGACCAACCTCATTCAGGGAGGCGTTCTCGGCTGCTACCCGTACCGAGGCCGGGTCGATGTCGGAGGCCAGCACGGTGCGATGCAGCGCCTTCGCCGCCGCTATTCCCAGCACGCCGGTCCCGGTGCCGAGGTCGAGCAGGTTCCTTGGCCGGGAGCTCTTCAGGACATGGTCAAGCAGCAGTAAACAGCCGCGCGTGGTGCCGTGATGCCCGGTGCCGAAGGCGAGGGCCGCCTCGATCTCGATGGCGAGCTTGTTTGGCGTCACGCGGTCGCGGTCGTGGCTGCCATGGACGACGAAGCGCCCAGCCGGCACCGGGACGAGATCTTCCAGGCTCGCCTTGACCCAGTCTTTGGCCTCGATCGTGTCGAAGGCGAGCGTTGCCGCGAACTCGTTTCCTGCTGAGGTTGCAATGAGTTCGCGCAGCCATGCCTGGTCCGGCGCGTCCGCGAAATGCAGCGCGACGTCCCATTGTCCGTTCGGCTGCTCGAAGGCGGCGACCGCCGCATCGCCCTCGAAAAACACCTCGTTGAGCACGTCCACAACACGCTTGGCGGCGATCTCGCTGCCGATCGAAAAGCTGGCGCGATGGGTGGGGGAAGACTGCATCCTAGGGTTCTGTCCGGTTCAATTTTTGGAACTTTTGTTCGCAATTTTTCGCACAACTTGCAATCTTGGGGTTAACCCGACCGCAGGTTGTGCTCCGTATATTTCCGGACGTTGAGGTCAACCAACACAGCTTGAAATGGAAATGGAGGCGAAACTTGAAGCGCATGATTTTGAAGTTCTGGTCCGACGATTCGGGTGCAACCGCAATCGAGTACGGCCTGATCGCAGCCGGTATCGCGCTGGCGATCATCACGGTGGTGAACAGCCTGGGTACCACGATGAACGAGAAGTTCACTTCGATTAGCACCTCCTTGAAGTAATTTCCGCCTCCCATTTTTCAGCGACGTTACTTTCTTCATAAGACTGATTTCGACCAGCGCCCGTCGGGGGATTGCCCCTGGCGGGCGAAGTCGTTTTGGGGACTGGTTTTCGAAGGTGATGCCCACAGGCTATCCGCTCGTTCTCCGGACATTGTCCACGGCCTTATCCCGTACTCATCCCCAGATTTTCCACCGACTTGTGCCCAGCTTGGCCCGGCGGGCCGAGACGGGCAACCCACCGCTCTTTCACCGCGCTACCAACAGCCTGTCCACAGCTCGTCCACAGGCCTATCCACGGCTTCCGAACAGCGACCGGTGATCCCTCAGGATCGCCTGCGCGGCGTTGTGGCCGGGGGCGCCGGTGACGCCGCCGCCGGGGTGGGCGCCGGAGCCGCAGTGATAAAGGCCCTTCAGGGGCCCGCGATAATCGGCGTGGCCTAGCATCGGCCGCGCCGAGAACAGCTGGTTCAGCGTCAGCGCGCCGTGGAAGATGTCGCCTCCCAACAGGCCGAACTGCCGTTCAAGGTCGAGCGGTGACAGGATCTGGCGGCCGAGCACGCTTGTCGCAAAACCCGGCGCGTATTTGTCCACCGTCGCGATCATGAGGTCGGCCACCTCGTCGCGATGGTCGTCCCACGACTTTCCATCGGGAAGCTCCGGCGCGACATGCTGGCAGAACAGGCTCGCGACATGTTGCCCTGCGGGCGCGAGCGTGTCGTCGAGCGTGGAGGGGATCAGCATTTCCACGACAGGCTCTCGGCTCCAGCCGTGCGCGCGGGCATCGAGAAAGGCGCGGTCCATGTAGCCGAGACTCGGGGCCAGGATGATGCCCGAGGTGAGATGATCGCCGTCGCCTGGCAGCGTCGTGAAGGAGGGCAGACGGTCCAGCGCCACGTTCATGCGGAAGGTGCCGGAGCCGTTCTTCCAGTGCCGGATGCGGTCGAGGAAGTTTTGGGGCAGGGCATCGGCGGCGATCAGCCGCGTATAGAGCAGCTTCGGATTGACGCTGGCCGCGACATATTTCGCGCGGATGGTCGTCCCGTTCTCCAGCGCCACGCCGACCGCGCGGTCGCGCTCGACGATGACCTCGCGCACGCCCGCATCGGTGTCGATCACAACGCCGCGGTCGCGCGCGGCGCGCGCCATGGCTTGCGTGATCGCGCCCATGCCGCCGATGGCGTGGCCCCAGACACCCTTCTTGCCGTTCACCTCGCCGAAGGCGTGATGCAGCATCACATAGGCCGAGCCCGCGGCGTAGGGGCTGGCGTAGTTGCCGACGATGGCGTCGAAGCCGAACAGCGCCTTGACCAGATCGTGCTCGAAACGTTCGTCCAGCATCTCGCCGGCCGAGCGGGTGAAGAGATCGAGCAGATTGCGGCTCTGCTCCAGTGTCAGCCCGCGCAGGATGTTGGCGCTCTGGAATGCATTCACGGCCTCGCGGATCGCAGGCGTGCCAAAACCGTCGAGCATATTGGGCGGCGCGCGCAGCACGAATTGCCTGAGCACGTCGGCGATCTCTTCCAGCTCGCGCGAAAATCCGTCGAGCGCGTTTGCGTCATGGGCGCTCAGCCGTGCGACGGACGCCTTCGTCCGTCCTTCACCGGTGAGGAGATAACTGCCGTCGGGCGCGGGCAGGAAATTCTGCGCGCGCCGCTCGACGACCCGCAGGCCCTGCTCGGCCAGCTTGAGGTCACGGGCCACCTGCGGATTGAGCAGGCTCACGGTGTAGGCAGCGACCGAATTGCGGAAGCCCGGATGAAACTCCTCCGTGACCGCGGCCCCGCCAACCACCTTGCGGCGCTCGACCACGTGCACGCGCAAGCCGGCCATCGCGAGATAGGCCGCGCAGGTCAGGCCGTTGTGGCCAGCGCCGATGATGATGACGTCGGTTTCGATCATGAAGGCGCCAAGCTGTTCCACATTCATTCCGGGACGGTCTGACGACCAGGTTCGGAATGACATCTGTATATCAAGCATTCTCCGCTGCAACATCACGACACCCTTTATTGCCCGTTCAGGCGTCGTGTGCTCCATTGCGCGCGTCCGGTGCCCGCCGGAGGAGTAATCCGACGCGTTTTCGCGCACGAACCGGTGCCCATTTCGCTGGAAAACGTTCTTGCTGGAGCTTCCATGGATTCGATCGTGCAACCCGCCGCCACGGAGCAGCCGTCCTCGTCACGCAACCGGCTGCTGCTGACGGTCTACACCGCCGCGATCTTCGTCAGCGCGCTACTGCTGTTCTCGGTGCAGCCGCTGTTCACGAAAATGGTGCTGCCGCGGCTCGGCGGCTCCCCGGCGGTGTGGTCGGTGGCGATGGTGTTCTTCCAGTCGCTGCTGCTGGCGGGCTACGCCTATGCGCATTTGTTGATGCAGGTGAGGAACCGCATCGTTCCGGTGGTGGTGCATCTCCTGCTGCTGATTACGGCGTTCGTCACGTTGCCGCTCGGCATCGCCTCCGCCTATGGCGATCCGCCCGCTTCGGGCTACGCGATCTGGCTGCTCGGCCTGTTCGTGATCTCGATCGGGCTGCCGTTCTTCGCGCTCGCCGCCAACAATCCGTTGTTGCAGGCCTGGTTCGTCCGCACCGGGCATCCTGCCGGACACGATCCATATTTCCTCTATGCGTCCTCCAACATCGGCAGCTTCCTCGCCCTGCTATCCTATCCGTTTCTGCTGGAGCCAATGTTCACGCTGCACACGCAGAACCGGCTCTGGACCGGCGGTTATGGCATTCTGATCCTCCTGATCGCCGCATGCGGTGTGCTGTTATTGCGCTCGCCGAAGCTCGCAATGGTCGATGCGCGAACCGAGGATCTGAATGCTCCGGCGCCGGGTTTCCTGACCCGGCTGCGCTGGATCTTTCTCGCTGGAGTGCCGTCCGGTCTGCTGATCGCCGTCACCGCGCACATCTCGACCGACGTTGCGGCGGCGCCATTGCTGTGGGTGCTGCCGCTGTCGCTGTACCTCCTGACCTGGGTGGTGGTGTTCCAATCGCGGCCGCTGCTGCCGCACAAATGGATACTGATGCTCCAGCCGGTCGCGATCGCGGGCGTTGTCTTCCTGCTGGCGTTCGGCGGCGAACAGAACCTTCTGCTGACGCTTGGCGGCCATCAATTGTGCTTCTTCGTCATCGCCATGGCCTGCCACGGCGAACTGGCGCGGACCCGGCCGGCCGCCAAATATCTCACCGGATTCTATGTCGCGCTGTCGTTCGGCGGCATGGTCGGCGGCCTGTTTGCAGGGCTCGTTGCGCCCTTTACCTTCTCCTGGATCGCCGAATATCCGATCCTGGTTGCGCTTGCCGCGCTGTGCCGGCCGCCCGCGAGCGAGCGGCTGGCGGGCATCGTCAAATGGTACTGGCTGGCGCTGGCCGCGCTCGCCGTCGTGCTCGTTGCGCCGTCCATTACGGCGGGGGGGCTGTCGGCCTGGTTCGAGGATCACCGCGTCTGGGTGGCCGGTAGCGTCGGCGTGCTCGCCGCGTTGCTGGTCCTGGCGGTCAACGCCGGCCGCTGGAAGATCTTCGCCACCGTCGCGCTGGCGCTGGCGCTGATCCGCATTTATCCGGCGGACGAAGGCCGTGTCACCACGGTGCGCAGCTTCTTCGGCGTGCACAAGATCGTGGTGACGCCCGGCGGCTATTTCCACGTCTTGATGCACGGTACCACGATCCACGGCGCCGAGCGCTTCCTCAACAATGACGGCACGCCGGTCACCGGGCGGCCCGAACCGATCACCTATTATCACAAGGACGGCGGCATCGGTCAGGCCGTCAGCGCGATCCGGGAACGCAAGGGCGTGCCGCTGAAGGTCGCCGCGATCGGCGTCGGATCGGGCACGCTCGCCTGCGCCGCCGAGCCCGGCGAGAGCTGGACATTCTTCGAGATCGATCAGTCCATGGTCGATGCCGCCCGTGATCCGAAGAATTTCCGCTATATCTCGAGTTGCCTGCCGGATTTGAAGCCGGTGATCGGCGATGCCCGCCTCACCTTCGCGAAGGAGCCCGACGGTGCCTACGATCTCATTATCGTCGATGCCTATTCGTCGGATGCCATCCCGATCCATCTTGCGACCGAAGAGGCGATGAAGATCTACAAGGACAAGCTCGCTCCGCACGGCGCCGTGGTGATGCACGTCTCCAACCGGCACCTTGATCTCGAGACTGTCGTGGTCGGCATCGCCGACGCCAACGATCTCAAGAGCTGGGTCTACAACGAGGATTCCGGCCGCGATGGTGACTACATCTTCTCGACCGACGTCGTCATCTCCGCCCGCGAGGAGGAAGATGTCGGCAGGCTCGCATCGTCGAAAGTTTGGGAGCAGACCGAAGCCGACGACAGGGTGCGGGTCTGGACCGACGATTACTCCAATATTCTGGGCGCGCTGTACCGGCGTTTGCGGGACGGGGAGTAGGGGCCGCTTCTACGGCTCCACCGGTGTCCCCGCGGGCAACGCAATTCCCTTCTCGCCTGCGACCTGTCGCAGCAGGTCGGGCCTGTCGGAGATGATGCCGTCGACGCCGATCTCGATCATGAGCGCCATGTCTTCGGGCTTGTTGACGGTCCAGACCACGACGCGCAGCCCGAGCCCGTGCGCCTCCGAGACGAGCGCTGTGGTCACATCGCCGAAATAGGGCGACCAGATCGCGCCGCCCGCAGCCTTGATCGTTCGCGGCAGCGAGCCGCCGTGGTCGGCCGGGCTGAATCCCGCCGTCCAGCTGGTCGCCTTGTCCAGCGCCACCGTCTGGCCCGAGCCGCGCTGGAGCGTCAGGTACACCGTCGGCATCTTCGGTGCCCGCTGCTGGACGAGCTGCAGGGTTCGCCAGTCGAACGACTGGATCATGACGCGATCGGAGAATTTTTCGGCTTCGATCAGCCCGAGCAGCTTGGTGACGAAAGCTTGCGGATCGAGCGTCTCGTCCGGATGGTTCGGATCGATCTTGGTCTCGATGTTGAAGCGCACGCGCGTGTTGCCGGATTTGCGCACCAGCGTGAACAGCTCGCTCAAGGTCGGAATGCGTGTCCCGGGCACGGCGCGCTGGTTGGGGAATTGCTTGGCGTAAGGGCTGTCTGGCCGGATCTGGCCGACGTCGTAGGTCCTGACCTCGGCGAAACGCAATCTTGCGAAAGGCGTGCCGGGCGGGGCGACATAGGTGCCGCTCGCATCCCGCGCCAGATCGGGATTCAGCCCGCGCTCATGCGAGACGACGACCTCGCCGTCGGCGGTAATGCCGACGTCGAGCTCCAGCGTGCCCACGCCCATCGACAGCGCATTGGCGAAGGCCCGAAGAGTGTTTTCCGGCAACAGTGCCCGGCCGCCGCGATGGGCCTCGAGGTCGAATCCCGAATCAAATCCCGAATCAGATCCCATGGCCTTTCCCGCAATGAGAAGTAACAGCACGGTCAAGATTGTCGCAGCACGTGATGGCATGGTGGCTCGCAGGGCAAGCGGAAAAGGGCCGAATCTGAACGCATTTCGGCGCGGCGGATCCATTCTATAGGCTTTCGCGCCTGTTGAAACCTTGGGGGGTGGCTTGGGTTGCGCTCGCCCGGCGGGTATGTACTCATGGAAGCTGCCCTGGAATCCCGACGTGCAACAGAAACGCGATCACCGCATTATCCGCAGCCGGCATTTTCATCGGATGCAGCGGCGGCATTTCATCCTTTTCGACGTTTTGCCCTTGGCCGGCACGCTGGCGGCACTGGCCCTTCTGTTCTACCGCCCGATCGGTGCGATGGAGCTCGGCCTGTTCTTCGGCTTCTGGCTGGTCACCGGCCTCGGCCTCACCGTCGGCTATCACCGCCTCTTCACCCACCGCGCCTTCGCGACCTCTACGGCAATGAGCGCGATCCTGACCGTGATGGGATCGATGGCAGGCCGCGGTCCCATGCTGTCCTGGGCGGCAATGCACCGCCGGCATCATGAATTGTCTGATCACGATGGCGATCTGCATTCGCCGCGGCTGCATGGCGACGGTCCGTTCGGCCGCCTGCGCGGCTTCCTGCACGCGCACCTGACCTGGATGATCGCGCACGATTATCCCAACGTCGCGCACTATGTCCCGGATCTGATGGCGGATCGCAGGCTGGTTGCCGTCAACAGCTACTATTACACTTGGGTCGGTCTCGGCTTGGTGCTGCCGGCCGCGATCGGCGGCCTTGCCACCATGAGCCTGTGGGGCGCGCTGACCGGCTTGCTCTGGGGCGGCGTGGTGCGCATGTTCGTGGTCGAGCAGACCATGTCCGCCATCAACTCCGTCATGCACAGCTTTGGCGCGCAGCCCTTCGTCACCCGTGACGACAACAGCAGGAATCTCGGCGTGATGGCCTGGCTCGCCTGGGGCGAGGGCTGGCACAACAATCACCATGCCTTTCCGTATTCCGCGGCCTTCGGCCTGCGCTGGTTCGAGTTCGATCCCGGCTTTATCTTCATCCGCGCACTGGAAGCGCTCGGACTAGCCTGGGACGTCAAGGTGCCCAGCGAGGAGAAGATCGCCCGGCGCATGTCGCGGCAGCCGGGCGACGCGACGCCCGACCTGGAAACGGGCTGAGCATCATCGGCCGGCGCAACGCCGGCGATGGCTCAGCTTTGAACCGATGCTGTTCAACGACTATCCCTTTCTCTTGGTCTTCCTGCCGGCGGCGCTGCTGATCTACCGCCTGGCCGATCCCTATCCGCATTTGCGCATCGCCGTGCAGGTCGCGCTGTCGCTCGCCTTCTATGCCTGGGGCAGCCCGTCCTTCATCCTGCTCCTGATCGGCTCGATCGCGATCAATTGGCTTGCCTCGGTCGCCTATGGGCGCGTGAAGTGGCCGACGCTGCTGACGCTCGTGATCGTGCTCGATCTCGCGGTGCTGGCGCTGTTCAAATACGCCAACTTCCTTCTCGCCAATCTCGGCCTCGTGCTCGGTACCACGCTGCCGGCGCTCGACATCGGACTGCCGCTCGGCATCTCCTTCTTCACCTTCCACCACATCATGTATCTGGTCGATCTGAAGCGCGGCAGGGCGCCGCTCTATGCGCTCGACCGCTACGCGCTCTACATCGCCTTCTTCCCGCAGGCGATCGCCGGCCCCCTGGCGCGCTGGTCGGAGGTGATGCATCAGTTCGGCAGGCAGGTCTACGTGCCGGGCTGGCAGCGTCAGTTCTGCGTCGCGACCTGCTTCATTGCGATCGGCCTGTTCGAGAAAGTCGTGATCGCCGACGGCATCGCGCATCTGCTCGATCCCATCTACACCCAGGCAGCGAACGGGCCGCTCCCGAGCGGCGATGCCTGGCTCGCCTTCTGCTTCTCCTTCCAGATACTGTTCGATTTCTCCGGCTATTCCGACATCGCGATCGGCCTTGGCCTGCTGTTCGGCGTGCGGCTGCCATACAATTTCAATGCGCCGCTGCGCTCGACCAACATCCAGGATTTCTGGCAGCGCTGGCACATCACCCTGATGCTGTTCCTGCGCGATTACGTGTTCTATCCGCTGGTCAATCTGCGCCTGCTGCCGCGGCGCTGGCTTCCCGTCCAGTTTTTCGCCGCGATGATGATCACGATGGCGCTGTGCGGCCTGTGGCACGGCGCGAGTTGGACCTTCGTGCTGTGGGGCGTGCTGCACGGGCTTGCACTGGTCGCCTGCACGCTGTGGCGCCGCTATGGCCCGGATTTGCCGTCATGGCTCGGCTGGGCGCTCACCGTGCTGTTCGTGCTCGCGACCGGCGTGATCTTCCGTGCGGGATCGGTGGAAGCGGCCTGGCATGTCTTTGCCGGACTGGTTTTGCCGCTGCCGCTCGAGCGCGGAAAGCATTTGTGGCCGCTGATCGCAGCGCCGCTCTTCGCCTTCCTGCTGCCAGCGAGCCAGGACATCGTGGCGGTGCTCACGCGCCGTCCCAATCCGTGGCTCGCGGGTCTGCTCGGTCTTGGGCTATTCGCATTGCTGCTCCACATGGGTGGTCGGGATCTCCATGACTTCGTCTACTTCAAGTTCTGAGACCGACCCCGGCTGGGGCCGGAGCCTGCTCGCGTGCCTGGGCACGCTGATCGGCGCTGCGCTGCTGGTGCTCGCACTGATGGTGGCGGTCGATCCCTATGACAGCGGCAAGCTCGGCCTGCTCGGCATCGACGGCGTCGACAATCGGCTTACCCAAATCACGGCCGCGAGCCGCGCCAGGAATCCGGATTTCAATGCTGCCATCCTGGGCAATTCGACAGCGCAGATGATCGAGCCGACGGAATTGTCGCGTGCGACCGGCCTGCGATTCGTGCAGCTCTACATGACCGGTGCGTTTCCCCGCCAGGAGCTTGCGGTGCTGGACTTCTTCCTCCGGAATCACCGGGAGGTCGGCGCACTGGTGATCGTGGCCGACCCCGGCTGGTGCGAGCATGCGCGGGCGAAGGAGGTGGGCGGCGTCCCGTTTCCCGACTGGCTCTATGACAGAAGCGTCGTCACTTACGCTGCCCGTCTGATCTCCTGGCAGGCGATCGAGCAGGCTTTTCAACGGATCAGTATCGGGCTCGGCCGGCGACCACGGATGAACCCCGACGGCTTTGTCAGCTACGAGGATATCTGGCCGCCGGGTCAATTCAAGGAAGTCGGCTGGCCCAGGGATCCGGCGCCGTCCTTGTCCGCCGAGATGCGGGCGACATTTCCAGAGATCGCTGTGCTGGCACATACCGTCAGGACATTGCCGGCCGATGTGCCGATCGTGATCATCGTGCCGCCGACCCTCGCAACCACGGTGCCGAAGCCCGGTACGGAAACCGCCCTGGAGCGCAGCGCCTGCGACGCCGCGCTGAAACAGGTGGTCGCGGGCCGGCCGCGCAGCAATTTCATCAGCTATCGCATCGACAACGATCTCACGCGCGACCGCGCCAATTTTGCCGACTTCATCCACTATCGCGCGATCCTGGCGCGCAAGCTCGAGCAGGGGATCGCTGCGAGCCTGCGCGACGGGGAGGGTGCGAAGATCGATTTCTGAGCCGGCTCAGCCAATCCCCTCGAAGCCACCGTCGAGCCAGAGCCTGCGCGCCAGCTTGCGCTGGATCTTGCCGCTGGTGGTCTTCGGCAGCGCGCCGGGACGGATCAGCGCGATGTGGCGCGCGGAGAGCTCATGGTGGTCGGCGACAGCCTCGCGGATCAGGCCCTTGATCGCTTCGGTGTCGATCGTGTGGCGCGCGGTGCGCTCGATCTCCTGGACGATGACGAGCGTCTCTTCGCCGCTCTCGTCCTGCACCGAGAACGCCGCGCCGCAGTTTTCGCGCAAAGCTCCGTCGAGCGATTGCACCGTGCGCTCGACATCCTGCGGATAATGGTTGATGCCGCGGATGATGATGAGGTCCTTGATCCGACCCGTGACGAACAGTTCGCCTGTGACGTCGACGAAGCCGAGGTCGCCTGTGCGCAGCCACGGCCCGCCTTCGCCGGCAATCTGCGCATTGAGCCCCTCGCGCGTCGCCTCGTCGTTGCGCCAATAGGCGCGGGCAATATTGGCGCCATTCACCCATATCTCACCGACGCGGTCGGCGGGCTGGCGTGTGCGGTCGTCCGCGTTCACGATGGCGATCCGCTCGCCGGTGAGTGCGCGCCCGCAGCCGACGGCGACTTGCGTGTCTTCCGCATCGGAAGGCGTCTCCGCCGCGTGCGCCTGAAGCGCCGTGCGGCTCACGCTGCGTGTGACATGACCGCCGCCGCGGTGTCCGCCGGAAATCAGGAGCGTCGCTTCCGCCATGCCGTAGGCGGGATACATCGCGCGCGGATCGAAGCCGTGCGGCGCAAATGTCTGGATAAACCGTTCGATGGTTCCCGCATGCACCGGCTCTGCGCCGTTCAGCGCGATCCTGAGCGAGGACAGCTCGATGCCCTCCATCTGATCGGCGCGGAAGCGGTTGACGCAGAGGTCGAAGCCGAAGTTCGGGCTGCACGCGACTTCCGCGCGATAGTGCGAGATCGCGCGCAGCCAGCCGAGCGGCCGCTGCATGAACGCGTTCGGCGCCATCAGCACGCAGGTCGCGCCGACATAGAGTGCTTGCAGCGCGTTCAGGATCAGCCCCATGTCGTGATAGAGCGGCACCCAATTGACGTAAGTCGATTGCCGGGTGTTGCCGAGCGCGATCCGGATCATCTCGAGATTGGCGAGCAGATTGGCGTGGCTCACCATCACGCCTTTGGGCTCGGAGGTAGAGCCGGAGGTATATTGCAGGAAGGCGGTGTCGTCAGACGCCGGCTCGGGAAGTTCGAATGTCTCACCGTCGGCCACGGCGAGATCGACTTCGATCCAGCGAATGTTCTCCTGCGCGAAGCGTGCTCTCAGTTCACCACGGAGCGCGACGGCCGAATTGGTCAGGGCCAGCGCCGGCGTGCAATTGGCGAGAATGGCGGCGCTGGCATCGCGCGCGCTGTTTCGCCGCGGCATCATCATCGGCACGGCGATGATGCCGGCCATCAGGCAGCCGAAGAACGCCACCATGAATTCGATGCCCGGCGGAAACACCAGGATGGCGCGGTCACCGGGCCGTGCGGCCGCGGTCAGGCGCGACGCAAGCGTGGATGCGGAGTCATGCAGCTGGCGGAAGGTGAGCACAGCTTCCTCCGTCCCGCGATCGGAGACGAAGACATAGGCACGGTCGTCGGCCTGCTCCGCCGCACGCCGGGCCAGCAGTGCCACCAGCGAGCGGAAGGTTTCCATGTGGATTGCGCCGACTTCAGCCGCCCTCAGGCGGCGGGGCGGATTGCACGCTTGTCAGCGAGAAATCGCGACAAGGCCTCAACGGTCGGATGATCGTAAAAGTCGTCCGTCGACAGTTCGAGGTCGAGCTTCTCCTCGAGTTCCATCATCAGGTAGACCAACATCGCCGAATCGAGGCCGAGACGATTGAATTTCGTGCCGATGTCAACTCGGTCCCTCGAAATTCGCAGGATATTCGCCAGGGCGGTAACGCAGAAATCCGAAATCTGCTCGCGTGTCATGTCATGTCCCAGAAACAATCAGAATGACAATACGGGCGACCTTCTGGTTGTCAATTTGGCCGGAACGCCGCAGCGTTGAAGGTTGGGGACTGTTGCTTTCCTGCGTCGTCCGAGTGCTCAATCCGTGCACAGGCTGGCGCGATTTCCGCGCTTGGGCTCGTTTGCGAGGCGCTTCTGTCCCCGCGGTTCTTGTCGGATCCTGCCTGCGTCCATCCAGCGCGGCAGTGATTTGATTCGGCGAGGGCGGTTGACGACGGCCGCGGAGGGCCGAAACTGGCCGCCAAGAAAAAATGATCGGCACCGGGAGCAACCCACATGCGGCATATGTTCATCGCGATCATGGCGGTTCTTATGGCCGGGCAGGCGGCAGCCAAGGATGTGCTTTCGGGTGCGAGCCTCTATGAAGACGTGACGCGTTATGCGTCCTTCGGTCTGCACCGGTTCGGTTCGCCCGGCGATCGCGCCACCGGCGAGTGGATCGCCGCCGAGCTCAAGGCCGCCGGATTCGAGGTCAGATCCCAGCCCGTCGTGCTTGGCTGCGTGTGCGAACGTGGCCCCGGCATTGCCAACTTCCTTGCGCTGGCGCGCACGGTCGCTGTCGAAAAATGGCCGGCGCATGTCGTCTTCATCGCGACAGCCGGCCATGAGATCGGCCATGAGATCGGCCATGGCGGCATGGAGCTGTTCCTGAAGAACGGAGCGCCGGCGCCGAAGGAAACACTGGCGTGGATTCACTTCGGCTCATCGAACGCCTGCTACGCCTTCGCGGAGGGCGCCCGCTCCGATCGGCCTGAGGAGGAGCGTTATCTCGTGCTGAGCAAATCCGCCGTCGCGCTGACTGATGAAGCCTTCGCCAAGGTCGGCGCAAAACGGCTGGTGACGGAGAAGCAGGCGGTCGGCGAACTGCGCGATGTGCACGCGGCGGGCTACGCCAATTTCCTCGGCATGGCCGGCCGCCATCGGACTTTCCACACGCCGTCGGACGATCTCGCCGCGACCGGGCCCGAGCTCCTCGAGCCGGTCGCCCGTGCCTTCGTCCAAGCGGCGCGAAAAATCGTCGAGCGCGGCAACGCCGCGTTCAGATAGCGTCAGTTCTGGTAGTAATAGCCGCGCGGCTGATAAACCTGCCGGGGCTGCGGCTGGTAGTAGTTGCCCTGCTGGCTGTTGCCCTGATTGTAGTATTGCTGCGGCTGTTGCTGATAGACCTGCGCGTCGTAGAGCGGGCGGCTCGTCGCGCGCGGCGCGGGATAGCGCGCGCCGTTGTCGCTGCCGTCGGCGGGATAGATGTAGTTGTCGTCCTGCGGCATGTAGCGGCGGGCGGGTGCGGCCGGCGGCGTCAGGTTCACGGGATCGCCTGATGTGGCGTACTGCTCTTCGGCCGGTTGCGGCGCGCGGGCCACCGCTGTGGGGTTGCGGCCGCGCGGATTGCGCGCGAGCGCCACCTGCGCCGATCCTGTCAGCGTCACCGTGGTGTTGAGCACGCCCTGCTGCTGCACCAGCGCGTAGAGCGTCGTGGCATTCTGGCGCGACAGCCGTACGCAGCCGTGGGAGGCGGGCGAGCCGAGCCGGCCGACCGAGTCCGTGCCGTGGATGGCATGCCCGACCTTGGTGAAGAAGATCGCGTGCGGCATCGGCGCGTCGTCGAATTCCTTGGAGTAGTGATCCTCTTCCATGCGGAAGGTGCGGAACGCGCCGTTTGGCGTCTCGCGCGAGGGGATGCCTGTCGACACCGGCCAGTGATAGCGGGCGACGCCGTCGACGGCGACGGTCATCTGCTGATTGTCCTTGTCGATGGTGATCTCGACCTTGGCCTGCGCGGTGCCCGCGGTCAAAAGCATCAGCGAGGTGAAAACAATAAAGAACGAACGCATCTGACTTCTGGCCTCCGGCCTGTTCACGCTAGGCGCCGCGGCTCTCCGTCCCCGGCGTGCACTATGCCTGCAATCCGGCTTTCGTTCCAGCGGCCTGCCTCGCCCATCGTTAACGGGACGCCCGGCGTAAGCAAGGCCGCTTTGTGCCGCAAAGCCAGCGGCGGTGCTGACATTTTCGCGAGCGGGGATGCGTTCACAACGCCGACAATTCGTCACAAAGGCGCAACCATTTGGCCGCTCGGTGCGTTGACTGTGGCCACGCTCGACTGGCGGCGCCCGCCGCCGTTACCCTTTATGTTTTCCTTGGGATTGAAGATGAACAAAGCCCGCATCGCCGCCGCGTCATCGCCGGCGGGTCTGCCCCTCCGCCTGCTGTTCGCAGCCGCCGCCATCCTCCTCGCGCTATTGTCGCTGCCGCAAGCTGGCCACGCCCAGGGTATCGTGCGCGGCGCCCAGGAAGGCTCCTATGAAGGCAATCGTATTGCCGGCCCGGTGGGCGGTGCAGTCGGAGGCGTCGTCGGCGCCGGTGTCGGCGGTGCCGTAGGCGCGGTCGAGGGTGTGTTCGGCATTCCCCATCGCGGCCACCGACGCTGCCGCGGCTATTACGACGGGTACAACCGCTTCCACTGCTATCGGTAGCCGCTGGCGATTCCGAGGCGCGCGCGCCCCGGAATGACGGCCAGGGTCAATTCTTCAACCGATACCCCGTCCGGAAAATCCACCAGATCGCCACCAGGCAGATTATCAGGAACGCCGTCGTCATGCCGACGCTGACGGACACGCTGACATCGGCGATCTCGTAAAAGCTCCAGCGGAAGCCGGAGATCAGATAGACGACCGGATTGAGCAGCGCCACCGTGTGCCAGGCGGGCGGCAGCATGTCGATGGAATAGAAGCTGCCGCCGAGGAACGTCAGCGGCGTCACCACCAGCATCGGGATCATCTGCAGCTTTTCGAAGCCGTCGGCCCAGATGCCGATGATGAAACCGAACAGGCTGAACGTCACCGCCGTCAGCACCAGGAAGGCCAGCATCCAGACCGGATGATGGATGTGCAGCGGCACGAACAGGCCGGCCGTGGCGAGGATGATCAGGCCGAGGATGATCGACTTGGTCGCGGCCGCGCCGACATAGCCGAGCACGATCTCGAAATAGGAGATCGGCGCCGACAGGATCTCGTAGATCGTGCCGGTGAATTTCGGGAAGTAGATGCCGAACGAGGCGTTGGCGATGCTCTGCGTCAGCACCGAGAGCATGATCAGGCCCGGCACGATGAAGGTGCCGTAGCTGACGCCCTCGACCTGGCTGATGCGCGAGCCGATCGCGGCGCCGAACACCACGAAATACAGCGAGGTCGAGACCACCGGCGAGACGATGCTTTGCAGCAGCGTGCGCCAGGTGCGCGCCATTTCGAACAGATAGATGGCGCGGACAGCCCGGTAGTTCATGACGCCCTCACGAGGTCGACGAAGATGTCCTCGAGCGACGATTGGGTCGTGTCGAGATCGTTGAAGCGGATGCCGGCGGTGCGGAGGTCGCCGAGCAGGCTGGTGATGCCGGTACGCTCGCCCTTGGTGTCGTAGTCGTAGACCAGCGTCGCGCCGCCATCGCAGAGGTCGAGCTCGTAATGGCCAAGGCTCTCCGGCAGCGCATCGAGCTTGCCTTGCAGATGCAGCGTCAGCCGCTTCTTGCCGAGCTTCTGCATCAAGGTGGCCTTGTCCTCGACCAGCACGATCTCACCCTTGTTGATGACGCCGATGCGGTCAGCCATCTCCTCGGCTTCCTCGATGTAATGCGTGGTCAGGATGATGGTGACGCCGGATTGCTGAAGCGTGCGCACCACTTCCCACATGCCCTTGCGCAGCTCGACGTCGACGCCGGCGGTGGGCTCGTCCAGGAACAGGATCTGCGGCTCGTGCGACAGCGCTTTCGCGATCATCACGCGGCGCTTCATACCGCCGGAGAGCGTGATGATCTTGCTGTCCTTCTTGTCCCACAGCGAGAGGTCTTTCAGAACCTTCTCGATGTGCGCAGGATTCTTCGGCTTGCCGAACAGGCCGCGGGAGAAGCTCACGGTCGCCCAGACGCTCTCGAAGGCGTCGGTATGCAATTCCTGCGGCACCAGCCCGATCAGCGAGCGCGCCTTGCGATAGGAGGTCTGGATGTTCTCGCCGCCGACCAGAACCTTGCCTTCGCTCGGATTGGCGATGCCGCAGATGATCGAGATCAGCGTGGTCTTGCCGGCGCCGTTGGGACCGAGCAATGCGAAGATTTCGCCGGGCTTGATGTCGAGATTGACGTTGTTGAGCGCCTTGAAGCCGGACCCATAGGTCTTCGACAAATTGGCGACGGAAATGATGGAGGACATGATGGCCGCAAGTCTGAGGGGCTGAATGCTGGGGAGGGAGGCTGGAACCAGCCGGGAAGGGCGGTCAGCGGAGCCCTCAGATAGGAATGCCCTTGCCCGGCTGCAATTGCCGAGAGAAAGATGGTCTCAAAGCAGGCCCTTCCGTGGCAGGTTTCGGGCAAGTGTTGCGCGATGGTCACGGCTTGCTGCTAAGATCGTCGTTCACGCGGCTCTTTGTTGCGTCTGCGAGCAGGCCATGGCTACGATTCCGGCCAATCGCGAAGCGTATTCCCCGGGGAAAAGATCGATGAGACCGAACGGCCGTCACACCGCCGGCACCAGCCAGTTGTCTGCTCTCCGTGTGTGGGCGATGAGCCTGCTCCTGCTGTCAGCTGTTGCCATGAGCCCGACCACCGCCCACGCGGCTCCGAGCCAGTCCGCGGCCGCGACCACGCATGTCTACCTGCTCCGCGGCGTGCTCAACATCTTCTCGCTCGGGCTCGATACGATCGGCGCCCGGCTCCAGGCGCAGGGCATCCCGGTGACCGTCTCGAACTTTGTGTCCTGGTCCTCGCTCGCGGATGAAGCCGCCATCGCCTACAAGGCCGGGCGGCTCAAGACCATCGTGCTGGTCGGGCACTCCTCCGGCGCGACCGCGCTGCCGGACATGATCGCCAAGCTCAACCGTCTTGGCGTTCCCGTGAAGCTCGCGATCGGGCTCGACTCCGTGTTCAAGACCAAGCTCTCGACCGGCGCGGAGCGTTACATCAACATCTACATCGGCGACGGCCCCGGCGAACCGGTGAAGCGCGCGGACGGTTTCCGCGGCAAGCTCGACAATGTCGACGTCCGCGGGTCCGGCGTCGGCCACATCTCGATCGACAAGAACGAGGCGATCCAGCGCCGCGTGATTGCCGAGATCGACGCCGCAATCATGCACTCGCGCGCACCTGCTCCGGTTGCCGAGCCCGGCAGGCCCAGGCCGGCACGGTCGGCGGCGGCAATGGCTCCGGCCAGGAACTAGCTGGATCGCTGTTTTGGATAGCGGAGCGAACGTCACACAATCGCGTTCGCTGAAGAAAGCCCACCGGCCCGACGAAAACGAGATGACCGCAAACGACGCGCCTCCTTCGTACCTGCCGTGATGCTCGTCGCGTGCGGGTGTGGGTGAGTTGACCGCGCATGCGTCCGCAGTCGATTTGCACGATGTTTCTCTGAGAGCCGCGGACCGCGGACTTGTATCGGTGTGGACTGCCCCATCGGTTCTGTCCGACCTCAGAACCTCGCCTTGATGGCTTTCCCCGTGGTGGCGGATGAAACCGAGGCATCGATGGCGAGCGGCAACGACACCGTGAAGAAGCCCGCCGTTCCCTCCAGATGGTTGACGGCGTCGAACTCGCGAAAGACCTTGAGCCGCGTCGAGACCGGCAGCTTGCCGATTTCAAACGTGTAGCCAATGGCGCCGCCGAGCGCGACCACCCGTCCCTCGAACGATCCAAGGCCCGCGGCCCGTGCCGGTATCGGGCGTGAGTTGCTGGTAATAATAGCCGACCAGGCCGATGGTGAATTGCTTGCTGCGATATTTGGTTACTGCCCACTCCGGCGCCGTTCGAGCGCGATCCCATCAGGTAGGCGCCGATGCCGCCTTCGGCCGCGTTGGCCGGTGCATCGTTCAGGCAAGGCAGCGCGCCGACCGCAAGTGCGGCGGTAACACGATGTCGCATTTGCCTACCTCGATTCCCCAAGGCGCAATGCATGATCGCAAATCGGAGTCCGGTTATTTCTATGCGACATTCCGACGCGACAACGACATCTCAATTTTAGAGCGAGTGCTAAAAAATGGCACAAATCGTACATCACATGCGCGCGGACTTCTGTTACGCTGAAAACCTATGGCAATCCAAAAGACGTTGGGAAAGGATACCGGCCAATACGCGCGGTGGTTCAACTTAAGACTGAAATATGGAAGGGCGTCTGAAATGCGATCGGTCGTAAGAAGTCTTGTAAAAATAACGGTAATCCGCCGTTCGAGCGTAGCAATCGCTCTTGGCCTGACGGTCCTTGCGGTCACCGGGCCGACGGCCTCCGCCATCAATGCCGGCCCAGCCGGTGTGCTGGGATACCAGATCAAGCAGGAGAGTTCTGTCATCGACGTCGTTGTGCGTCGCGGTGGCGGCGCGGTGCGCCGGACCACCGTCGTAGGGCCGCGCGGCGGCGTGGCAAGCCGCACCGTGGTGCGCCGGGGCGCCGTAGTGCGTCCGGGCTATGCCGGTGGCGGCGTACGCTGGGCACGGCCCGGTCGGTACTATTGGCCCAGGGGCGGAGCCATCGCTGCCGGCGCTGCGATCGGCTTTGTAACCGCCGCTACGGCCGCTGCTTGGGCGGGCGCTGCTCCCGCTCCAGGCATGTGCTGGTACTACACGGACCCATCGCGCACGCAGGGCTTCTGGGATTACTGCCGGTAGCGGGCCATCGTCTGGAGCCGGTGCCATGACGTTGCTGCGTACCGAGATCGGGCTGAACGAACGACCGTTGCAGGATAGCCGGACCAATGAGATGGTCCGGATTCCCGGCGGCACGTTCCGTATGGGATCGAACCATCATTATCCCGAAGAGGCGCCGGTCCACCGCGTGACGGTGGATGGCTTCTGGATCGACCGCACACCGGTGACGAACCTCCAGTTCAAGGAATTCATCAGGACGACTGGCCACCGGACGTTTGCCGAGATTCCACCCGACCCGAAGGATTATCGCGGCGCGCTGCCGCACATGCTCTACGCCGGCTCGCTGGTGTTCTCGCCGCCGCCACGGGTGGCTAGTTTGCGCGACTGGAGCCAGTGGTGGGATTTCATGAAAGGCGCCGACTGGCGCCACCCCTATGGGCCGAAGAGCAACATCAATGTGCTCGATCACCATCCGGTCGTGCATGTCTCGTTCTCCGACGCGCTCGCCTACGCGCAATGGGCGGGCAAGGATCTGCCGACCGAGGCCGAATGGGAATTTTGCGCGCGTGGCGGTCTCGACGGCGCCGAGTTTGCCTGGGGTGACGAATTTCTGCCCGGCGGCGCACATATGGCCAACACCTGGCAGGGTGAATTTCCCGGACAGAACCTCAACGCCGACGGCTACGAGCGTACCTCGCCGGTGACGGCTTTTCCGTCGAACGGTTACGGTGTCCACGACATGATCGGCAACGTCTGGGAATGGACGGCCGATTGGTATTCTCCGAAGCACGAGGCCGACGCGCCGAAGTCGTGTTGCATTCCGGAAAACCCGCGCGGCGGTCGCGAAGAGGCGAGCTTCGACCATAGCCAACCGAATATCAAAATTCCGCGCAAGGTGATCAAGGGCGGTTCGCATCTGTGCGCGCCAAACTATTGCCGCCGTTATCGCCCGGCGGCGCGGCATGCCGAGGCGATCGATACCTCCACCAGCCACCTCGGGTTCAGGTGCGTCGTCAGGAGCTCACCTACCTGTTGATTTTGCCGTCGTGCAACCAGCGGAGAGTTGAAATGTCCAGCGAAGATAAGAATAAAAACCATAGCGAAGGCGTCACCGACGATACCGGTAGCCGTGCCGTCAATCGTCGCAATATCCTGCTTGGAACATCCACCCTGGTGGCAGCGGCGGCGCTGACTTCCAGTGCCTTGGCGCAAGCCCAGAAAGCCGCGCCGGCCGCTCCGGCACCGGCGCCTGCTGCGCCGGCGTCCGGCCGCAAACCCAATATTCTGGTGATCTGGGGCGACGATGTCGGTGTCGCGAACATCAGCGCCTATTCGAATGGCCTGATGGGCTACGAGACGCCGAGCATCGATCGTATCGGCCGTGAGGGGATCAAGTTTCTCCATTACTATGGCGAGCAGTCATGCACGGCGGGTCGCGCCGCCTTTCTGACCGGCCAGCATGGCATCCGCAGCGGACTGACCAAGGTCGGCTTTCCCGGTGCCCCGATGGGCATGAGCCAGCTCGATCCCTCGATCGGCGGGCTCTTGAAGAACCTCGGCTATGTAACCGGGCAGTTCGGCAAGAACCACGTCGGCGATCGCAACGAGTCGCTGCCGACCGTGAACGGCTTCGACGAGTTTTTCGGCAATCTCTACCATCTCAACGCCGAGGAAGAGCCGGAACTGCCGGACTATCCGAAGGAACCGTCCTACCTCGCCAAGTTTGGCCCGCGGGGCGTTCTAAAATGCAAGGCGACCGACCGCGACGATCCCACCGTCGATCCGCGCTTCGGCAAGATCGGCAAGCAGACCATCGAAGATACCGGAGCGCTCACCAAGAAGCGCATGGAAACGATCGACGACGAAACCTCGGCCGCAGCGATCGATTTCATCAATCGGCAGAAAACGGCAGGCAAGCCGTTTTTCTGCTGGTTCAATGCAACGCGCATGCATCTTCGCACGCATGTGCGCACCGATCACCGGGGCCGCTACACCCACGGCGACAGCGAGTACATCGACGGCATGCTGGAGCACGACGACACCGTGGGTAGCTTGCTCAAGGCGCTGGACGACATGGGGCTCGCAAACGACACCATCGTCGTCTATTCGAGCGACAACGGCCCCCACATGAACTCGTGGCCGGACGGTGCCATGACCTGGTTCCGTTCGGAGAAGAACACCAATTGGGAGGGTGCCTTCCGGGTGCCATGTCTGGTCCGCTGGCCCGGCGTGATCAAGCCCGCCACGGTTACCAACGAGTTGATGAGCCACAACGACTGGATTCCCACGCTTTGCGCGGCCGCCGGCGAGCCCGATATCGTCAACAAACTCAAGGCCGGTTACACCGCCAACGGCGTCAATTACAAAGTGCACCTCGACGGGTTCGACCAGACCGCTTTCCTGCGCGGTGTCAGCGGTACCGCCGGAAACAACAACGGGACCAAGAGCGCGCGCGACAAGTTCTTCTATGCGGACGACGACGGCCTGCTGGTGGCGCTGCGCAAGGGCGACTACAAGTACGTCTACGCCGAACAGCGATCTCCGGGCACTATGCAGGTGTGGGCGGAACCGTTCACCAAACTGCGCCTGCAGAAGATTTTCAATCTGTTGCAGGATCCATTTGAACGCGCCGATATCACGTCCAACACCTTCTGGGACTGGCAGTTGAACCACGTCGGACAGGTCTATGGTGCCATGGACGACGTCGGCGCCTTTGTAATGACGTTCAAGGAGTTTCCGCCACGCTCGTTCCCGCCGAGTTTCGTGCCGGCAACGATCCTCGAGGAGCAACTCGACGACATCAAGGACAACAGGGCGAAGGCCGGTCAACGGGCGCAGAGCATCGACAAGATCCGCTCGGGCGTGAATCAGCTCATCGAGCAGCAGCTTCAGCAGCGCGGGATAAAATAAGCGACGCTGCATCGAATCCGGCTCGCCCACAGGCGGGCCGGATGACTTCGTTTTGCGTGGCCTCGAATTCGACTGGACGATTCAATGTTTGCGTTGCTCCGTGTTGGCGTCCGGCAAGCCTTGTTCGTGGCGTGGCTGGTCGTCGTCGCGGCCCCTCTCGCGCTCGCCCAGTCTGATCCGCTGCCGTCCTGGAACGACGGCGCGGTCAAAAGGTCCATTACCGATTTCGTCACGCGCGTCGCGACGCAAGGCGGCGGCGACTTATCCCCGTCGAGCAGCGCATCGCGACTTTCGACAATGACGGCACGCTCTGGACCGCTCGACGAAGCGACTGCGCAGCACTGCCGGCCGGCAGCACCGGCGATGCGGCGATTCATACCGAACACGTTAAGCTGGCGCATATCATCCGCAAGGTGCTGCTGCGCCAGATTGCGATCACCAATTACGTCAATCCGTTCTAGGCGGCCGTCACCCGCACGGGCATACTCTCAAGCCCACGCAGGGAATTATTAAGTCTGCGCCTCGGCTCTGCCGTGAGCTCGATGGTCTTCACGCGCCTTGCGAGCTCGCTGAAGATCAATTCGCCCTCCAGACGTGCGATCATCTGGCCGACGCAGGCGTGGATGCCGGCGCCGAAACCGACATGCCCGGTCGCGAGCCGTTCGACGTCGAAGCGGTCTGGTCTGTCCCAGCGCGCGGGGTCGCGATTGGCGGAGGCCATGAACAGCAGCACCTTGCGGTGTGCGGGGATCACGCCGCCGCCGATCTCGACATCGCGCGAGGTGGTGCGAAAGAACGTCTGCACCGGCGAATCATAACGCAGCCCTTCCTCGAACGCGTTGCGGGCCAGCTCCGGTTTGTGGTGCAGCTTGCGATACTCGTCCGGGTGAGAGGCGAGTGCGAGCAGGGTATTGCCGATGCCGTTGACGGTGGTGTCGATCCCGGCGGTGAGGAACGGTCGCACCAGATGGGTTGCCTCGTACTCGCTGATCTCGCCGTCGTCAGCGGCCTGGTAGATCATCATGCCGAGCCCGTCCGGCCGCAACGCGTTTCGCGCGCAACATTCCATGATCCAGCTCTGCGCCGCGAGCCCCGCTTGTCGTGACGCTGCCAGCGTCTCGTTCTCCGGGCCAAAGCTGTCGAACACGAACGTGCTCCAGGCCAGCAGCTTGTCACGTCCGTCCGGCCGGATGCCGATCGCATCCGGAAACACCTTCATCGGGTAGGCTTCGGCGAGATCGGTGACGGCATCAAACATGCCTCTGTCGATCAGCTCCGAAACCTTCTTCTCCGCCTCCTGCTGAAACGTTTCGCGCAGGCGCCGCGCGATCCCCGGGGACAGGGTGCGGCCGAGGACGCGGCGGCCCTTGTCGTGGTCGGGAGGATCGATCTGGAGCGTCAGCGGCTTTGGCAGGGCCGGGTTCATCCCGTTCAGCCCGACACCCTCGCCGCTGATGAACGTCTTCCAGTCCTTCAGGGCCGGCTCGACTTCGGCATAGCCTGCCATGGCCCACACGCCGTAGCGCTCCAATGCGAACGCGGGCCCGAGCGCGCGCAGCGCCTCATAGGCACGATAGGGGTTCATCAGGAAATCTGGCGCAAACGGGTCGGCCGGACTTGATGCAATGCCGCTCATGGTCAGCTCCCGCCCACTATTGCTTGGTCAGTGGACACTGGCCTCCGCTCTCGGGGCGGAACGCGTCCTCACCCTTGATGGTGGCGACGACCTTCAGCAGATCCCAGGTCGATGTCGACTCTTCCGGCGCCTTGACCTGGAGCAGATAGAGCGGGTGGATCTTGCGGCCGTCCTTGCGGATGTAACCCTTGCCGAACAGCGGATCGTCGGTCGGCATCTCCTTCATCGCCGCCACCACCGCCTTGCCGTCCTTGGCACTGCCGACCTTGTCGACCGCCTTGAGATAGTGAATCACCGAGGCGTAGACGCCGGCCTGCATGTCGTTCGGATAGGCCTTCGACGGAATGCGTTCGGCGAACCGCTTGGCGAAAGCCCGCGTGCCGTCGTTCAGATCCCAGTAGAACGGATTCATGATTTGCGCGCCTTGCGCAAACTTCAGCCCGAGCGCGGGAAGCCCGTTCATGCCCAGGATCAATCCGACCAGCTTGTGGTCCTTGGTCAGACCGAACTCGGCGGCCTGCTTCATCGACGTGATGGTATCGTCACCGGCATTGGCGAAGCCGACGACGTTCGCACCCGAAGCCTGGGCCTGGAGCAGGAAAGAGGCGTAGTCGGCCGTTCCCAGCGGATGCCGGACACTGCCGAGCACCTCGCCGCCGGATGCTTTGACGGCCTCCGCCGCCTGTTTCTCCAGATCATGACCGAAGGCGTAGTCGGCGGTGATGAAGAACCACTTCTTGCCGCCCTGCTGGACGACCGCCTTGCCGAGGCCGCGCCCGTAGGCATAGGTGTCGTAGGTCCAGTGCACGGTGGTCGGCGTGCATTTTTCGCCGGTCAGCAGCACCGTGCCAGCGCCCGATCCGACGAAGACCTTGTTCTTCTCGGCGCTCATGCCGGCCACCGCGAGCGCGATCGACGAGTTCGGGATGTCGAAGATCGCATCGACGCCGTCGTTCTCGTACCAGCGCCGCGCGATGCCGATCCCGATATCTGTCTTGTTCTGGTGATCCGCCGCAACGACCTCGACGGGCTTGCCGCCAGCCTTTCCGCCAAAATCCTCCACCGCCATTTTGGCAGCGACGACCGAGCCTATGCCTTGATAGCTCGCGAACGGCCCCGACTGGTCGTTCAGGATGCCGATCTTCACCGCGTCCTGAGCCAACGCAGGCGTTGCCGCAGCCAGCATCAAGGCCGAAATGCACAATTTATGCAGGAATTTGCTGTTCATTGTCTCCCTCCCGTGGGCGGTCTTGGTGCCGCTGAATAATAGTTATATTTTATATCTATTTTTGGGAGAGTCAATTCGGCGGATTTTTGGCCGCCGCGTTTCGAGGATCATGAGCCCGTGAAACCCGCAGGGAAGTCCGGTCAGCAGCCGGAGAAATCGTTGAATTTGCAGGTGCTCCAGCGCACACCGGGTTTCATGCTGCGGCTCGCGCAGCTGAAATTCTTCGAAGGCTTCTACGAAGAGTTCGCCGCATTGGGCGTGACGCCCGCGACCTATGCGATCTTCGCCGTCATTCGCGACAATCCTGGTGTCCCGCCGAGCAGTCTTGCAAGCCTGCTCCGGTTACGCCTGCCCAATTTGATCAAGATCCTGAACGAGCTCGAATCTTCGGGTTTCATCAAGCGCAATCGCTCGAAGTCGGATCGCCGTGCCGTCGAGCTCATGCTCACGCCGAAGGGCGCAAAGCTCATCCACGAGGCGACAAGGCTGACGGAGCCCTATAACCAGAAGATGCTAGCTCCGCTCAACGAGGCCGAGCAGCGCACCTTGCTCGAGTTGCTGAACCGGATTCTGCCGCTTTAAGCTCGCGGACGGCCCCCGGCAAAAGCGAGGCGCGTGGTCGAGTTTCCGCAGGGGCCGGTTCCGTGCCCCAAAATCCACCCAATCGGTGGTCACTAAGCCCCCGGGGGAGGCTGCTGCCTCCCGTGGTGGGACTGCTGGACTGATGATGGATTTGAGGCGACCAGTCGTGCTGGCAGCGGTTGCGCTGCTCGCCCTAAGCCCCGGCATGGCCGTTGCCTCACCCGCCAAATCGAAGCCCATTCCGGCCGCACCCGCCGCGCCACCGCCCCCACCGTTCGAGCCATTGGCGCCGCCGAAAATCTACCTCTTTCGTGGCGCCATGGGGCCGTTCTTCTCCACCGGCATGGACCGGCTCGAAGAGAAGCTGACGCAGGCCGGCTTTTCGGCCAACGTCTATGAATTCACCATCTGCCGATGGATCGGTGACCGCGCTATCTCCAGCTACAAGGAGGCACCGGCTCCGATCGTGCTGATCGGGCATTCGATGGGGGGGCTGTGCTCGATCGTCATCTCCGAGATGGCGGCCAAGGAGAACATCCCGATCAGCCTCGTCATCACCATCGATCCCGCGCATGCGACCGGCGACGTGCCGCTCAATGTCGAGCGCTTCATCAACATCTTCCTCTCCGACAGCGTGCTCGGCGGTGGCAACGTGGTGGCCGTGCCGGGCTATCGCGGTCATTATGCGAGCTACGACCTGAAGGAGAATTCGCGGGTCTCGCACATCAACATCGAGAAGTCCGACGACATCCATCGTCAGATCATCGAGATGGTCACGCAGTTGCCGCGGATCCCGCCCCAGACTCAACTCGATGCCGTGCCGCTGCGTTATCTCGTGCCTGCGAATACGCTGGTCGAATTGTGGGATAGCGGCGTGCGTCTACCGGTGCGCCGGGGCGACACCATGGAGAGTATCGCCGCAGCCAATCGCGTGCCGCTGTGGTCGCTCGCGCAGAGCAATTCGCTGGCGGAGAACGCACAGCTCACCCCCGGCCAGTCCATCATCGTCCCGCGCCATTTGGCGCCGCCCGCGCCGGCTGCGGCGATGGCAACTCCGCCTGCTGGGCGGAGGTAGAAGCCTGGTTTCATCGCGACGTGCGCTCCCTCTCCCGTGCGGGAGCGGGGTGGGGAGAGGGTGCCTCCGCGATCGAGAACCCCCGAGAGGAGAGGGCCCTCACCCGCCGCGCTTCGCGCGTCGACCTCCCCCGCAAGCGGGAGAAGTGCAGCGAATCTGCCGCAAGACTAACCTCAATTAGAGGCTGCGATCTTAAGCGTTCGATCCGTGGATCGCGTCGATCACGGCGTCGGTCACTTCCCGTGTCGTCGCCTTGCCGCCGACATCGGGCGTCAGGACGCCGGCCGCGCAGACGCGTTCGACGGCCGCCATCAATCGAATTGCAGCGTCCTTCTCGCCGAGATGCTCCAGCATCTGCGCGCCGGTCCAGAACGTCGCGACCGGGTTGGCGATGCCCTTGCCGGTGATGTCGAAGGCCGAACCGTGGATCGGCTCGAACATCGAGGGGAAGCGGCGCTCCGGATCGATGTTGCCGGTCGGCGCCACGCCGAGGCTGCCGGCCAGCGCGCCGGCGAGGTCGGAGAGGATGTCGGCGTGCAGGTTGGTCGCCACGATGGTGTCGAGGCTCTTGGGATGCAGCGTCATGCGCACGGTCATGGCGTCGACCAGCATCTTGTCCCACGTGACATCAGGGAATTCGGCCGCGACCTCGGCGGCGATCTCGTCCCACATCACCATGCCGTGCCGCTGAGCGTTCGACTTGGTCACGACCGTCAGGAATTTGCGCGGCCGCGACTGCGCGAGCTTGAACGCGTAGCGCATGATCCGCGTCACGCCGACTCGGGTGAACACCGCGACCTCGGTGCCGACCTCCTCGGGGAGACCCCTGTGGGCGCGGCCGCCCATGCCGGCATACTCGCCCTCCGAATTCTCGCGCACGATCACCCAGTCGAGATCGCCGACGCCGACATTGCGCAGCGGCGAGGCGACGCCCGGCAAGATCTTGGTCGGCCGCACATTGGCGTATTGGTCAAAGCCCTGGCAGATCGGCAGCCGCAGGCCCCACAGCGTGATGTGATCGGGCACGTCGGGCGCGCCGACCGCGCCGAAATAGATCGCGTCGAATTTCTTGAGCTCGGCAAGGCCGTCAGCCGGCATCATCAGGCCGTGCTTCTTGTAATAGTCCGAGCCCCAGTCGAAGGTTTTGATGTTGAAGGCGAGATCGCCGCTGCGTTTGGCCAGCGCCTCCAGCACGCGAACGCCGGCGGAGATGACTTCGGGGCCGATGCCGTCGGCGGGGATCGCTGCAATCGAATGGGTGCGCATGGGGTGCTCCGTTTCAGATATCAATGGGATTGTGTGACGGGTTCGACGGGCGCGGTCTTCACGCGCGACAATAGCAGGGTCAGGACCGCGGAGAGAACGAGCAGGCCGGCGACGAAGTAGAGCCCGCCGACGAAACTGCCGGTCTGGTCCTTGATCCAACCGATCATGGCGGGACCGACGAAGCCGCCGAGATTGCCGATCGAGTTGATGGTGGCGATGCCGGCTGCGGCCGCAGGGCCCGACAGGAACAGCGTCGGCATGCTCCAGAGCGGCGGTTTTGCCGAGGAGATGCCGATATTGACGAGTGTCAGCGCGACCAGCACGGTCACGACGCCGGTCGCAAGTCCGGCAAACGCAAGCCCCGCGGCCGCGAGCAGGCAGGCCAGCACGACGTGCCAGGTGCGTTCGCCTGTGCGGTCCGAATGCCGCGCCCACAGCACCATGGCGACGACGGCGGCGCTCGCCGGCAACGCATTGAGGAACCCGACCTGGAGCGTGGACAGGCCGAACTGCTTGATGATCTGCGGCGCCCAGACGCCGAGCGTGTAGAGGCCGGCCGAAGTGCCGAAATAGATCAGCGCCAGCGCCAGCACGCGCGGATCGGCGAGCCCGCGCCAGATGCTATGCTTCGAGGTCGCAGCCTTGCTGGTGCTCTCTACGTTCATGGTCTCGACCAGCCAGCGCCGCTCGTCATCCGCGAGCCATTTGGCTTTCTCCGGGCGGTCGGTGAGGAATGCCAGCACGACGAAGCCGAGCAGCACGGCCGGAAACGCTTCCAGCACGAACAGCCATTGCCAGCCCTTGAAGCCGAGCATTCCGTCCATCTCCAGGAGCGCACCGGAGACTGGCGAGCCCAGCACGGTCGAGAGCGGCGCCGCCGCCATGAACAGCGCGGTCACCGCGGCACGCTGGCGCGCCGGAAACCAGTAGGAGAGATAGAGGATGATGCCGGGAAAGAACCCGGCCTCGGCGACGCCGAGCAGGAAGCGAAGCACATAGAAGCTGGTCGGCCCCTGTACGAAGGCCATCGCGGCCGAGACGATGCCCCAGGTGACCATCACCCGCGCGATCCAGATCCGCGCGCCGACCTTGTGCAGGATGATGTTGGAGGGCACCTCGAACAGGAAGTAGCCCCAGAAGAAGATGCCGGCGCCAAAACCGTAGACGGTCGGCGACAGGCCGATGTCCTTGTTCATCGTCAGCGAAGCGAAGCCGATATTGACGCGGTCGATGAAGGCCACGAAGTAGAGCAGCATGATGAACGGAACGATGCGCCATGTGATCTTGCGCAGCACGCGCGTCTGAATCTCGCTCGCCATCCCAGCCCCCCTGTCCCGTTTTTCTCGTTATCGGCAGACCCGGTGGTCCATGCCGACAAGGAGCCTAGGCGGAGGAAGGCCCGGGACTCAATTGGCGCTGGTTTATACAAAAAAATGATATAATCGTCTCCGGGAGCGGGACGAGAGGATAGGGAATGGAATTGCATCAGCTTCGATGCTTCGCGGCGGCGGCCGAGCAGTTGCATTTCGGCCGCGCGGCGCAGCATCTCCAGATGCTGCCTTCCGCGCTCGGCCGCCAGATCAGGCTGCTTGAGGAGGATCTGGGCACGCGGCTATTCGCGCGGACGACGCGTGCGGTGTCGCTGACGGAAGATGGCGCGACTCTGCTGCGCGATGCCCGTGCCATCCTCGCCCGCGTCGAGGCGGTCGAGAGCAATCTGCGCAATCGCTCGCGCGCGGGGGCTGCTCGAAAACTCCGGGTCGGTGCTATCGACAGTGCCGCAGCAGGACTTTTGCCGGCGTTACTCCGCGATTTTCGCGCAAAGCATCCGGAGGTCGCGGTGCAGCTTCTCGAGGACAAGACGGTGCGGCTGCTGCCAAAGATTTTGACCGGCGCGCTCGATCTCGCCTTCGTGCGTCCCCCCCATCAGCGGGACAAGCGGCTCGAATTCCGCGATCTCCTGCAGGAGACAGCCATCGTGGCGTTCCCGCAGCGCCACGCGCTCGCCGAACGCAAGGCGATCACGCTGTCCCAGATCGCCGACGAGGCGATGCTGGTGCCGGATCGCCGCTCGCGGCCGCACAGCCACGACCTCACGATAAAACTGTTCGAGCAGGCCGGATTGACGCCGCGCATCGTGCAGGTCGCCGACGAGAAGCAGACCATCATCAATCTCGTCGCAACGAAGCTCGGGGTTGCGATCGTGCCGCGCTGGACTACGCGGATGGCGGTATCAGGCGTGCGCTTCGTGCCGCTGCGGCCCAAGCAGATCGGTCCCGTCGGCCGGCTGCCGCTCGCTGCCGTATGGCTGCGCGGCTCGCGCGACCCGGCCCGCGACGCGATGCTGTCGGTGCTCGAGACGCGCCTGCGCAGCTATGCGCGCGACGCCTGAGCGGCTATGACATCGGCTGGCGAGAGGGTGGATGCGATGACTGAACGGCGAGCTTCGGACGAATTGCGGGTTGCCATCGCAGGGCTCGGCTCGATCGGCACCAAGATCGCAACCGCGCTCGATCAGGGCATCGAGGGCCTGACTCTCTCTGCCGTGGCGGTGCGCGATCCCGCAAAGCATCAGACATTCCTCTCCGGCCTGCGTCATCCGCCGCAAATCATGCCGATCGACCAACTCGGGGACGCCGCCGATATTGTGGTGGAGTGTGCGCCGAGCAGCCAGTTGCGCGCGATCGTCGAGCCCGCGGTGAAGCGCGGCAAGGCCGCGGTCGTCGTCAGCGTCGGTGGGCTGCTCGACAATTTCGATCTTGTCGATCTCGCCCGCGCCAATGGCGGCCGCGTCCTGGTGCCTACCGGCGCGCTGATCGGACTCGACGCCGTCAACGCCGCCGCCATCGGCACCATTCATTCGGTGAAGATGGTGACGCGCAAGCCGATCGACGGCTTGCGGGGCGCGCCGTTCATCGTCGAGAATAATATCGATATCGACAATCTGCGCGAGCCGCTCAAGCTGTTCGAAGGCTCCGCGCGCGAGGCTGCAAAGGGTTTTCCGGCCAATCTCAACGTCGCGGTCGCGCTGTCGCTCGCGGGCGTCGGGCCGGACCGCACCTTGGTGCAGATCTGGGCCGACCCGACCGTGACACGCAATGTTCATCGTATCGAGGTCGAGGCGGATGCGGCGCGCTTCTCGATGTCGATCGAGAATATCCCGTCCGAAAATCCCAAGACCGGCCTGATCACGGCACTGTCGGTGATCGCGCTGCTCCGCAAGCAGCGCGCCACGCTCTGCGTCGGAACGTAACCTTCACGCGCCCGTCACGCGCCAGATCACGTTGCCGACGTCGTCGGCCATCAGCAGCGACTTCTTGTCGGGGCCAATCACGACGCCAACCGGGCGGCCGTAGGATTCCTTCTCGTCCGGGGCCAGGAAGCCCGACAGGATGTCGCGACCGGGACCGGAGGGCTTTCCGTTCTCGAACGGGATGAACACCAGTTTGTAGCCGGACAGCTTGCTGCGATTCCACGAGCCGTGCTGGCCGATCGCCATGCCGTCCGGGAAGCCGGGCAGTGTACCCGCCGGCATCCAGCACAGGCCGAGCGAAGCGGTGTGTCCGCCGAGCGCATAGTCCGGCGTGAGCGCGTTGGCGACCAGCGTCGGATCCTGCGGCACGCGATCGTCCACCGTCTTGCCCCAGTAGCAATAGGGCCAGCCGTAGAAGCCGCCGTCGCGCACCGAGGTCAGATAGTCCGGCGGCGTCTCGTCGCCGAGGCCGTCGCGCTCGTTGACGACGGTCCAGAGCACGTTCGTGTTTGGCTCCCAGGCCAATCCGACCGGATTGCGCAGGCCGGCACCGAAGATGCGATGCGTCCCGGCGACGAGATCGAGCTCGTAGACCGCGGCGCGGCCTTGCTCGACCTCCATGCCCATCTCGGCGATGTTGCTGAGCGAGCCGACGCCGGCATAAAGCTTCTTGCCGTCGGGGCTTGCCAGCAGGCTGCGCGTCCAGTGGCCGTTCGGCTTGAATGTGGTGAGGCGCTTGCCCGGCGCGGTGATGCGGTCGGCGTTCGCCACGTACGGGAAGGCCATCACGCCATCGGTGTTGCCGACATAGAAGGTGTCGCCGACCAGCGCCATGCCGAACGGCTGGCTGAGATTCTCCATGAAGGCTCCGCGGACTTCGGCGACGCCGTCACCGTCCTTGTCGCGGAGCAGCGTGATGCGGTTGGCGCTGACGCCGAGCGCGGCGGCGCGCCGCATCGTCGCCTGCATCGCGTAATGAAACACCGACCTCGGCGCGCCCGCGATCTGCGTCGCTTCCGCAATCAGCACGTCGCCATTGGGCAGCACTTCGATCCAGCGCGGATGGTCGAGGCCGGTCGCGAACGCATTGACCTTGAGCCCGGGAGCGACCGTCGGCTTCTGTCCCTCGCTCCAGCCGCGCGCCGTCGGCATCTTCAATGTCGGGATGGCGCCTTGCGGCTTTGCTTGGGGAATGGCGGGCGACTGACCCCAGGCCGGCGCGGGCACGGTGCCCGACAGCTTCCGCCATTGCAGCGCGATGCCACCGAGGAGCGCAACGAACTGCGCAAAGATGCTGGAAAAAGTCATGAGAAGCCCCTGTTTGCGCGCGCATCCAACTGGCTGACGGGGCAGACGTCAACCTGTGTGGCACGCCGTCGGGCTCTATTCCCATGGAATGGCAGCCGTTCGAATTTGCATGGGACGACCGCCGACGGGCTGTGCCCGGAGATCAGCGGCCGATCTGCCGCTCCAGCCCGCGCGCCGCGCGAAAATCATCCAGATGATGGATGTTCGGCGCGAGCGCAGCCTCTCTGGACAGGAGTTGATAGACTCGCGCCACCGTGCGCTGCTTCTGCTTCGACTGCCCGGGCGGCAGTGCCCGCGCCTTGCGGACGGCAGCGATCGCGTGCTCGCGAAAATAATCGTAGGCGTCGGACATGCTCGATGCTCTGCGGCTGGTGGCACGTATCGAGGCGTTAACGGGCTGGAAGGAGGGCAGTTCCTCGGCGGAATGTTCAGAGCGCGCTAATCCATCACCGTCATCCTGAGGTGCGAGCCATGGGGCGCGAAGCGACGCATGGGGAGCCTCGAAGGATGGCCGGCCGGCTGGCTGCATCTTGGCCGCGCATCCTTCGAGGCTCGGCTCGCGATGCATGCGCATCGCAAACCTCGCGCCTCAGGATGACGGAGTTGGCACTAACGCTGGCAGAGAAAATGGTGGACGCGGTCTGCTACTTCACCGCGGCGCCAGGAACGGGATGATCATCGGCACGCGGCGGCAATAGGCGCCGTAGGCGTCTTCGCCGAGCTCCTTGGACAGGAACACCTCTTCCATCCGGCCCTTCTGCCACATGCCGAGCGAGATCAGGATCGCGCCGAGCACCGCAGTCACCGTGCCGACCGCGATGCCGGTCACCAGCATGCCGAGGATCAGGCCGGTGTAGATCGGATGGCGCACGATGCCGTACGGGCCGGTGTCGATGACGCGGTGGTCTTGCTTGTGAGTGATGGTGTTGGACCAGAATTGTCCGAGATGCAGCCGTCCCCACCAGGTGAAGGAGATGCCGGCCAGCACGATCAGGGCCGTGATATAGACAGCGGTATTGCTGAACACCCAGAGCGGCTTCTCACCGAGCACTTCTGCGGTCCACGGTGTGAACAGGATGCCGCCGACCAGGATCGGGATGCGATAGCGCCCGGACTCCAGCGTCATCACCTGCTTCTGGGTGCGGCCTTGCCAGAACGAGGCGCCGACCCAGCTTGCGAGCCAGGCGAGCCAGATCAGGGCGAGCAGTTGCGTCGGCCAGGTCGTGGTCCAACCACCCCAGGCGACAGAGAGAAGCTTGCTGAAATCGAAGGACATGCGGAAAGGTTCTTTGGGTTGGCGGCAGCTCAGCTGGCGCGCGAGGAGAGCGCGTGATGCTCGATGGCGCTGGAGGCAAGCGCGCCGCCGCGGGCGAGAAGATGGGTGATGGTTTCGCGCAGGACCGGCTCGACCGGGCGCGGCGAGTAGCCGAGCTCGGTGCGCGCCTTGTCGATCGAGAGGTCGCTCGCGGCGAGCGCGATGCGCACGCCCTCGGCGGTGCCGTTGGGCGGCCGGCGCGTGACGTGATCGGATAAATATTCGAGCATGATCGCAGAGAGCTCGGCAATCTTGCCGGGAACGACGACCGGGAACTGCCGGCGGCCCCTCATCGTGGACATCATTCGCAGGATCTGGCCGAGCGGAACGCAATCGCCGCCGAGGATGTAGCGCTGGCCGATGCGGCCGCGTTCCATGGTCAGCACGAGGCCCATGGCCACGTCGCGGACGTCGACGAGATTGACCAGGAAGTTGAGGTGCGGTTGCACCTTCTTCTGGAGGAAGTACCACAGCATCGCGGTCGGCGGCGTCAGATTGTGGTCGGCAGCACCGATCGGCATGGTCGGCGTGCCGATCACCAGCGGAAAACCTTCAGCGGCCGCCTTCGCGGCGCAATGCTCGGCCAGCGATTTCGACCGCGTGTAGGCGCCCGGCATCGCGTCGGCCGGCTGCAGCGCTTCTTCGGCGGGAACACCGCCCAGGTCAGAATACGGGAACAGGATCGATTCCGTCGAGCAGTGCAGGAAGCGGGAGACGCCGCGCTTCATCGCGGCCGCGAGCACGATCTCTGTGCCGCGGCAATTGACGTCGTGAAAGGCCTGCTTGTCGGCGACCCACATGCCGGGCAGGCCGGCGAGGTGATAGACCTGATCGACGCCCATGATCGCTGCATCGACCGCGGCGCCGTCCAGCACCGAGCCATGGGCATATTCAACGTCGGCATTCGCCGTCGCCGGCGCACGCACATCGAGAACACGCACCCGCTGCCCACGGGCGCGGAGCACTTCTACGAGATGATGTCCGATGAAGCCGCTGCCACCGGTAACCAGTACGAGAGCCATGCAGAGGTTTGCTTGTTTCGCGTCTAGAACTATCGGGTTGAAAGGGAATTGGTCGGAAGAGGCGCCAGAATCGCGGCAAGGTCGCGACGGAAGCCCAATGCAATGAATAATTTCGCCATGACAAACATCGGTCCGAGCAAGAAATGGGCGGGGTGGTCAACCATCGACGGCTGCCGCTCCTCAAAAACCTTGTGACCGACGATCTGCGATGCGACGCCAGACCCGATCAGCACCGCAAAAATCGACCACATCATGACGATCGAGACCTGATTGCCGATCGCGGTTGCGACAGAAAGCAGCACGATCATCGAGGCGAGGATGCCGAGCCCGATCCCGGCGTCCAGCATCAGCCAGTAGACCAGCACGGGCAGGGCAAAAATCACGGCCAGGCTCACCTCGATCCCGAACAGCGGGACGTGCACCAGGGTCAGCGGCAGTACGGCGCCGGTGAAGAGCAGGAGGATGCCGACCACGTGCATCGCGCAATTCCAGGGATCGCGATGATATTCGACGTAGTCGGCCAGTTGGCGTTGAAAATAACTGGCCATCTCGGTCTCGTGCAGCATGGGGTCGGGGAAGGGCGAAAAAAGCCTATAGCACCTGATAGCGCGGTGCACAAACCGGCGTTATTGTCGCGCAAAGCCGGTCTGTCGCGCTGTGAGACAGGTCACAAAACGGCAAGACTTCAAAGGGTTCCGTCAGGCGCCGGGGCGCATCCGCTCAGTGCTTCCTGGCCGGTTTTTTCGTCGCAGGCGCAGGCGCGGCAGCCGGGCGCGCAGGCTCGTCCTCCGGCAGCTTGGCAAAGGTCTGGATCTGCAACTGGCCGTTGGCGGCCGAGGTCGGCCTGGCCCGGTCGAGAAACTGCTCCTCGCCGAGGCCGATCGGATGCAGCCGCTTGGTCGAGATCTTGAACGTGTTCACCAGCACGTCGCGGATCGCGTCCGCCCGGCGCTGGCTCAGGATCGCGTTAGCCTCGCGCGTCTTCACGTTGGATTCGACATGGCCGACGATCAGGAAGGTGTAGGGCAGCAGCGAGGCATGGACCAGCGCGTCGGCAATGCGGCCGACGGCCTGGTAGGACGCCGGCTGGATGATCGGCGTGTCGGCGTCGAACTGGATCTGCGCGTTGAAGGTCGGCAAATTGGCCAGATCCGGCGCGATCAGCGGCCGGTTCACCGGACCCGGATCGTTCTTGATCCTGGCCTTGGCCCGCTCCATCACCTGCAGCTTCAGCGCGGGGATATCGATCTCAGCGGGTTGTTCGAAATGGTTGAGCTTGGCGACGATGTCGTCGCGGGTCGGCGGCGCCGTCTGCGCTTCTGCCGCGCCCGCGAGCAGGGCAAGACCGAGCGCGATGCCAATTCCGGCGGTGGAAAGCCTGTTCGCGCGCATCACCGATATCCCGCGTCGTCGACCGCCTTCAGGCAGTTGTTGCTGATGCCCTTGGGCGTCGAGATCAGGCAGGGGATCGCCTTGCTGGTCTCCTTGGTCGAGCCGCCGCAGACCTTGACGATCTCGCGCTGGCAGACGTTCGCCACGGTGACGCGGGCGGCAACGCGCTTCTGGATGGCATCGAAGGCGCCGAGATAGTCGCTCTGGCACTGCTGCGAGAGCACGTCGCGATTGCGGGAAAGGCACTCCTTCAGGCGGGTCGAGTCCGGGTTGACGCCGCGGCAATTGGCAACGATTTCCGCACCGCAACTCTTGGCCAGGAGCCCGAGTGAATCGCCAAAGCTCATGGTCTCCGCCGCCGCAAGCGACGGCATACCCAATGCCAGCAAGATCAGTGTGATGGAGCCCCGGACCATGGCTGCATCTGATACGGGGAAGTTCGCGGTGGTCAAGGGGCGTGAAGGGAAGAAACGCGGCGGCGTAACGCCGCCGCAACAGGGCAGGGCCTCACGCCCGCTGCACAAAGCTGTCCACGACCTTCTTCTCGCCTGCCTTGTCGAAATGGATGGTGAGCTTGTTGCCGTCGATCTTGGTGACGTGGCCGTAGCCAAATTTCTGGTGGAAGACGCGGTCGGAGAGGGAGAATTCCGAGGTCGTGCCGGTGGATTTGGCGACCAGCTCACCCTCGATCGTCATCGGGCCGCGGCGGCGCGAGGAGAAGCTGCCGAAATCTGGCGAGGACGATTGGGACGAAAACGACGAGGCCTGTTCCTCGAAGCTGCCGCGGCCGCCATTGCCGCCCCCGCCGCCGCCGCGATTGCGATTGGCTTGGGCGCGCTGCCAGCCCGGTGTCGAATAGGTGGAGCCGAACGCCTCCATGTCGTCGAAGCGGGAGGCGCCGTAGCCGCCGGTGCCGCCCCAGGCCGAGCCGCCCTTGGATTCCGTGATCTCGACATTGGCCGCCGGCAGCTCGTCGAGGAAGCGCGACGGGATCGTGGTCGACCAGGTGCCATGGATCCGGCGGTTGGTCGCGAAATAGATTTTGGCGCGGCGACGGGCGCGGGTAATGCCGACATGGCCGAGTCGGCGCTCTTCCTCGAGACCGGCGCGGCCCTGTTCGTCCAGCGTGCGCTGGCTCGGAAACAGGCCTTCCTCCCAGCCGGGCAGGAACACGTTGTCGAATTCCAGGCCTTTGGCCGAATGCAGCGTCATCAGCGACACCGCGTCCTCATCGGCGCCGCTGTCACGGTCCATCACCAGCGAGATGTGCTCCAAAAACCCTTGCAGGTTCTCGAACTCCTCCATCGAGCGCACCAGCTCCTTGAGGTTTTCGAGCCGGCCCGCGGCGTCCGCCGAGCGGTCCTTCTGCCACATCTCGGTGTAGCCGCTCTCGTCGAGCACGATCTGGGCCAGATCAGTATGAGCCGTGACCTCGCGTTGGGCGCGCCAGCGGTCGAACTGGGCGACGACGTCGCGCAGGCTTCCGCGCGCCTTCGGCTTCAGCTCGTCGGTCTCGACCACGGCGCGCGCCGCCTCGAACAAGGGGATGCGGCGCTTGCGGGCGTGGTCGTGCAGCATCTGCACGGTGGCGTCGCCAAGGCCGCGCTTGGGCGTGTTGACGATGCGCTCGAAGGCGAGATCGTCGGCCGGCGAGTTGATGACGCGCAGATAAGCCAGCGCATCACGGATTTCGGCGCGCTCGTAGAAGCGCGGGCCGCCGATGACGCGATAGGGCAGGCCGAGCGTGACGAAACGATCCTCGAACTCGCGCATCTGGTAGGAGGCGCGCACGAGAATTGCGATCTCGTTGAGCTTGTCGCCCTGGCGCTGGATCTGCTCGATCTCCTCGCCGATGCCGCGGGCTTCCTCTTCCGAATCCCAAGAGCCCGTCACCGTGACCTTCTCGCCGTCCTGGTCCTCGGTGCGCAGCGTCTTGCCGAGCCGGCCCTCGTTGTGCGCGATCAGGTGCGAGGCGGCGGCGAGGATGTGGCCGGTCGAGCGGTAGTTGCGCTCGAGGCGGATGACCTTGGCGCCGGGAAAATCATGGTCGAAGCGCAGGATGTTGTCGACCTCCGCGCCGCGCCAGCCATAGATCGACTGGTCGTCGTCGCCGACGCAGCAGATGTTTTTGACGGGGGGCGGAGTCGTCATTCCGGGATGTGCCAAAGGCGCGGAATCTCGATTGTCGGACTCATCTCTGGATTCTCCGACGTGCAATTGCACGTCGGAGTTCGGCTCTACGAGCCGCTCCGGAATGACAGCGGGTGTGGTTGGCTTCGATGGCGCCTGCGACAACAACCGCAGCCACAGATACTGCGCGACATTGGTGTCTTGGTACTCATCGACCAGGATGAATTTGAAGCGCTGCTGGTACTGCCGCAGGATATCGGGGTGCTCGCGGAAGATGCGGATGTCCTCGAGCAGCAGATCGCCGAAATCGGCGGCGTTCAGGATCTTCAGCCGCTCCTGGTAGCTCGCATAGAGCTTGCCGCCCTTGCCGTTGGCGAAGACGGCGGCTTCGCCTGACGGCACCTGCGACGGTGTCAGGCCGCGGTTCTTCCAGCCGTCGATCAGACCGGCCAGCATGCGCGCCGGCCAGCGCTTGTCGTCGATATTGTCGGCTTGCAGGAGCTGCTTGAGCAGCCGGACCTGATCGTCGACGTCGAGCACGGTGAAGTTCGACTTGAGCTGCGCCAGCTCGGCATGGGTGCGCAGGATGCGCCCGCCGATGGAGTGGAAGGTGCCGAGCCACGGCATGCCTTCGACGGCATGGCCGAGCATCTGGCCGAGCCGGTGCTTCATCTCGCGGGCGGCCTTGTTGGTGAAGGTCACCGACAGGATCTCGGCGGGGCGCGCGCGGCCCTGGCTCAGGATATGGGCGATGCGCGTGGTCAGCACGCGGGTCTTGCCGGTGCCGGCGCCGGCCAGCACCAGAACCGGGCCGTCCAGCGTCTCCACCGCCTCGCGCTGCTCCGGATTGAGCCCGGACAGGTATTGCGGGCCCACCGAGGCCCGCGCACGCGCGGCGATGCCGCCGGCTGCGGGCTGGTGGTCGGGGACGCTCTGGGACGTGATCTTGCTCGGCTCGGTCATGCGAATCATTTGCCCCACGTTGGCACCGCGGGGTGGTGAAAGGGGAGCCTTCTTAACAGGGATTGGTCCCTATATGGGGCCGCGGGGAGGGGTTTTCCACGTGCGCGGGCAGCCAATTTGTTCCTGTCGGTTGAGCGAATTTCCGGCTTCAGCGGCCCGGAACCATTGTTCCGAGTTGGCGATTGGTCCTGCAAGTGAGGCGCGTCAGCCGCGCCGATCGCAGACAGACATCGAAACAGAGGTTCGGATCATGCTTAGCTGGGTTGTGACGTTTCTGGTTATCGCCCTGATCGCCGGTATTCTGGGCTTTGGCGGCCTCGCCGGCGCGTCGATCGAAATCGCCAAGATCATCTTCTTCATCGCGGTCGTGCTGTTCCTGGTCTCGGCCGTTGTTGGATTGGCCCGCGGCCGTACCAGGGTCTAGCGGTTTGATTTGGTGCATGATCTTGCCGGAAAACCGCTTCGCACTTTTCCGGATCATGCACTACCGCTTGGAGGGCATCGCCACGCTTCTGCCGATGCCCTCGGGCCGCGGCACGGCACTGTGGGCCTTGACCACCGCCGCAATGCGCTCGCGGATGTCTGGTGGAAAGGCCGCCACTTTTCGTGAGCCCATGTCGATGTGCAGCGACATGTTTTCGGAGGTCGCCGACAACCAGCCTTCGGTCGCGTGTCGCAACTCCTGGAACGTGTGCAGTCGCTTGTCGTCGGCTTCCAGCAGCCAGACCGACACCTGCACGGGATCGCCGAGGTGGATTTCGCGCAAGTAGCGCACATGGCATTCGGCGGTGAAGGTCGAACCGCCGCGTTCTTTCATGTAGCCCGGCCCGATCCCGAGCGTCAGCCACATCCGGTCGACCGCGCGGTCGAACATCACGTTGTAATAGGCCATGTTGAGGTGGCCGTTGTAGTCGATCCATTGCGGCTCGATCTGCATGATCGAGGCGCGGAATGGCACTGTGGCGGCAGTCTCCGGCATGTTTCCTTCCCCAGCTATGCGCCCGGCCGCTTGACTTGACCGGTGAGATGTCCTTTGCCACGGTTCGTCTCGTCGGGAGGAACGTCCGTGGGTACGACCATCACCAATAATCCGCCGCGGCCGGCGCCGAAAGCCCTTGCAAGTGCGCTGGAGCAGCTTGCCGCACGGTTCGGCAACCGCCTCATCACCTCGCAGGCCGTCCGCGAGCAGCACGGCCATACCACCACATGGATTGTGAACCAGCCGCCGGACGGCGTGGTGATGGCGCAGGAGACTGCCGACATTCAGGACGTGGTGCGGATCTGCGCGAAAAACGGCGTGCCCGTCATCGCCTTCGGCACCGGCACCTCGCTCGAGGGCCAGGTCAACGCACCCGCCGGCGGCATCTCCATCGACCTGCGCGACATGAACAAGGTGCTGGCGGTCCATGCCGAGGATCTCGACTGCGTGATCCAGCCCGGCGTCACCCGCAAGGCGCTCAACGAGCATCTGCGCGACCAGGGCCTGTTCTTCCCGATCGATCCCGGCGCGGACGCTTCGCTCGGCGGCATGGCCTCGACGCGCGCCTCCGGCACCAACGCCGTGCGTTACGGCACCATGCGCGACAGCGTGCTGGCGCTGAAGGTGGTGCGCGGCGACGGTGAGATCATCACGACCGGCACGCGCGCGAAGAAATCATCCGCCGGCTACGACCTGACGCATCTGTTCGTCGGCGCCGAGGGCACGCTCGGCATCATCTCGGAACTGACCATCCGTCTGCGCGGCATTCCTGACACGATCGCGGCCGGTGCGGTGTCGTTCGAGACCGTGCACGGGGCGTGCCAAGCCGTGATCCTGGCGATCCAGACCGGGATTCCCGTGGCGCGCATCGAGTTGCTCAACGCCGCGCAGGTGCGGGCCTGCAACGCCTATTCGAAGCTGACGCTGCCGGAGACGCCGCTGCTGCTGATGGAATTCCATGGCAGCGAGATCGAGGTCGCCGAGCAGTCCAAGGCCTTCGCCGAGATCGCCGGGGAGTACGGCGGCGGCGATTTCTCCTGGACCACCAAGCCGGAGGATCGCACAAAACTGTGGCAGGCGCGGCACGACGCCTATTGGTCCGTCAAGGCGCTGCGGCCCGGCGACAGCATCGGCGTGGTCGCGACCGACGTCTGCGTGCCGATCTCGCGCTTGGCCGATTGCGTCAACGAGACCGAGGAAGATCTCAAGCGCCTCAATCTGTTGTCGCCGATCGTCGGCCATGTCGGTGACGGCAATTTCCACTGCTCGCTGGTCTGCGACACCAACGATTCCGATGAGATGGCGCGCGGCGAGGAGTTCATGCATCGCCTGGTCGAGCGCGCGCAGGCGATGGACGGCACCTGCACCGGCGAGCACGGCATCGGCCAGGGCAAGCAGAAATATCTCAATGCGGAACTCGGCCCCGAGGCGATCGACGCGATGCGGGCGCTGAAAAAGGCGCTCGATCCACAGAACATCTTCAATCCCGGCAAGATTGTGCCGGAGGTCTAGCTTGCCTGCCGCGTCGCGGTCGCGGAACTTTCCGCAGCCGCGCCGGTTCCAATTCCCGTAGACTTCCGATGCCTCAATGGCGCGGCTCTGCGAGAGGATGCGATGTTGCGACCGGTCATTGGAATTGCCGTGATGGCGCTGGCCTGCATGCTGGCGGGCACGGCTCTGGGCAAGGGCGGTGGTGGCCATGGCGGTGGTCATGGCGGCGGTCACGGAGGTGGTCATCACGGAGGTGGTCATCACGGAGGTGGTCATCATGGAGGCGGTCATCATGGTGGTGGCGGGCATCGCGGGATGCGGTTCGCAACCGGAGCCCGAGATGGTGGCCCGAACTTCGGTCAGATGCGGAATGCGGCCGTGCGTCCCGCGAATTTCCGCAATGCGCTCAACGCGCACTCAAGCGCCTTCCGCAACGGCCGTCTGATCAGCAATCCGGCGGCGCGGGCCGAGATCGCAGCCGCTGCCGCACTCGTCGGCTGGCATGGCGCAAGCAGCGGATGGTGGCAACATGCAGGGGGCGGCTATGGCTGGGTCGGACCGCTGTTCTGGCCTTTCGCCTATAACGACCTCTACGACTACACGATCTGGGGTGACGGTCTCGGCTTCTGGGGCTACGGCTATCCCGACGTCTATGCCGGCATCTTCGGGCCCTATGGCTATGACGGTCTCTCGGCCTATCTGCCGCAACGTCCGCAGGGACGACGGCAAGCGCGAGGCGTTGCGCTCGACCAGCTTTGCGGCAGCGACCGCCGCGAAATCGTCGGTCTGCCGATCGACCAGATCGCAGCTGCGGTGCAGCCGACCGATGCGCAAGGGGCAAGCCTCGACGATCTCGGCAATGCCTCGATCCAGGCGGCGGAGATCATCCGCGCGTCCTGTCCTGCGCAGGTCGCGGCGACGGCGCCCGGTCGGCTGGCGGCGATGCAGCAGCGCATCGAGGCGATGGAGAAAGCCGTCGATCTCGTTCAGCCGGCACTGGATAAATTCTATGGCTCGCTCAGCGACGAGCAGAAGGCGCGCTTCAATGCGCTGGCCGACGATCAGCGTCGCGCGACAGCTTCCAACACTACCAGTGGATCGCTGGTCCAGAATTGCGGAGCGTCTGCGGCACTCGATTGGCCCGGCGCCGACATCGAGGCGAGGCTTCATCCCGACGGCACCCAGCGCGCTGCGCTGCAGGTGCTCCAGGATACCAGCGCGAAGGTCAGCGCATCGCTCAAGGCGGCTTGCCAGCCCAACGACGTGATGACGCCGCCGGCGCGAATGGCCGCGATCCACACGCGGCTCGACCTGATGCTGGATGGCGTCAAATCGGTGCGCGCTGCGCTCGAAGATTTCTATGCCACGTTGAACGACGAGCAGAAGGCGCAGTTCGAGGCGATCGGGCCGCGTCGGACGTCCTGAACGTGTCGCGAGCCGCGGAGTGTGTCGGAAAAAACCGCCTCGCCGATCTCACTACGGTTCTCTATGCTGGGCGCGGTTCGAAGCGCGACGATGCGGCGGCTGGAAGACCACGGGTGGCGGGGCGATGAAGTGGTTCGCGCGCAAGACGCGACAGGACATCTGGGACGAAGCGATCGAACGGCCGCTCGGCGATATCGAGGCCGCCGAGCGCATCCGTACGATCTGTGACGCCGCTGCGGCGAGTGCGGCAGGCTCTGCGCGCAACGACAAGCACGAGAGCGAGCGCTACGAGCGGGCGGCGAAAGTCGCGATGGAAATCGCGATGAAGATCTCGGATGGATTGATGCGCGACGACGCAGTCCGTCGCATCGTCGATCTCTGCATGAAGGCGAACGACCTCAAGACCGCGCAGATCCTCTTTCGCGCGATCCATGCCAGCTGGATCCGCGAAACGATCCAGCGTGATCACCCGGCCCTGGTGCAGTGAGCGCTGGATGTTGCCGCGAGGAAAGTGCGCTCCCTCCCTCGCTTGCGGGGGAGGGGTGGGGAGAGGGTGTCTCCACCAGCGATATATCGCGAGTGGATAAAGCCCTCACCCGCCACGCTCTTGCGAGCGTGCACCTCTCCCGCAAGCGGGAGAGGTGCACCGAACCCGCGGCGCGATCGGATTTCAACCCAACACCACTGAGCCTTACCTCGCCAGCTTGCGCACGGCCTCGTCCACGCTGTGGAAGACGTGGTCCCGCGGCAGCGCCTCGAACAGCCTGAACCGCTCGAACGCGTCCTGCGCGCGCACCGATTCCAGCCGGGCCAGCGCCACCGTGACGCCCTGTTCGCTGCACGCCCTGAACACGTCCAGCAGGATCTGCGCGGCGGTGAAGTCGATCTCGACCATGCCGCTCGCCTCCAGCACCAGCAGCTGCGGGGGCGTCGCGCCGAGCACCTTGGTTACGTCGCTGCGAAAGCCGGGCGCGTTGAGGAAGGACAGCGGCGCCTGCAGCCCGATTACGGCGACGCCGACGATGCGTTCGCCGGTGATGTGCGGATGCGCCGGCCACCAGATCGTGGTGCCCGGCACGCGCTCGAACTCGACCAGCCGCGCGCGGGTCGTGCTCCAGATGCCGTGCAGCAGTGACAGCACGATGCCGAGGAACGCGCCCTGCTGGATCGGCAGCAAGATAATCAGCGCGGCGGTGGCGACGATCAGCAGGAATTCGCTCGGGGTTTGGCGATAGATCGTGACGATCTGCTTCACGCGGATGATGCGCAGCGCGACGAACAGCAGGATGCCGCCGAGCGCGGCGTCCGGAACGTGCTGCAGCAACCCCGTTCCGAATGCGAGCAGCGCCAGCACGATTGTCCCGGCGGCAAGGCCCGCAAGCTGCGATTGTCCGCCGGTCTCGGCGACAATGCCCGTCCGCGGCGGGCTGGCATTGACCGGAAACGCGCCGAACAGGCCGGACAGCACGCTGCCGGCGCCCGCGCCGAGGAAATCGCGATCGACATCGGCCGGCTTGTCGGGATCGGACGGGAACGAGCGCGTCGTCGCCGCGGTCTGCACCATCACCACGACCGTGATGACAAAGGCGAGCGGCACGAGGCGCACCCATTGCTCCGGTGCAAGGTCGGGGAAGGTCGGCCGCGGCAGCGTGCCGGGCACGACGCCCACGACGCTAACGCCTTTGCTCTCGAGGCCGAGGGCGATTGTGGCCAAGGTCGCGGCGACGAGCCCGATCAGCGTGCCCGGAATTTTTGCGCTGAGCTTCTCGGCGACGAAGACCACGGCCAGCACACCTAAGCCGATGCATAGCGTGAAGGGATTGCTGCGGCCGAGCTCGCTTGCGAGCACGCCGATGCGATCGAGCGTCGGTCCACTCGGCGATTCCAGACCCAGCACGCCCGGCAATTGCGACACGATGATGTGGACCGAGATGCCGGCGAGGAAGCCGACCATGACCGGCACCGATAGCAGATTGGCGATGCCGCCGAGGCGGAACGCGCCGCCGGCCAGCATCATCGCGCCGACTATCAGCGCCAGTGCGATTGCGAGGCCCTGATAGTCTGGCGAGCCGGCGGCGGCCAGCGCCGCAAGCCCGCCGGCGAAGATCGGCGTGATCGTGGAGTCCGCGCCGCAGGACAGGAAGCGGTTGCCGCCGAGCATCGCAAAGCCCAGCGATCCCGCCATGAAGGCGAAGAAGCCGATCTGCGGCGCGAAGCCGCCGAGCCGCGCCGTGGCCATCTGCTCGGGGATCGCGATGGCCGCCAGCGTCAGCCCCGCCATGAGATCGCCAGGCAGCGAATAGGACGCGAGCGACCGGAATAGCGGCCAAGTCCTCTTCGCGTGAGTGTCGTGCGGCATTGATGTGGAATCCCCGGAAGGCCTGCGTCGGACGATCAGACTACAGCAATTCCGGCTCGGAGGGCGGCAGATGGCGAATATCCGCAACTCTCTCGTGTCCCGGACGCGCTGCAGCGCGTAGCGTTGCTGCGCAGTGCCGGACCCAGGATGCTGCACAGTTCGCTGCCGCATGGGCCCCGGCTCTGCAGCGCACCGCCGAAGAGCGCTGCGCTGCGTCCGGGGCACGAGAGCCGCATCAACAGAAATGTTCGCAAACCATGGGCTCGCGGACATCTCTCGCGACGTGGGCGGAAGCCTCAGTACCGGCCGCGGTCGTTGTGATAATCGCCGCCGCGGCCGCCGCCCACTCCCATGCCGATTCCGACACCGATGCCGATGCCTTGCATGACGGCGCCGGGAGGCGGACCGGGGGGCGGCGCGCGTTCGTAGATCACTTCATCAGGCGGCGGCCGCCGCTGCCTGGGCGGCGTGTCGACGACCTTGCGCTTCGGCGGCGTGTCGTCGACGCGCTTCTTGATCACAGGCGCGATTGCCGGATTGACGGGTGTTGCCGGTGTCGAGGGCGTGGAGCACGGGCAGGTCGGCGCCATCGCGATTGCGACCGGGACAGGAGCGGCCGCGACCACAGCAGGCAAGGCATAGTTGCGGTTCTGCACGCGGAGCAGAAGCTTGCGTGCGGTCGCAGCCAGATCGCTGTTGTCCCAGTTCGCCAGATAGGCCTCGAACGAGGCGCGGGTGTTGATCGCGGTGGCGCGCTCCCAGGCCAGCATCTGGCGCCGGCGCTCCAGCACCGTGCGAAGGCGCGGCGTACGGGTGTCCTGAGCGTACAGCTCGATATAGGCCTGATACGCCGGTACGGTGTCGTCGGTGATCACGATCTCATAGGCGACCATGGCCGGCTTGCCCTGCAAATCCTTGCGCCAGTCATCGAGGCTGCGCGTGCCGCTCGCAAGTGCCATGGAGGATGCGCCGGGAAGCGCAGTCTGATCGCCGCTGCTGTCGCCGCCGAAGAACTTGAAGTCGGTCGTCAGCGACGAGCTTTCCCAGGGGATCTGCCGTCCGTCGGTCGATTGCGCCACGGCGACGCGGATGCGCTTGAAGACTTCCTCGATCGGCAGGTTGGGCTGCTTGGCGACGGTCAGCGCTGCCGTGGTGTAAGGGCTGTCGATGCCGCTGCCGTCCTCGGCTTCCGCGCCGGGTGAGGTCGAATAGGAGATGAAGGAGCCGGGCGCGCCGGCCTTGGTGTCGACCATCGCAAGCCCGTGGCCGGCGCCGCTGAGCGCAGGGAACGGATTGTTGCGGCAGGCATCGAGCATGAAGATGCGCGCCCGCGTCGGCAGCGCGCCGAGCGTGTTGAGCAAATCGTTGAGCCGCACGCCTTGAAGCGGAATGTCGGCCTCGCGCTTGGGGTCGAGATCGACCGGCACCAGATAGTTCTCGCCGTCGATCTGGAGACCGTGGCCGGCATAGAACACCAGCGCGACCGTGTCGGCGCCGCTGGCGCTGACCTTGCCGGCGAAGTCCGAGATCGCCGCGCGCATGTCGTTCTGCCCGAGATTGGCCGCCGTGGTGACGGTGAAGCCGGCATTGCCGAGCAACTCCGTCATGCCCCTGGCGTCGTTGGCGGCGTTGGGCAGTTCCGGCACGGTGCGATAGGCCGATTGACCGATCACGAGCGCGAGCCGCGCTTCGGCCGCGGCCTCCGTCGGCGTCGTCAATTGCGTGAGCGCAAGAAGGCTGGAGGCAAGGAAAAAATTGCGAAGGACTGGACGGGGCATGGTGTCTCCTCCATCGGCAATGCGCGCGAGGATGTCACCTTTTCTAGGTCGCCGCCACGCGCCTGTCTGTGCACTGGATCACGTTGCGAGCTGCGGCAAAAAGGGGCAGCAGGTCTGCCAGAGCCGGTGCAGCATCGTTCTAGCGCCATCCATGTGAATAGCGCATTGATCCATGCGCCAATTGGATTGATCTCGGGATCTGCGCGAAGGCATGCTTTCGTGCCTCGGGCCCCATGCCGATCTGATCGGGAATCCCGCACAAACATGGTCATTTCGCTGCGCGCTGATGCCGTTGCTTTTTGCTGCACGCCGCCTTGCGACGGCCGGCCGCAAGCCTTGCCTGCGCCATCGCTTTGGCCATACAGTCCGCGCAACGGGTTGCGGCAACCACCGCGGCGCGAAAAAATAAAAATTGGGGAGAGACCGCATTATGTCCATCGTGCCCGTAAACCGTCGCGCGTTCATCAAGTCGTCGACGGGACTTGCCGCCGGCCTCGTGTTCTCCCCCGCACTGATTGGCCGCGCCGAAGCCGCAACGTTGAAGCTGAAATGCTCCTCCTCGCTGCCGAACGATCCCAAATTCGCCAACGGCCGCGTCTATTACGACAATCTCGTGAAGAACCTGAAGACGAACGGCCTCGGTGAGCAGGTCGAGGTCGCTTTCTTTCCCGACAACCAGTTGGGGCAGGAAATCGACGTCATCAACTCGGTGAAGCTCGGCGTCATCGACCTCATGGTGTCGGGCTCGTCGATCTCGGCCAATCTGGTGCCGCTGGTCGGCACCTATGACCTCGGCTTTCTGTTCTCGAGTTTCCCGCAGCAGACCAAGGCGTTCGACGCTGGCGCCGCCAAGCCGATCGAGGACGCGCTGCTCAAGGGCAGCAACGTCCGCATCATCGCCTGGGCCTATAATTTCGGCTCACGCAGCGTCCTTGCGAAGAAGCCGGTGAAGACGCCGGAAGATCTCGCCGGGCTCAAGATCCGCACCCTGCCAAATCCCGTTATCACGGAATGCCTGCGCCTGATGGGCGCCGCCGCGACGCCGCTGGCGTTCGGCGAAATCTACACGGCATTGCAGGCCGGCGTACTGGACGGGCTGGAGCACGATCCGCCGACCATCCTGGCGAGCAAGTTCTTCGAAACTGCGAAATTCTATGCGCTGACGCAGCACAATTTCTCGCCGCTCGCGATCTATTTCAGCGACGTGACCTACAATCGCATGGATCCGAAGCTGCGCGAGGGCTTTCTCGACGCCGCGAAGAAGGCCGCATCCGACACGCGTACCCATGGGCTCGCGGTCGAGAAGGAGGCGCTGTCGGCCTTGACCGAGAAGGGCGTGACAGTGGCCGAATGCGACCGCGAGGCTTTCAAAAAGCGCGTGGCGCCGCAGATCGAGAACTTCATCAAGGCGCGGCCGGAATCCAAAGTCGTCATCGACATCATCCGCGCCACGCAAGCTTGAAATGGCCAAATCTGAGCTGGCGATGACGGGCGCCGCCTCCCTCTCGGGCGGCCGCCACGGGAGCATCGCACTGCTGCTTCGCGTCAGCGACGCGATCGCAGCCATCCTGCTCGCCGCAGATCTCGTCGTTGTCTGCGGTTCCGTACTGCTGCGCTTCTGCTTCAACGCGCCGGTCGAATGGTCCGACGACGTCGCGCGCGGCCTGATGGTCGGCTCGGCCTTCTTCGGCGCGGCGAGCGCACTCGCGCGCGGCGAGAATGTCGGCGTCTCCTTCTTTCGCGATCTGGCTCCGGTGCGGCTACGCGCGCTGGTCGACGCCGCGAGTTCGCTGCTGGTGGTGCTGATCTCGGGCTACGTCGCCTACAACGCCATCAAGCTCGGCTCGTTGACGGCGGGCCAGACCACCGGATCTGGCTTGCCGCTGGAGCTGACCTTCTATCCGATGGGCATCGGCGCGCTGTTCATGACGGTGTTCGCGATCGACCATCTTTGCGCAAGGCCGCTCCCTGATATCGTCAGAGGTCTCGTTGCAATTGCCGTTGTGACCGGCCTCTATCTCGCGTGGGATTATTTGTCGCCCGCCACGGTGCCGTCGGCGGGAACGCTGATGCTGATCGGTTTCTTCGCGACGTTGGTCGGCGGCTTGCCGATCGGCTTTGCGCTGGCGCTGGCCGCGCTGGTCTTCATCTGGGTCGAGGGCGCGCTGCCCGGCGTGATCTTCGCCCAGCAGATGGCGCGCGGTATCGACAATTTCGTGCTGCTCGCGATCCCGTTCTTCATCCTCGTCGGCTACCTTATGGAAGCCAACGGCATGTCGGTGCGGCTGATCGAGCTGTTGCAGCGTGGGGTCGGGCGCATGCGCGGCGGCCTCAACGTCGTGATGGTGGCCTCGATGGTGCTGTTCTCCGGCATCTCCGGCTCGAAGATGGCTGATGTCGCCGCGGTCGGCTCCGTGTTGATCCCGGCTGCGCGCCGCTCCAAGCAGAATCCGGGCGGCGCGGTGGCGCTGCTCGCGGCATCCGCGGTGATGGCGGAGACCATTCCGCCCTGCATCAACCTGATCATCCTTGGCTTCGTCGCGAACCTGTCGATCGGCGGCCTGTTCGTCGCAGGGCTGTTGCCGGCGGCGCTGATGGCGCTGGCCCTGATCGCCGTCTCCATCATCTTCGGCAAGACTCCCGCTGCTACCGAGGACGTCGAGCCGCAGATGCCGGTGTCGGGGCTGTGGAGCGGCGCGATCGCCTCGTTCGGCCTGATCTTCATGATCTTCTTCGGCTTCAAGAGCGGCTTTGCCACCGCCACGGAAATCTCGGCCTTTGCCGTCGCCTATGCACTCGTCGTCGGCAGTGTCGTGTTCCGCGAGCTCAGCTTCACATCGGCCGCGCATAGTTTTGTGCAGGGAGCGACGCGCGCGGGGCTCGTGCTGTTCATCGTTGCCGCAGCGCAATCGCTGGCGTTCACGCTGACCTTGCAGCAGGTGCCGCATGCGGTCGGCGATTTCATGCTGGGATTGTCAAAGACCAGCGGCACCTGGTTGTTCATCCTGCTCGCGATCGGCGTGCTGATCGTGATGGGCTCGGTGCTGGAAGGCGCGGCCGCGCTGATCATTTTCGGTCCACTGCTGCTGCCGGTGGCCGTGCAACTCGGTATCGATCCCCTGCATTTCGGCGTCGTGCTCGTGATCGCGATGGGCATCGGCCTGTTCGCGCCGCCGCTCGGGCTCGGGCTCTACGGCGCTTGCCTGATCGGCAACGTGCCGATCGAGCAGACGGTGAAGCCGATCATGGGCTATCTTGGCCTGTTGTTCCTTTGCCTGCTGGTGATCGCGTTCGTGCCATGGCTCAGCACGGCATTGCCGCGCGCGTTCGGCTACTGAAGGAGTCTTGCCGTGAAAGTCCTGCTGGCCCACACGCCGGAGATGCGCCGCAATTACTACGGTGATCGCAGCCTGAGCGGCCTGCGCGCGACCGCCGAGGTGGTCCTGCACGAGAGCGATGATACGCTGGACGCCGCCGGCCTCGTCCGCGCCGCGAAAGATATCGACATCATCGTGGCCGATCGCATGACCGAGGGCCGCGGCGAGATCTTTGCGCAACTGCCGCGCTTGCGCGCCTTCGTCCGTTGCGCCGTCGACATCCGCAACGTCGATGTCGAGGCGGCCTCGAACGCCGGCGTGCTCGTGACCCGCGCCGGGCCTGGCTTCGTGCAAGCCGTTGCCGAGCTCGCGCTCGGCTTCATGGTCGATCTCTCCCGCGGCGTATCGCGGGCGACGGCCGATTATCAGGCCGGCCGCCAGCCGGAAGCGCGGATGGGCCGTCAGCTCGCCGGCAGCAAGATCGGCATCATTGGCTATGGCAGCATCGGGCGTTACCTCGCCGAGGTGGCAAAAGTGCTGCGCATGGAGGTGCTGGTATCCGATCCCTTCGCGAAAGTCAGTGATGCTGCGATCCGCCAGGTCGATCTCGACGATCTCCTTGCCGGGTCGGACTATGTCGTCTGCCTTGCGGTTGCGAACGAAGAGACCGAGTGCCTGATCGGGCAGGCGGCGCTGGCGCGCATGCAGAGGCACGCGGTCTTCGTCAATCTCTCGCGCGGCAACCTCGTCGACGAGGCGGCGCTTGCGAAGGCGCTGTTGGAAGGCCGCATCGCAGGCGCTGCGATGGATGTCGGTCGCGCGCCAGACCAGATGCCGGCGCCGGAACTCGCGAAGCTTCCCAACGTCATCGCGACGCCGCATGTCGGTGGGCTGACGCCGCAGGCGATCGAATATCAGTCGCTGGAAACCGTGCGCCAGGTCGAAGCGATCGTCAAAGGCGAGATTCCGCAGGGCGCGGTCAACGCCGAGCGCTGGACGCGGCGGCCCTGATCGACTGCGAGCGTGATCTGTTGAGGTCGAATTGAGCTTGGCACACGGCTAAACGCACGCTTCTCCGTTCCCTCTCCCCTTGTGGGCAGGGCTATCGCATATGACGTCTCAGCGGCGCCTGAGCGAGCGCCTCGTCCTTCGAGACGACCGCTTCGCGGCCTCCTCAGGATGAGGCTCAGCTGCATCCATCTGCGTTGAAAATGCTGCCGCATGCTCATCCCTCATCCTGAGGGCCCGCCGCAGGCGGGCGTCTCGAAGGATGGCCGCAGTCGAGCTTCCAGCCATATGTTTCTTCCTATGCGATAGCCCTGACCCACAACGGGAGGGAACGCATCTCTTTCGAAGCGGTAGGCGAGTCTCGTCAAATCCGGCTCTACAGCCGGTCCACCGCTCTGAACGTCCCGTCCTTCTGGGTCACCGTCAAAAACACCTTCGGTTCGATCATCCGCATGCCGACGGTGACGGTGCTGCCGCTGATGTCGAAGCGGCCGATATCGTTGATGGCGCGCAGCAGGCTCGCGCGCGCGATACATCGAGAAAAGTCTTGCCGGGTGCGGGGAGGAGCTTCGGGACAGCTATCTCCGCAGGATGAATCGGCGATGTATCGACGGCTCCGTACTACTCCGGGGAAACTGGCAACTTACGTCGACAAAGTTCGCATCATCCCGCACTTCATTAACTAAGCCGGGTCATGCGGAACGGCCGGGTTCCGAAATTGAGCAGTTCTTAACTGCGGTCCTGTTCCGATAGTGGCTCCGGCGGCTCAACCAGAGGTTCGGTTGACCCGGGAGAGGGGACGGCGGTTTCTGGAATGGACGGTCGCGATCAGAACGATCAGGATCGGGGACGTATGACCGGATGGTGGCGTGCCGCGCCGCTGCTCGGGCTGTATCGTCCTGCGCTCGTCGCGGTCGGAATCGGTCTTCTGTTCTCGATTGCGGGTGCGGCCGCAGTGGCGCGATGGGAAGACCGCGTCAACAAGATCGAGTTCGAGAACGCGGCCGAAACCGAAGCGATCGTCATGCAGAACGGCATGGGCGAGTACATCTCCAGGCTCGTCGCGCTGCGCACGCTGTTCGAATCGACCAACCAGAAGATCACCCGCAGCGAATTCGAGACCTTCAGCGCCCGCCTGTTCGAACGCCATCCCGGCATGCTGCGCATCGCGTGGGTGCCGCGCGTGAACCGCAAGGAGCGTGCCGAATACGAGGCCGCGGCGATCGCGGACGGTGTGTCCGGCTATCGCATCAAGTCGCTCCAGGGCGATGCGTTCGCGAGCGCGCCGCAGAGCGACGAGTATTTTCCGGTGTTCTACTCGACCCAGCCGAAGACGTCTTCGGTCTACGGCATGGACTACGCGACCGTTCCGGAGCGCCGCGCGGTTCTCGAGCGCGCGCGCGACGCCGATCGGGTCGCGGCCATTCGCACCCGCCTCTACGAGCCGAAGGAGGGCGGCCGGCTGCCCGACGTCCTCGTCGCCATTCCCGTCTACGCCAAGGCAACGTCGCGCGACACGGTCGTGGACCGGCGCCGCAATCTCGCCGGCTTCGTCGTCGGCGTGTTCGACCTGCCGCTGCTGATCCAGTCCATTCGCGTGACCACCGGCGCAAGCCCCGCGGTCAGCGTGAACGTCTATCCGCCGTTCACGGGGCAGATCGTCAGCCTGGAGGAAATGCTGCCGGATTATTCGTCGGCTGCCACGGCGCCGCAGTCGATGCGAGATGTCGCGCGGGCCCTGCACTGGTCGGGCAATCTCAAGATCGGCGACACCGATTGGCAAGTGCGCGCGATACCGGCTGCCGGCGGCTCGCTGGAGACGACGTACGATCGCGCGGGCGCGGTGTTGATCGTCGGCATGCTGCTGACGCTGTCGCTTTCGATCTATCTCAGGCTCGCAAGCCGCAATTCGCAGCGGCTGTCGCTGGCGAACCGGCGTGTGCTCGAACTCGCCCAGACCGACATCCTGACCGGACTGCCGAACCGCGCCTTCTTCCTCGCCCGGCTCGACGAGCTCAACGGCCGCTTGAAGGACGGCGGTCCGACCTTTTCGATCCTGATGCTCGACCTCGACCGCTTCAAGAACGTCAACGACTCGCTCGGTCACGGTGCCGGCGATGCACTGCTGCGTCAGGTCGCACAGCGGCTGAAATCCGCGCTGCGCACCGGCGACGTGCTGGCCCGGCTCGGCGGCGACGAATTCGCCATCATCCAGGAGGCTTGCGAGGATCAGCGCGTCTGCTCGACCGAACTGGCCGGGCGAATCGCAAAGCTCGTGGCCGAACCGTTCCTGCTTCCCGGACACCGCGTCGAGATCGGCACCAGCATCGGCATTGCGATCGCGCCCGATCATGGCAGCGACCAGGAGCAGCTCCTGAAGAAGGCCGACCTTGCGCTTTACCGCTCGAAATCGGCGGGCCGCAACTGCTTCACCATCTACGACGTGGCGATGTCGGCCGAGCTCGAGGCCCGCAACACGCTGGAAGGCGATTTGCGCGACGCCATCGCACAGTGCCAGCTCGAGGTGCACTACCAGCCGTTCGTCGACGCCCTCAGCGGTGCGCGGCGCGGTTTCGAGGCGCTGGTGCGCTGGCGGCATCCGAGCCGCGGATTGATTCCGCCGGACCAGTTCATTCCGCTCGCGGAGGAAACCGGATTGATCGTGCCGCTCGGCGAATTCGTGTTGCGGCGCGCCTGCGCGGACGCGGCCGGCTGGCCCTCCCACCTCGCACTCGCCGTCAACCTGTCGCCGATCCAGTTCAAGGAGGCCGAGCTGTTCGAGATGATCAGCGCGGCGCTCGCGGATTCCGGGCTGCCGCCGCAGCGGCTGGAGATCGAGATTACGGAATCCGTGCTGCTTGAACGCGGGGTCGAGAACCACGCCTTCATGGAGCGGTTGAAGAGTATCGGCATCGAGCTCGCGCTCGACGATTTCGGCACCGGCTATTCGTCGCTCAGCTATCTGACCGCGTTCCCGTTCGACAAGATCAAGATCGACAAATCGTTCATCCGCAACCTCACGCATCTGCCGCGCAGCTCCGCCATCATCTCCTCGATCGTGACGCTGGCGCGCGGGCTGGACATGTCGGTCACCGCCGAGGGCGTCGAGACCCGCGAGGAGTACGAGCGGCTGAAGGCGCTCGGCGTCAATTTCGCGCAAGGCTATCTGTTTGGCCGCCCGCAGCCGATCGAGCGGATTCTGTTCGACGTGCCCGTCGAACCGTCCCAGCTCAACGCCGCCTGAGCGCGCGCCTTGTCCTTCGAGACGACCGCTTCGCGGTCTCCTCAGGATGAGGCTAAGCGGCATCGGCGCCTGTTGAACTGCTGCCGTACACTCCGTCCTCATCCTGAGGAGCCCGCCCCAAGCGGGCGTCTCGAAGGATGGCCGCAGGGTAGTTGTTCGCCGAGTTGCCCTTCAAATGCGATCGCCTTGCTCAGCGGGCATGCGCGAAAAGCGCTTGACCCGGTCATTCCCGGATGGTCCGAAGGACCGTCCAGGGATGAAACACACAATGCGGCTTCCGTTCTTCTACGGCTGGGTCGTGGTCGCGGTGACCTTCGTCACCATGGCCATCGGCGTCAACGCGCGCACAGCCTTTTCGTTGTTCTTTCCTCCCATCATCTCCGAATTTGGCTGGGAGCGCGGCGTCACCGCAGGCGCCTTCTCCTTCGGCTTCGTGGTGTCGGGCATGGTCAGCCCGCTGATCGGCCGGCTGATGGACCGCGCCGGCCCGCGTGCGGTGATGGAGCTCGGCGTGGTTCTGATGGGCGGCGGGCTGCTGCTTGCGCCGCTCACGAGCCAACCCTGGCATCTCTACGTGACCATCGGCGTCATGGTCGGCGCCGGCTCGGTGTGTCTCGGCTATTCCGGACAATCGCTGTTCCTGCCGAACTGGTTCATCCGCAAGCGCGGCTTCGCGATCGGTATCGCCTTCGCCGGCGTCGGCATCGGCTCGGTGACGCTGCTGCCATGGGTGCAGCACATGATCGAGCAGACCGGCTGGCGCACCGCCTGTACCGCGATGGGTCTGATGATCCTGATCGTGCTGGCACCGATCAATCTGTTCCTGCACAGGCGCCCCGAGGATATCGGCCTCCAGCCGGACGGCGATGCCGCCCCGGCCGCGGGTGCCGCAAAGCCCGTCTCCAACATCGTCGATCCCGCCTGGGTTGGTACCGAGTGGACGCTTCGGCGCGCCGTCGCTACTGCGCGGTTCTGGTGGATCGCGCTCGGCTATTTCTGCGGCCTTTACATCTGGTATGCGGTGCAGGTGCACCAGACCAAATTCCTGCTCGACATCGGCTTCAGTGCGAATGTCGCGGTGTGGGCACTCGGCATCGTCAGCCTGCTTGGCATTCCCGGCCAGATCCTGCTCGGCCATGTCTCCGATCGGATCGGGCGGGAATGGGTGTGGGCGATCAGCTGCGCGGGCTTTGCGATCTCTTTCGCGGCGCTGATGGCACTGAAATTCCAGCCGTCCTTATGGCTGGTCTATCTCATGGTGTTCACGCAAGGCGCGCTCGGCTACGGCCTCACCTCGATCATGGGCGCAGTGGTGTTCGAGATTTTTCAGGGCAAGCACCAGGGCAGCATCTTCGGCACGATCATGCTGGCGGCATTGGCCGGCGGCGCGGCCGGACCCTGGGTCACCGGCTTGCTCTATGATCGGGCCGGCGACTACACGCTTGCCTTCGGCATCGCCATCATCGTGAGCGGATTGTCGGCGCTCTCGATCTGGCAGGCCGCGCCGCGCAAGGTACGCGCGGTGGCCGGCAAGCTTCAGGCGGGAACCGGCGCTGAATAGGTTCCGCACATGGCGCGTTCATGCTGGACAGCGTCGCCGCGCTCGAGACGATGAACGCGATCCGGGAGCTCGGCGTCGGGCTTTCGGTGGACGATTTCGGCACCGGCTATTCCAGCCTCAGCCGGCTCACGCATCTGCCGATCCGCGAGCTGAAGATCGACCGCAGTTTTATGCGCGACATCGAGCGCGACGCGGGCGCCCTCGCAATCGCCACTGCCGTGGTGCGCGTCGGCCAGGGCCTCGGCATGACCGTTGTCGCCGAAGGCGTCGAGACCGAGGCGCAGCGCAAGGTGCTGGCCGAACTCGGCTGTGACGTCGTGCAAGGCTTCCTCTACGCTCCCGCGCTCGCGCCTGTAGCCTTCGAGCGCTGGCTGATCGAGCACTGCGCCGAGCAGGCGAGGGCGATGCTGGGCAGGCTTGATGTCAAGCCGGTTGACGCGGCTGCGGTGAAGCGATCGGCGTAGGGCGTGTACTCTCGGCGCCAATTATCCCGAAGGCTTGCATCCCGAAGGCTTGCATCCCGAGGGCGTGCCATGTCCGCGGACAAGGGCTGCTCGCCCAGAAACGCGTTACTTCGATCGTACCTGGTTTGATTTTAGACGGCATTGACGTGGCAATGCATAGTGAACGGTCAGCAAGCTTGCGTTCCTGTCATCGAAAATCAAATGATCGGTCAAGGCCATTTCGGCGCGCATGGCATTGCAGCAGAAGATCATCAATCGATTCAAAAGGGGCAGCTTGCTCACGGACCGGTAAAGCTCGCCACATTCGATAGTCAGGTTCTGCCGGCCTTGCGCGCTCGCCAATTCGAGCCGGGATCGAATCTCTTGCCGGAAATGATCCGTTGAAACCATGCAGCATCCGATAGCCGAAAACCCTTCCGAAAAGGGGGATCAGCCGGCCAGGATTGGAATCGAGCAATTGCCCCCGTCAACTCAGACGTCAGGTCGTGTGACCATAGAGCAATGCCAACACAAAGATACAGCTAATAAAGCCGATCTGATTGATGCTCTCGTCTCGCTATTGGGCGACGACGTTCCTATATGCTTGAGATCACCGCCCGCCCCAGGTAGTTATCGGTGACTGAGAGCATTGCGCTCCCGCCTCAACCACGAAGGCGGTCGGATGTCTGATACCCCTAAATACAAATCTCCTGAAGTGGCTGGTACCTGCGGTGCCGTTGCCCGGTTTCCTTGTTTTGCCGGTCGCTGTGTCGGCCTCATGCATCGGGAATCTATTTTTGATTGATCTGCGGCAGCGATCTCGCGCGCAGATCGGTCAGGAGGTTCCTTGGCAAATACAGCAGCTGTTCGAGACTTTAACGGGCTTCCAGCCACATTCACTGGATCGAAGACCGGGCAGGACGACGCCCCGTTTGTCTTCGTCAAGGTCGGCGATGAAGAACGCCGCATGCGAAGGGCTGAATGGGATGCGCTCCCGCCCTGGACCGGCCCGCGCCCGGCACGCACGGTCACCGACTGATGCCACAGCCTTTGGGAGGCCCGCTTGACGATCGAACATGCTATCGTGCGAGCCAGGCCGAAGCCCTGGGGCAGCCTCGATCTGCGTCCCTGGAGCCAGACGTCGACCGGCGACGGCCCGATCGGGGAATTGTGGTTTGAGCGCCCGGGTCTTGCTGCGCCGAAGACGGCGTTGCTGCTCAAAATGCTCTTCACCACCGAGCCGCTATCGATTCAAGTTCATCCGGATGATGCGTTCGCGCACTCGATCGGGCTTGCCAACGGCAAGACCGAAGCCTGGTACATCGTCTCCGCGGTCCCCGGTGCGCAGGTCGCGGTGGGACTGGACTATCCGCGCTCTGCCGCTGAGTTGCGAACCGCGGTCACTGACGGCTCGATCGCCGATATCGTGCATTGGCAGCCGGTTCATCCAGGCGACGTCATTTTCATTCCTGCTGGAACCATTCATGCGATCGGCGCTGGCATCGTGCTCGTTGAAATCCAGCAGCACAGCGACGCCACGTTCCGGCTGTTCGACTATGGACGAGGGCGCCAACTGCACATCGACAATGCCGTCGCGGTGGCCACGGCAGGCCCTCGCAAAATCCAATTGCCTTCCGAACGTCTGAGCGGCGCGCGAACCGTCCTCACCGTCAATTCTTATTTTGCGCTGGAGCAAACTGACCTTGCTCCGGGCTCCGTTTGGATGCTCGACGCACCGAAAGAGACTTGGCTGCTGGCGATCGAAGGTCACGCCCAACTCGGCCCGACGAGGCTCGCGCCGGGGGACGCGTTTTTCCTGGAAGCCGACCATGCGGAAATCGAGGTAGGTGCCAACGGGTTGAAAGCGCTACTGGCCTATCCCGGCCCGAAGGCAAACCCTGCCGCGTTAATAGAGCGCAGCGCCGCGGGCGCCAGTCGCGTACCGCACGCTTTTCCCAGCGCCCTGGTCCCGCCCCCCTTCGAGACCGCCGCGCTCAAACAATCGGAGACGCCAAATTGGCTACCGTAAATCGTATCGCATTCATCGGGAATTCGCTTCCCCGCCGCTGCGGCATTGCGACCTTCACCACCGACTTGCAGAGCGCCATTGCGGCGTCCCGGGGCGATCTGGAAACCGTCATCGTCGCGATGACCGATCACGGCCAGGTCTACGATTATCCTGCTACCGTGAGCCTGGAGATCAACGACGACCGGCAAGATGATTATGTCCGTGCGGCCGCTTATCTGAACAGCGGCGGCTTCGAGGCCGTTTCGTTGCAACATGAATTCGGCATTTTCGGCGGCGAAGCCGGAGGTCAGATCATGGCGCTCTTGTCGCGCCTGACCATACCGATCGTGACAACCCTGCATACGGTCTTGTCCGAGCCGACAGAGGCTCAGCGCGATGTCATCGCCCGCATCGTCGAGTCCTCGTCCAAGGTCGTCGTGATGGCTGAAAAAGGTCGGGAATTGTTGCGCTCCGTCTATCACGTGGCTGACGAGAAGATCGAAATCATCCCGCACGGCATCCCGGAGTTCGCGTTTGTCGAACCCGACGCGGCCAAGGCTGCGCTCGGATTCAGCAACAAGTCGGTCATCCTGACGTTCGGATTGCTGTCGCCGAACAAGGGTATCGAAGTCATGATCGATGCGATGCCTTCTATTCTGAAGACCCGACCCGACGCCGTTTACGTCGTGCTCGGTGCGACGCATCCCAACCTCGTGCGAGATCGGGGCGAAGCCTATCGTGAGGCCCTGATGGCGCACGCGCGCCGGGCTGGAGTCGAGGATCACGTGGTGTTCCTCGATCAGTTCGTCGACAAGAAAACGCTGCTCGATTTCATCTCGATGTCCGACGTCTACGTAACGCCGTACCTCAGTGAAGCCCAGATGACGTCGGGCACGCTTGCCTATAGTTTTGGCCTCGGTAAAGCCGTGGTTTCAACTCCGTATTGGCATGCCCGCGAACTATTAGCCGATGGCCGCGGCATCCTGGTCCCGTTTGGCGATGCGGCAGCGCTTGGCATCGAAATCGCCAAGCTGCTCACCAACGACGTGCTTCGGCAGGCGATGCGCAAGCGCGCCTATTCGAGCAGCCGCGCGATGACGTGGGAAAGAACCGCCGAACGCTATATGTCGGTATTCGAGAACGCGGGCCGACGGCATCGGCTCAAGACCATTGCGCGCACGGATACTGGTACGCTGCTGCGCGACAGCCGCGCCCCGCCGGAAATGCAGCTCGGCCATTTCCTGTCGATGTGCGACGACACCGGACTGTTTCAGCATGCCGTTCATAGCGTGCCGGATCGTGCGCACGGCTATTGCGTCGACGACAACGCCCGGGCGCTGCTCTTGGCCTGTGCGCTCAACAATCCGGGCGAAGAGCGGCTGCCGGAAGCCCTGACGGCGCGATTTGCCGCCTTCGTCCAGCACGCCTGGAATCCGGATACACGGCGGTTTCGCAATTTCATGGGCTTCAACCGCTGCTGGTTGGAGGACAGGGGGTCGGAGGATAGCCACGGACGCACGCTCTGGGCCTTGGGCGTCTGCGCGCTTACCGATGCCAGCCCGTCGCGGCGCTCATGGGCCGCGGCGCTGTTTTCCGAAGCGATGGTGACAGTGGAAGGTTTTCGTTCGCCCCGTGCGTGGGCGTTCGTATTGTTGGGCCTCGATGCTTACTGCTCGGCTGTTCCGGACGATTTCCAGGCGACCCGCCTGCGTGCCGTGCTTGCCGATCGGTTGATTTTGATCTTCGATACCGTGGCAACCGGCGATTGGGTCTGGTTCGAGGACGGGTTGGCCTACGATAACGCCCGCTTGTCCCAGGCGCTGATCATTACCGGCTTGGCCAGCAAGACATCGCGCTATGTCAATATCGGGCTGGAGTCGCTGCGCTGGCTTGTGAAGCGGCAAACCTCAGCGAAGGGCCAATTCCGCCCGATCGGCACGGCGGGATTCGGTGATCGACGCCGACCGCCGCAAGCCTTCGACCAGCAGCCGCTGGAAGCTGCGGCGACCATCGCGGCATGCCTCGCCGCGTGGCGGGCCGATCACGATGTCGAGTGGAAAGCCGAAGCCGCACGGGTATTCGCGTGGTTTCTTGGCAGTAACGATTTGTCGGCCTCGCTGGTCGATTTGGAAACCGGAAGCTGCCGGGATGGCCTGCACCCCGATCGTCCTAATGAGAATCGGGGCGGGGAATCCGTGGTGTCGTATCTGCTTGGCCTTTCCGAGATTCGGCAGATTGCCCGCCTCAGCGAAAGCCGGGCCAAGCCTGCTCCTCTGGTCGCTTGACGGCGCCGATTACGATTTACTCCTTCAACCAATCGAGGCCGTTTTGTCGCAATCTCCCTTCCTCAAACGCCAAGCCCTTCAGCTGCGGCCGGACCCGACCCGTGTCATCGTTCGGCCATTCAAGCCGGCGACAGAGCCGCGCGACCTCAATCCGACGGACAAGACCCGCGCCAACCATATCGTCGAACGGGTTCTCGCGCTCGATCCCGAGACGGCCGACCGGCAACTGGCCGACGTTCTGGAGAATTTCCTCGGCCGTCACCGCAACCTGTTGCAGATCTTCGAGGCACGCGCCGCGGAAATGGAACAGGCGCTGGCCGACCATGCCGTATTCACGCAGGTCCAGCGCCAACTCGCCGGCGCCTATTTTCTCAACGAATATTCGTTCGAGGCCTCGGCATTGTTCAATCCGAGTATCGTGCCACATCCCGATCAGTCCGGAACGCCGGACGGCAGCCTCCGCTTCATCCTAAGTCTTCGTGCCGTCGGCGAGGGTCATGTGTCTTCCCTGACATTTCGCTCGGGGCTTATTGCCGCAGACGGGGCCGTGACCATCGACCCGACGGGGCGTCTTGCGTCCAGCCCCGATCTCGTCAGGCTGACATCGGGCGCCGCCGGCGACGACATTGACGTTACGTTCGCGGCTGGGGAGGATCTGAGCGAGCGGGTGATCTTTCCGGTCACCGAAGCGCAGTCGAACGGGATCGAGGATGCCCGCTTTGTGCAGTTCAGCAACGCCGGACAGAAGATCTATTACGCGACCTACACCGCCTATAGCGGACGCGCGATCCGGTCGGAGCTGATCGAGACGTCCGATTTTGTATCGTTCCGGCTATCGACCTTGAAGGGCCATGCCGCGCGCAACAAGGGCATGGCGTTATTCCCGCGCAAGATCGAGGGCAGATATGCGATGATCGCGCGCCAGGACAACGAAAACCTCTATTTGATCTTTTCCGACGATCTCCATACGTGGGATGGCGGCCAGCCGATTCTGAAGCCTCGATACCCCTGGGAATTCGTGCAGATCGGCAACTGCGGATCACCGATCGAACTCGACGTAGGGTGGCTGCTGCTGACGCACGGCGTCGGCCCTTTGCGAAAATATTCGATCGGGGCCGCGTTGCTGGACAAAAAGGACCCGTCGAAGGTGCTCGGCCGCCTGCGCGAGCCCCTGTTGCGCCCAGACCCTTCCGAACGCGAAGGATATGTTCCAAACGTTGTCTATACCTGCGGCGCGATGCGCCATCGCGACAAGATCATCTTCCCCTATGCGGTCTCCGACAGCTTCTGCAATTTCGCGACAATCGAGATCGCATCCTTGATCGCGGCCATGGACACTAGCGCATTAGAACTGCGCTGACCCCCTCGATATCCATCCGGCCGGTGAGATTGAAAAGACGGTGAAGCGGTCGGCGGAGGGCGCGACCTTCGGCTGGATCGCTCGCAAACAATGGTCGGCTCCAAGAGTCCCTACACCCACGGGCACAGCGAGCGCGTGACGCTCTTTACCGATATGATCGCGGAGCAGCTGGAGTTCACTGCCGAGCGGCGACGCTGGCTCAAGCGTGCCGCGCTGCGGCACGACATCGGCAAGCTCGGCGTCAGCAACGCCATCCTCGACAAGCCCGGCAAGCTGGACGAAGCCGAATGGGCGGTCATGCGCATGCATTCCGCGCATTCGGAAGCAATTCTGTCCGTATCGGCGCATTTGACGAACTCGCCCCGATCGCCGGCGCGCATCATGAGCGGCTGGACGGCAAAGGCTATCCTCGTGGCCTCGCGGGAGACCAGATCTGCCTGGACACCCGAATCATCACGACCGGAGATATCTTCGACGTGCTCACCGCAGACCGGCCGTATCGCGCTGCGATGCCGGTCACGAAAGCTCTTGCGATCATGGCGGAGACGATCGGCACCCAAATCGACCCGGACTGCTTTGCAGCTCTTCGTCGAGCGCTCGGACGCGTCGACGAGACGCTGGCGGCCTAACGAGCGTTCCGACGCTATCATTGGGCTTCCGCCGAGAAGCGGCAGTGGGATGCGATCGTGACCCGTGTCAGCCGCACGCTGAGCGGCGGTTGATCCATTTACAAGGCCGATCGCACGTGAAAGCTCGACAGAATTCTGAAGCTCGTCCTAATCCGACGACAACCCCGTCCTCCGCCGCAAATCCGTGATCGCGCGCAAGAAGCTGTCGGGCGGCGTTGTCTCCGGATCGATCAGGCGGTGCAGGCGAAAGCCGTCTTCCAGGGCCAGCACGACGGAGGCTATCCATGGCGGATTCAACTTGTCGCCCTTCGCGCTGCTCTTCAGCGTGGCCTCGACGATATCGGCGACCAGCTTGCGTCGCGCGCGCAGGCGCTTGGCAAGTTCAGGCCGGCGCTTCTCGGCGCGCGCGACGAACAGGATCATCTCCATGTGCAGCAGCGGCGAACGGCCGAGCGGATCCTGCCTTGTGCGATCCATCGTCTTCAGCGCCGCGATGAAATCGTCGAGATTGTCGTGCTGCGCGAGGATGTCCATGTTGCGCCGGATCGACTGCTCGACATGATCCTCGAGCATGGCGATGATCAGCTCGTCCTTGCTTTTGAAGTTGGAATAGAACGCTCCCCGGGTGAAGCCGGCGGCCGCCGCGATCGCCTCGATGCTGGCGCCGCCGATGCCGTCTTCCTCGAACATGCGCGCGGCCGCCTCGAACAGCCTGTCGCGCGTGTCGTCCCTGGTCGGCCTGGTTCTCACTCTTGACATCGGAGCAGTTTAGGGCAGAATGCAACTCGATACAACAATGTATCGAGTTGATAGTTCAGGGATGGTTACGCTGCGCAAGAGGGCTGCCCGGCGTATTCGATTCATGCGGCAACCGATTTGAGGTCACCATGAACGAGCACGTGCAAGGCGCCGGCGGTCCGCTGTTCAATCCGCTGTCGCCGGACTTCATCCGCGATCCCTATCCGCATTATGACCGGCTTCGCGCGATCTTTCCGATCCATGTGACGCCGTTCGGCCAGTTCGTCGCCAGCCGCCATGCCGATGTCAGCCTCGTGATGCGCGACAAGCGCTTCGGCAAGGATTTCGTCGAGCGTTCCAGGCGCCGCTATAGCGAGAAGATCATGGAGGAGCCGGTCTTCCGCAGCATGAGTCACTGGATGCTGCAAGGCCGATCCGCCCGACCACACCCGCCTGCGCGGCCTCGTCGTGAAGGCCTTCACCGCCCGCCGCGTCGAGGACATGCGGCCGCGCATCCAGGAGATCGTCGACCAGACCATCGATGCCGTGATCGACCGCGGCCACATGGACCTGATCGAGGACTTCGCCTTCCGCCTGCCTGTCACCATCATCTGCGACATGCTCGGCATCCCCGAGGATCATCGCGAGACTTTCTATAGCAGCTCGCGCGACGGCGGACGGCTGCTCGACCCCGTGCCGCTCTCGCCGGAGGAGATCGCGAACGGCAACGCCGGCAACATGATGGCGCAGATGTATTTCCAGCAGCTGTTCGAGCTGCGCCGCCGCAACCCCGGCGACGATCTCATCACCCAGCTGGTGCAGGCCGAGGAAGATGGCAACAAGCTCACCAACGAGGAACTGACCGCCAACATCATCCTGTTGTTTGGCGCCGGCCACGAGACCACGGTCAATTTGATCGGCAACGGCCTGCTTGCGCTGCATCGCAATCCGGATCAGCTCGCGCTCCTGAAGGCACGGCCGGAACTGATGGTGGGCGCGATCGAGGAATTTTTGCGCTACGATTCCTCGGTGCAGATGACCGGGCGGGTCGCGCTGGAGGATATTGATGATCTCGGCGGCGCGAGGATCCCCAAGGGCGAGACCGTGCTCTGCCTGCTGGGCTCGGCCAACCGCGACCCGGCGGTCTATCCTGACCGCCCCGACCGGCTCGACGTCACCCGCCAGAATGTGAGGCCGCTGTCGTTCGGCGGCGGCATCCATTTCTGCCTGGGGGCCCAATTGGCGCGCATCGAGGCCGAGATCGCCATCGCCACGCTGCTGCGGCGGCTGCCGGATCTGCGCATTGACGACGTCGACAATCCGGAATGGCGGCCCACCTTCGTGCTGCGCGGCCTGAAGCTGCTGCCCGCGAGCTGGTGATAGCTGCCGGCGTTAACCTCCGCGCGCAACAGTCGCTGTGACTTCGCCACACTTCCCCCTATATAAGGGGCTGTTCCGGTACGTCTGAGGCCCTAAGGCTCAGGCAAGGCCCGCATCTGGTTTGGCCGAGGGGAGACCCGTGCAGACGACGCTGCTCGGATTGGCGATTGCCTTTATTCTAGCGCTGCTGGCCGCTCTGATCGGGCCTTACTTCGTCGACTGGAACCAGTTCAGGCCCCAGTTCGAGGCGGAGGCTGGCAGGATCATCGGCGTTCCGGTGCGGGTGGCGGGCGAACTCGACGCGCGGCTCTTGCCGGCGCCGACGCTGCGGCTGCGCGCGGTCACCTTTGGCGGCAACAACGATCTCGGCCGCCTGCGCGCCGACAAGCTCGACGTCGAGTTCAGCCTGAGCTCCCTGATGCGCGGTGAATGGCGCGCCACCGAACTTTCGGTCAACGGCATGGCGGTCGATCTCGGTCTCGACGCGCGCGGGCGGGTCGATTTGCCGTCGGTCGCGAGCGGCAGCTTCAATCTGGCCTCGCTGGCGATCGAGCGGCTGAACCTCACCGGCCGCATCGCCCTGCATGATGCCGCCAGCCGTTCGACGCTGGAGCTGAGCGACATCACCTTCTCCGGCGACGTGCGCTCGCTGGCCGGCTCGGTCCGCGGCGACGGCAGTTTCACCGCCACCGGGGTGCGCTATCCGTTCCGCGTCTCCTCCGGCCCAAGCGCCGACGGCAACGCCACCCGCCTCCACCTGAACATCGATCCCGGCGAGCGCGCCATCCTGGCCGATCTCGAAGGTGTGCTCGCCTTCGACAATCGCCTTCCGAAATTCGACGGTGCGCTGACGCTCGCCGTACCCGCGGCGAAGAAGCCGGGCGAAGCGGGGCGGATGCCCTGGAAGCTCACGACAAAACTCAAGGCCGATCCGGCCGGCGCCAAGTTCGAGCAGGTCGATGCCAGCTTCGGCCCCGAAGACACCGCGTTGAAGCTCGGCGGCGTCGGCGATATCAAGTTCGGCGCTTCGCCGCTGCTGCGTGCGGTGCTGTCGGCGCGCCAGGTCGATGCCGACAAGCTCACGGCCAAGGACGATAACGAGCCGCAGCGCATCCTTCCGGCGCTCCGCGCAGGGCTAGCCGCAATCCCGCAGGCGCCGATCCCGGCGCAGATCGAGTTCAACTCCGACCAGATCATGCTCGGCGGCCGTCCGCTCCAGAACATCACGGCCGAGCTTCAGACCGACGGAAGGTCCTGGACCTTCCAGCGGCTTGAGCTGCGCGCGCCGGGCCAGACGCAGCTCTCGCTCAACGGCGCGACGCCCGGTGCAGACAGTTTCAGCGGCCGCCTCAGCGTCGATTCCTCCGATCCCGATACGCTGGTGGCCTGGCTCCAGGGCCGCAGCGAGGTCAACCGCCGCAGCACGCGGCCGCTGCGTCTTGCCGGAGACGTGACCATCGCCGCCAACCATTTCGCCATCGACAGGCTGAAGGCCGAGATCGAGGGCGGCGCGGTCGAAGGCCGTATCGCCTTCGCCCAGACCGGCGCGAGCAAGGGCTCGCGGATTGACGCGGAGCTGAGGGCCGATCGCCTCGACCTCGATTCCGCCGCGAGTTTTGTGCGCGCGCTCGCGGGGCCGCAAGGAGAATGGCCGGAGGAAGCGAAGCTTTCGCTCGATATCGGCCGCGCAGTCTCGGCGGGCCAGGAGTTGCGGCCGTTTGCGGCGAAGCTCGGCTACGGTCCGGCGGCGCTGTCGCTGGAGCAGTTGCGGTTCGGCCAGGCCAGCGGCGTGACCACGGAAGCGAGCGGCAGCTTCGACCGCGCCAAGGCCACGGGCAAGTTCGCGCTGAAATCCTCCGCCAATTCGCTGCGCGAGCTCACTGCGCTGCTCGAGCCGTTTGCGCCTTCGGTGCGCGCGCGCTTCGACGCCATCCCGTCATTGCCCGGCGCGACGCGCCTGAAGCTCGACCTCAGCCTCGACAAGAACGCCGAGCATGCCGATCGCAACGACGCGCGCGTCGTACTCGACCTCGACGCGCCGCAGCTCAAGGCCACCGCGACGCTGGCCGCGCAGATGCCCGTAGCGGCCGTCAACGGCATCGATATCGACCGCTTCCGCAACAGCGACTTCACGCTGGACACGAATGTCTCGACACCGCAGGCCGGTGCATTGCTGGGCTTGCTCGGGCTCGATCGCGTAGTGGCTGCAGGCGAGGGCGCTTCCCGGTTCGAAGGCCGCTTGAGCGGCGCGTGGCGCCATCAGCTGCAATTGAACGCAAAGCTCAGCGGCGGCGGGCTGGACGCGGACGCACAAGGCAGCGTCGAATTGTCGGAGCCGAAAGGCAGCGTGAATTTGCGCGTGCGCAATGCCAATCTGGCGCCGCTGTTCGGGCTCAGCCCGGCCGATAAATCGGTGCAGACCGTCAACCTGTCCTCGCGCGTCGGCTTCTCCGGCAACCGGCTGACCTTCGACGACCTCGACAGCAGCGCGGTCGGCTCGCATCTGCGCGGTCATCTGGCGGTGACGCTCGATCAGGAGAAGAGCGTCGACGGCGAAGTCGGCCTGGACACGCTCGACCTCGTGCCCGCGCTCGCGATGGCCATCGGCGCGGCCGGCCACGATGGCGGCGATCCCTTGAGTGCGGGGCTCCTCGGTGGCTGGCGCGGCCGCATCGCTTTTCAGGCCTTGCGCGGCACATTGCCCGGCGGCATCGAGCTGCGCCCCTTTGGCGGTACGATCCGAAGCGACGGTCAGTCGCTCGCGCTCGATGCGCTCAAGGGCGGCGTCGGCGGCGGCGAGATATCGGCGAACCTGGATGCGCGCAATGGCGCCAATGGTCTGACGTTGAACGCGCGTATCGAGCTCGGCAATGTCGATGCGGCGGTGCTGCGCTATCGCGACCTCGCGCTGCCGAAGGGACGCGCCTCGGCGCAGATGGCGCTGACCAGCCAGGGCCGCAGTGTCGCGGCCTTGACCGGCGCGCTCGCCGGCAATGGCACGGTGACGCTCGAGTCCGCCGAGATCGCCGGCCTCAATCCCCGCGCCTTCGAGATTGCGATCCGGGCCAGCGATGGCGGGCAGGTTGCCGACGACAATCGATTGCGGCAGCTGGTCGAACCCGCGCTGTCGGCAGGTCCGATCGCAGTGGCCTCGGCGCAGTTCCCGTTCACGATCCGCGACGGACGCCTGCGCGTCGGTGCCACGTCGTTAGAGGCGAAGAACGCGCGTGCCATCGTCTCCGGCGGCTACGACATTCCCGCCGACCAGGCCGACATCCGCGCCAGCCTGACGCCGATCATGACCGGGCTGTCCGGCGCGCCGCCGGAGATTCAGCTGTTCGCTGCAGGTCCCCCGGACAGGCTCAGCCGCACCGTCGATCTCGGGCCGCTGTCCTCGTGGCTGGCGGTGCGCATGATCGACCGCGAAACGCGGCGGCTGGACGCGATCGAGCGTGGCGAGCCGCCGCCGGCAACCGCCGCGCTGCCGACGCTGGTCTCGCCAGACCCAGCGCCGGAGCCGTCGCTGCTGGATGTACCGATGCCCGGCCGCGATCCGCGCCGCGCGCCGCCGCCGAAGCCCAAGGTCGATATCAGGGTCACGCCGACGCCGAAGGCGCCGCAGGCAGCTCCCGCAGCGCCGAGCCCGCCGCTTGCAAGCCAGCAGATCGCACCGTTGCCTCCGCCGATCGACGTGAGGCCGGCCCCGGGCCCGCCGCCCGCAAAGCCCAGGCCAAAGCCGCCGCTGGTTCTGACGCCGTCGAATCCGTAACGAGCGGGCAGACCCGAGCGACGCGCGATGTTACGCGGGCCTAAATGAATTCCCTCGCATTTTAATGAATTTTGCTCGGCAAAACTGCTCTGCCGATTTTACCGGATTTGCGCGTTTGTTCCCTAGTCTGGCTCCCAGAGGAATTCGGCGTCGCGCCAGCACAGGCGGGACGGTTCGCCAAGAACTGGGGATATCGAGATGAACGGGGCGACAACACTTCTGCAGGATCTGGACGACGCGATCGCGCGCGGCTCCGACGAAAGCCGGGCGAAGGCGTTGTGGCATGCGACCGACATTCTGATCACCGGCCGCTACAGCGACGACGAGATCAGCACGTTCGGCGAGGTGATCGGCCGGCTCGCCGACGAGATCGAGGTCGCCGCGCGCGCGCAGCTCTCGGAGTTGATGTCGGCGTGCGATCACGCCCCGCTCAACGTCATCGAGAAGCTCGCCCTCGACGACGAGATCGCCGTCGCCGGTCCCGTGCTGCGCGACTCCACGCGCATCGACGAGAAGATGCTGGTCGAGAGCGCCATGACCAAAGGCCAGTCGCACCTGCTCGCGATCGCCCAGCGCAAATCGATCGGCGAGGCCGTCACCGACGTGCTGGTCAAGCGCGGCGACCAGGCGGTCGTGACGTCGGTTGCCAGGAACGAGGGCGCGCGCTTCTCCGGTTCGGGCCTGCTCCACATGGTCCGCCGCGCCGAGGGCGACTCGATTCTTGCCGAGCAGCTTGGCCTGCGCAAGGACGTGCCGCGCCACATTTTCCAGCAGCTCATCTCGAAGGCTTCGGAAGACGTCCGCCACCGGCTCGAGACCGAGCGGCCCGAGATGATGGCGCAGATCCAGAGCTCGGTGACAGGGGTCACCGGCGACCTGCAGTCGAAGTTCGGTCCGTCCTCGCGCAGCTATTTCGTCGCCAAGCGCGTGGTGACGACGCAGTACCGGCAGGGCAACCTCAATCAGGACTCGATCTCGAACTACGCGCGCCAGCACCGGCTCGACGAGGTGCAGATCGGCCTGTCACTGTTGTCGTCGCTGCCGGTCGACGTGATCGAGCGTGCGATGATGGACCGCAATCGCGAGATGATCCTGGTGCTGTGCAAGGCGCTCGACTTCTCCTGGGACACGACCATGTCGCTGCTGTTCCTCGGCGCCAAGGATCATCTGATCACGGCGCGTGAGCTTCACGACAACGAACGCGATTTCGGCAAGCTCAAGATCGAGACATCACGCAGCGTTTTGAAGTGCTATCAGTCGCGCAAGAACAGCGCCGGCACCGAAGCGGGCCGTCAGCCCGAGCTCCAGGTGCACTGAGCGAGAGGGAGTATCTGCAATGTTACCTCAATTCGGCACCGCCGTTCGCAAGAAGAACCTCAACGCCGATGCCGGCGGAGCATCGGACCAGGCCTCGGTCGACGCCGCCTGGCTCGTGCTGGAAGCCGCCAACGACCTCGGCGACCACGCCGCGATCGAAGCCTGCCGCCGCGTCATCGACGCCGAGCTGAACGGTACGGTCGCCGGCCGCGCGGATGTCGATCTCGTGCTGGGGTATTTCAGGTAAGACGCCGCAGGTGCCCCAATGGCACATCAATGCGCCGACGGCGGCGTTAGCCGTAGGCCGCGCGGACACGCACATCGCACGCAGCTGTGATCTGCGGAACCCGCCGATGCGGGTAACGACCGAAGCTCCCCTTCGTACAGCTTCAGCGAACGTATTTTGCAGAGCTGATGGATGTGCAATCCGGGGAGACTTGGTCGGATGAAGGAATTCAACGTCGCTGAAAATGGGGGCGGTTCCTATCGTCCTCTCGCCATTCTCCGTTGGGTCATGGTGATCATATTCGTATCGTTTGGAATGCAGAAGTTCACGCCGCAATCCGCACAGGGCATCGCTCAGTTCATCAGCAACAGCCCGTTCATCTCCTGGCTGTCGGTGTTCGGCTTGAGGGGAGAGGCATATTTCCTCGGTGTCGCCGAATTCGTGATCGCGGGGCTGCTCGCGGCAGGCAGCTTCAGCCCGGTCCTGTCCGCTCTCGGCTCGTTCATGGGCATGGTGACCTTCGCGATCACGTGGTCGTTCTTCTTCACGACGCCTGATGTCGTCAAATGGAGCCTTTCGTTCGATCCGATGGCGTGGAATCTGACCGGCGAGTTTCTGTTCAAGGACATCGTCCTGCTGTGCGTCTGCGCGGTGTTGTTTCTCGCCTCTCTGCCGCAATCGGTTGTCCGTCTGCGCACCGGCTGAGCGTCAGGCGGCCTCTCTTCGGTCGATCATGACGTCTTCGCCGTGACGGATCGCGCTTCGCCCGGCTCCGCCATTCTCAGAGCGCCGGGCCGCATGCCGTATCTGCGCATGATGGCTTTGCTCAGCGCGCCTTCGGATGCATAGCCGACCTCGCCCGCGATTTTCGCAATCGGATCAGAGGTGCCGGCCAACCGTTGGCGCGCGATCGTCAATCTCAAATCGGCGAGGAACGTCATTGGAGCAATGCCTGCGCGCTTCCGAAAGGCGCGCACCAAACTCGCGCGCGAGGAGATCGCGACAGCCGCCATCTCGTCGAGCGTCCAGTCCCGGGCGAGATCGTCGAGGATCGCCGACACGACACGAGCCGTTATGCGGTCCCGCAAGAGCGACACCGTACTATCCCCGGAAGCATCGTCGGCGAGATGGTCGCGGAGGATCATGACGAACAGTGCCCTCGCGAGGTCGGCCGCGACCACCTCCGAGCCAACCCTTCCTGCATCCAGCTCGTCACGAATGTCGATGAACAGGTGCCGAAACCTTTCCAGGAGCGGTTCGCCCGCCGTGCGGACAATGATTTCGTCGGGAAGAGCTGCGATCAGGGGGTTCCTGTCCGACGTTTCGAACAGGAACCGGCCACACAGGAGTTCGGTATCGGCGTCAGCGTCGATCGTCGCTCGCTGGCGGACGCCGTTTTTGACCTCGATCGATATCTGCCCGACAGCGCCTCCGATCTGGCTTCGGACCGCGTGACTGTCGCCATGCGGCAGGAGGAGGATGTCACCCGCTTCGAGCCGCTGCGAGCCCAGGCCAGGCCTCTCGACCGTGCAGGAGCCGCGCGTGACCATGTGGAATTGCGCCCATCCCTTGCCGTTCGGCGCGTGTAACGACTCCCAGCTGCCACCAAATCTGCAGGAATCCTCGAACACAGGGCGGATTCTGAATAGCGGCACCATCGCTTTCAACAAGTCCGCTGCGTCCGCCTCCGACATCCGTCACCCCTTGATCCGCCCGGACATGAATCCGAGCCGCCCGGCCATTCCACGGAGCGGCAAAGCGCATCTAACCTACGCGCGTCAAGTCATTCGCGGGAAATAACATGGCCTTGCTCGATCGGAATAATGATCGCCACCAGGTCCTCGCCGCGTCGGCAAGATCGGAATGCTGGCAATCATCGCGCGAATGAGCTGGTGCTCATGGCTTCTAACACAACCTAACGAGCAATCTTCGCGGCGTTTGCCAATATGACGACACGAGAGCGGCCGGGATTTCCAAAAAGCACGTCTACCAAGGGGAGATCGCATGACGAGCAGGACGCCAATCGAGTTGTTGCCGCGCGCCGCGAACGTTTCGCGTCGCGGCTTCGTGACAGGCCTGTCGGCCGGTATCGTGGGTGCGGTTGCGACCGAAGCCGCTGGCGCCGAAACGTTGGCCGATGTCCCCGATCGCGGGCCCGGCGCCGATCTGAGCGCTCACAGCGAACGGTCCCGGTTCGCCAAGCTCGATCGCATCCCCGAGTCCACGCCGGGCAAGCGCAACATCGACCCGGGCGATGCCATCAACTCCAAGACGCCACATCAGAAGCTGGTCGGAAACATCACGCCAACCGATTTGCATTACGAGCGCAGCCATTCCGGCGTGCCCGATATCGATCCTGCGCAGCACCGGCTTCTCATCCACGGCATGATTCGGAAGCCGCTGGTTTTCAGCGTCGACGATCTCAAGCGGATGCCGTCGGTCACGCGGATCGTTTTCATCGAATGCACCGGCAACGGATGGGAAAACTGGAAAAAGGCTGATCCCGATGTGACGGTGCAGAACACGCATGGCCTCGTCAGCACCAATGAATGGACCGGCGTGCCGCTCAAATTCCTGATTGATCTCGTAGCCAAGGACAAGAGCTCGAACTGGATGCTCGCGGAGGGCGGCGACGGCGCGGGCGTCGACCGCAGCATTCCGCTCACCGAAGAGATCGTGAACGAGGCTTTCGTCGCCTACGGGCAGAACGGGGAGCCGTTGCGGCCCGCGCATGGCTTTCCGATGCGGCTGGTGATGCCGGGCTTCGAGGGCAACCTCAATATCAAATGGCTGCGCCGGCTCAAGTTCGGCAACGAACCGTGGATGACGCGTTGGGAGACGGCGCGTTACACACAGCTGCTTGCGAACGGTAAGGCGAGGCAGTTTCAGCTGAGGATGGAGACCAACTCAGTCATCACGCACCCCTCGGGGATGATGCAGATCCAGCCGGGTTACAATCGCATATCGGGTCTTGCCTGGAGCGGCCATGGCAAGATCGCCAAGGTCGAAATCTCGACCGATGGGGCGAGGACGTGGATGCCCGCCCAATTGAGCCAGCCGGTGTTGTCCAAGGCCCAGGTCCGGTTCCAGATGGATTGGGCGTGGGACGGCAAACCGACCAAGATCGTGAGCCGTTCGACTGACGACCAGGGCAATGTTCAACCGGACCGGCAGTCCTTCATCGCCGCGATGGGGACTAACGCGCTGTTTCATTACAACGCCCAGCAGACCTGGAGCATCGACGAGGCCGGGAGGGTCCGCAATGTCCTCGCATAGCAAGCTGTTTCTCGCAGTCGCGCTCACCCTGGGCCTGCTCGCGACACCCGCGCTGGGGTTCGATTTCGGCCGTCCAGCGACGCCGGGGGAGATCAAGCTGTGGGACATCGATGTCGGACCTGACGGCAAAGGGCTTCCGGACGGCAGCGGCGCGGTGGCGCCAGGCAAGCAGATCTTCGCCGACAATTGCGCGGCCTGTCATGGCGACAATGGCCAGGGCGGCATCAAGGATCGTCTCGCTGGAGGACAGGGCACGCTCACCTCCAACATGCCGGTCAAGACGGTCGGCAGCTTCTGGCCCTATGCGACGACCTTGTTCGACTACATCCATCGCGCCATGCCGTATCCGACGCCCGGCTCGCTCAGCACGGACGAAACCTATGCCGTCACCGCTTACATCCTGAGCCTCAACGGCATCATTCCAGCGGACGGCAAGGTCGACAAGGAAAGCCTGCCGAAGATCAAGATGCCCAATCGCGACGGCTTCATTCCGGAACCGGAGTTCGACCCGGCGAAACTATTCCGCAAGAAGTAAGCGAGCGGTCATGAAGCTTTCGGCACTGATCAGGATCATCGCTCTGGTCGCAGCGTCATGTTTATCGGAGGCACAAGCAATGGCCGCAGACGGACTCATCACCATCAAGAGCAGTTTTGGACCGGAAGACACGATGAAGCGGCTCGAGACAGAGGTGAAAGCCAAAGGCCTCGCGGTGTTTGCCCATGTCGATCACGCCGCGGGCGCTGCCGCTGTCGGGCTGACATTGCGCCCGACCGATCTGCTGATCTTCGGCAACGCCAAGGGCGGCACGCCGTTGATGCAGCAGGCGCAGACCGCTGGCATCGACCTTCCGCTGAAGGCACTGGTCTGGCAGGACGAGCAAGGTGCGACCTGGCTGTCCTACAACGATCCGGCCTATCTCGCTGGGCGTCACGGCGCCGGCGAGCCGGCAAAGGCTGCGGTTGCCGCGATGACGGCGGCCCTGCATGCGATTGCGACCAAGGCCACTGTGCCGTAACATAATGCGGCCACGCTTGAGGAGAGCTCCATGAACAGCACCAATGAGCAACCGGCAACCGAGACGTCCAGCCCGCGAGAGGGCAAGCTCGCGAGATGGGTGGTCATTGCGGTGCTGTGCGCGTTGCTCGTCGCCGCGTGCGTTCTCGGCTATCTCGGCTGGACCAGCACCGATAACGGCGTGCCGGCGTCGGGCTATGTTGCGCTGGTGCTCGGCGTCGTGTTCTCGCTGGTCGTCGGCATCGGCCTGATGGCGCTGGTGTTTTACAGCAGCCGCAAAGGCTATGACGAACCCGCGGTGCTGATCCGCGAGCCGGAGAGCGATCCGGAGGATGGACACGGCGGCCCGCGCTAACGGGCCGAGCGCAGGACAAGGGATCGCGTGCCTGCAACATTGGAATAGCCGGCTGACAAACCGTACCAATCATCATTCGAATTGATCTCGATGACGTTGGCTTCGCCATTCAAGCAGGCCGGTGTCATGCCGACGGAGATCAGCGCTCCGCCGAGGTGACGGCAATCCCGGCCGCACCGGATTTCGTTTCCGGCTCGCCTGGTTGAGATGTCGGGGTCTTGCGGACAAGGCATTGTGCCTCTTGCCCGAGAGAGTTGCACAAAAACTCCCAAAGGATGTGAATTAGTTCACACACACGCCGACGCGCCGGATTTACGGTTTGTTCAAATTCCGCGTAGAGCGGCCCGTTCGAACTATCTCGCTCAAGAGGGAGTTCTGGCAATGGCTAGCATCGTGTTGGGAATTGTCATCTCCATATTGGTATCGACACAAGCCTCCGCCGATGAGTTCGGCGACACCGCGTCCGAACTCCTTCCTTCGTTGGTGCGCTGGTCCATCACCTTGTTGGGTTTGGTCGTGGCGGCCCGATTGGCTTGGCAAGCCTTTGGCCGCGCCGTGACCATTGCCGAAGTACCGACTTTCCCGAGATACATGACGACCCGACAGCAGTATCGATTGGGCGGTTTCATCTTTGTCATATTCTCATGCTGCTTTTTCCTTCTTCTCATCCATGAGAACCGGGACGTCATTGCCTTGGCGCCATTGGTCCCTGCGATTCCGGACGCCGTCATACAGGCTGCGAAAGGTCAGTCTGCGCCCTACCTGACCGTGATCGCCGCAATGGGGGCCGTGTATTTGTTCCTCCTTACAAAGGAGGCTCAGTGGAACGTCCTGCTGATGGTCCGCGACGTGATCCAGAGCTGGATCAGCGTGCCTCAACTCGCGAAGCAGATCATGGCGCAAATCCGCTTTTCGCTGCGCGTGCCAGAGAATGCGGTCTCGGAAGTCGTTGCGAACTCGCCGGAGATCGTGGATCAGGACTTCCGCAAGGATCCCAATACCCCGGATCGAATGTGGGCGGAAATTTGCTACATGAAATGGTGGCTGACGCAGGGGCACGACGCTGGCGATGACGCCACCTTCTTTACCGAGGACAGCTTTGGTTTCGACAAGCTCATGGCAGACTTTCAGCTGACGTCGCCGACAATGAGCCAGTGGAAGGCCGGCGTGCTAACGGGCCTCGCTGCGCCCCAGGCCACGCAATTGATCAAAGAGCTCTACAATCGATTTGCCCGCCTTGTTGCGTGCTACCTGATCTACCGCAACGGCTCTCGAATTGACCTGCGCAATGAGGCCAACAAATTCGGCATCGAAATTGATGCTCCTGTTCACGACAATCCCTTACGGTACTGGATTGTCTATATTATTGCACTGATCTGTTCCGTCTATCTGGGCGTGGCCATTTCGGCCGTCGTTTATGACGTGCTGCAAGGCAAGGGTATTGTTTTGGCGCAAGACCCTAATCGCTCGATGGCATGGGTCATGTATTCACTTTGCAATTATGGATTGGCGATCGTCGTCGTTCTTTTGCTTCGATTTGCGATTTCTTCGCTGGGAAGCCATTCAGATCCGTCGCACCTCACCACCTATTGCTGGAGTTTTCTGGTCGCGCTGGTCGTAGGGCCCGCCGGTCTGACGGTGGCCGTCCATTACTTTGGAGAGGGGAATCTGCGGGAAATGTCTGTTGTCAGTCTTTACTATGCGATGTTGCGGTGGGGGCTCGGGCCCGCGCTCGTGACCGTTTATATTTCGTACTATCTCGACAGGCAGAGCTGCTCCGATTTGCCGGACATCGATAATTCCCTACGAACGGTAGCGTGGCGACTGTTCAATTGCTTCGGCTTTGCGGCAACCAATGTGTTTTTGCTTCTTCCGCCCTTGCTGTCGCTGGTGGCACAGGAGGGTGCGATCTGGGAAACCAATAAGCTGCGCTTCATTGCGGCCGGTACGACGTTTTGTTTGGCATTCGGCCTCGCATTGGCGGCACAGTTTGCGCTTAAAAAGGAGCGGATCGGAACGGTGCTGGCTCATAAGCCAGCTTGATCCTGGACGGGTTCGGTCATAGCGGCGCGTTTCTCGCGTCTCTGCCTCAATCGGTTGTCCGACTGCGCACCGAGTGATCTCCAGGCCGGGTCTCACCGCCGGATGCGGTAGATCACGACGTCTTCGCCGTGCCGGATCGTGCTTCGCTCGAGGAGATAGTTGGACTTCTCCAGCACGCGGCGCGATGCGCCATTGCCGACATAGACCAGGCCGATGAGGGACGGCAGCTCGTGGTGTAACAGTCCAATATCCGTCAGCGCGATCGCGGTCTCGCTTGCAAGTCCACGGCCCCAGAATTCGCGCTTGAATGCGTAGGCAATCTCGGTCTCGTCGATATCATCCACCAGAATGTGCCGGATGCCCGCCCGTCCGGCGAATGCCCCGTCTTTGGTTCGCAGCACCCAGAGCCCAAAACCGTGCCGGTCCCAATGCGCCATGTTGGCGCCGAGATAGGTCCTGGTCGTCTCCGCCGGGCGCACACCGCCGAGATATCGGATACCTCGGCATCGAGATGCAATGCGACGAGGTCGGCCAGGTGATCTTCACGAAGCCTCTCGGCGGTCAGTCTCCCCGTGCTGAAATGTTCCATAGGAACAGATAGCCGCTTCCATGGTGGGGCGTCGAGCAACATTGATGTGGAATAACCTGGCTGGCAGTGCTTTCAATGTTGCAAGGACGCGCTTTGGTTGGGGTGACGGTCGCCTCGGGGCGAATGTTCCGACGCGGAGCGGCAATGGATTTCGAGCGCGACATAGCCAAGGTCAGCGGAATCGCGGCGGTCTCGACCATCCTGGACGTGGTCAGCCGGACCACCGGCATGGGATTTACGGCCGTTGCCCGCGTCACGGAGGACAGGTGGATCACCTGTGCCTCGCGTGACGAACTTGCGTTCGGGCTGAAACCCGGTGACGAGCTCAAGGTCGAGACCACGATCTGCCATGAGATCCGGCAGAGCCGTGAGGCGGTCGTCATCGAGAATGTCAGCGAGGATGCCGGGTACTTCAAGCATCACACGCCCGCGCAATATGGCTTCCAAAGCTACATCTCCGTGCCGATCATCCTTCCCGACGGTTCATTCTTCGGGACTCTTTGCGCGATCGATCCGAAGCCGCGCAAGCTTCGGACCCCCGAAGTCATCGGGATGTTCAAGCTTTTTGCCGAGCTGATCGCGTCTCACCTCGACGCGGGCGACCGCGTCGAACTGATCGAGAACAGGCTGGCGCTGGAACGACAGAATGCCGAACTGCGCGAGCAGTTTATCGCCGTGCTCGGTCACGACCTCAGAAACCCTCTTGCCGCGATCCAGGGCGGCCTGCGGCTTCTGAACAAGAAGGTCGATGAAGAGGGGCAGAACTGGATCAGCCTTCTGCAAGGAAGCGTCGCCCGGATGGCGGGTCTGATCGACAATGTCATGGACCTCGCCCGCACGCGGCTCGGTGCCGGGATGCAGCTCGAGCTGAGAGAACAGGCACTCGAGCCTGTCATCAAGCAGATTGTCGCAGAGTTCGAGAACGTGCATCCGGATCGCGTTATCGAAACGGTCATCAACATTCCAGGGACTGTGAGGATCGACGCCGGCCGCATAGGTCAGATGCTGTCCAATCTTCTCGGCAACGCGATTTCCTATGGAGCGGCCAACGAGCCGATCAGGGTGCTGGCGCAAACGACCGGAGCTGGCTTCGACATCAGCATTGTCAACAAAGGTGCGCCAATTCCGGCGGAGGCGATGCCGCGCCTTTTCACTGCGTTCGATCGTGGCGACGTTCTGCCGAACCAGAAAGGGCTTGGGCTCGGACTGTACATTGCCCAGGAGATCGCGCGCGCCCATGGCGGGTTGATCGTCGCGTCGTCGGTGCGGGATGAAACGGTGTTCACCGCGTCGTTCCCGGCGACACAGGCGAGCGGCTGAGAAGGCCTGCCACGCCGGCGTGTCCTGCCGTCACGGAGCGTCTCGCCAATTCTCGGACCATGCCATCATGCGCCTGTTTTGCCCGACGGGGCAACCGGCCTGTGTGCCGACGCGTGGGTTCTGTCCCGGCTACGCTCGGATCATTTTAGCGCAAGTAAGCTGTTGATTTCACAGCATCGGTCTACTGTGCATGGGGTTGTTTTCGCGGTTTTGGTGTCGAGAGGCTTCAGCCCGCCCCGAACGCGACCGCGACATTGTAGGTCAGGAGGCTCGCCGCATAGGCCAGCACCAGCATGTAGCCGAAGGTGACGGCCATCCAGGTCCAGCTTCCGGTCTCGCGCCGGATCACGGCCAGCGTGGATGCGCATTGCGGGGCGAAGATGTACCAGGCCAGCATCGACAGCGCGGTCGCGAGCGACCATTTCGTCGCCAGCACCTGGCCGATCTGCTCGGCCGCTTCCTTGCCGCCTTCGATCGCATAGACGGTGCCGAGCGCGGCGACCGCGACCTCGCGTGCCGCCATGCCCGGGATCAGCGCCACCGCGATCTGCCAGTTGAAGCCGACCGGCGCGAGCAGCGGCGCAAGCGCCTTGCCGATGATCGCGGCCAGGCTGAAGTCGATCGCCGGTTCGGTTGCGCCAGCGGGCGGCTGCGGGAACGAGGCCAGGAACCAGATCAGCACCATCATCGAGAAGATCGTGGTGCCGGCACGGTGCAGGAACATCTTGGCCCGCGTATAGACGCCGATCGCGATCGATTTCAGCCGCGGCATTTTGTAGTCGGGCAGCTCCAGCATGAACGGCGCCGGCGCATAGTCGCGCAGCATGAAGAATTTGATGAGGAACGAGACGGCAAGCGCGCTGATGATGCCGGCGGCGTAGAGCCCGAACATCACGAGGCCCTGGAGGTTGATGAAGCCCCAGACGTCCTTTGCCGGAATGAAGGCGGAGATGATCAGCGTGTAGACCGGAATGCGCGCGGAGCAGGTCATCAGCGGCGCGATCAGGATCGTGGTCAGCCGGTCGCGCTTGTTGTCGATGACGCGCGTCGCCATGATACCGGGGATGGCGCAGGCGAAGCTCGACAGCAGCGGAATGAAGGCGCGGCCGTGCAGGCCGGCGCCGCCCATGATGCGGTCCATCAGGAACGCGGCGCGCGCCATGTAGCCGAAATCTTCCAGCAGCAGGATGAACAGGAAGATGATGATGATCTGCGGCAGAAACACAATCACGCTGCCGACGCCCGAGATCACGCCGTTCTGAAGGAAGCTCTGCAGCAGGCCGGCGGGCAGGGTGGCGTGCACGAACTCGCCGAGCGAGTCGAAGCCCGAGTTGAGCAGCTCCATCAGCGGCTGCGCCCAGGCGAACACCGCCTGGAACATCACGAACAGGATAGCCGCGAGCACGATCAGCCCGCCGACGGGGTGCAGCACGATCGCGTCGATCCGCGCCGTCCAGGTGTCGGGCCGGCTCGGCAGGCTGACGCAGTCGGCGATGATGCGGTCGGCCTCGCGCTGGGTGGCGCGCAGTTCGGCCACGCTGAGCACACGCCAATTGTTCTCCCCCGGCTCGGCGGCGAGCTTTGCCGAAATCTCGTCCGTCAGCGCCAGCAGGTCGGCCGTGCCGCCCTTGCGCACCGCGATCGAGGTGACCACGGGCACGCCAAGCTCGTTGGCGAGCCGCTCGACGTCGACAGTGATGCCGCGGCGGCTGGCGATATCGAACATGTTGAGCACGAGGACCATCGGCCGGCCGGTGCGCTTGAGCTCGAGCAGCAGGCGGATGGTCAGCCGCAGATTGGTGGAATCGGCCACGCACAGGATGAGGTCGGGCGCGGTCTCGCCGGAGGCCTTGCCGAGCACGAAGTCGCGGGTGATCTCCTCGTCCGGGCTGCGGCCGCGCAGCGAATAGGTGCCGGGCAGATCGACCACCGAGACCTGGCGCCCCAGGGGCGTGACGAAGAAGCCTTCCTTGCGCTCGACGGTGACGCCGGGATAGTTCGCGACCTTCTGCCGGCTGCCGGTCAGCGCATTGAACAGCGAGGTCTTGCCGCTGTTTGGCGTGCCGACCAGGGCGAGATGAAGTTGGGGCAATTCCATGGAATTGGGGTCCGGTCGCTTCAGGCGACGATAATGGCCATGGCTTCGCGACGGCGCACCGCGATCGTGATGCTGTCGATCCGTACGGCGATCGGGTCGCGCCCGACCAGCCCCTCGTGCAAGACCTCGACCCGGGCGCCTTCGACGAAGCCGAGCTCGATCAGCCGGCTCTCGAGCTCGATGTCCGAGAGCGCCGAGCCGGCGTCCTTGGCGGAAAGGTGCTGGATGACGCCGGTATAGCCGCGCTGGGCCAGACCCAGCGGCATGTGCGGACGCGTATCATGGATGTCGGTCATGCCCTGTATTTTCAACGCAGGGCATCGAGGTCAAGCGCGCTGGCTCGCGGAAGCTGCATCTTAGAGTGATTTTAAAGTAGCAGCTTCGTGACGGAGGGGGATCGGCGCCAGGGCGGCTACTGGGCCGGGACCTTTTCCGACTGGATGGCGGCCATGGCGCGGCTCTTGAAGTAGTCCAGCACGAACAGGCGGATCGCCGAGGACAGATTGCCCTGCTGGCGGTTGCCGTCGATCTCGCCGACCAGCTCGGACAGCGTCATGTTGCGCAGGCCCGAGATCTCCTTCATGCCGTTCCAGAACGCCTCTTCGAGGCTGACGCTGGTCTTGTGGCCGGCGACGACGATCGACCTTTTCACGACGGGCGACTTCATGGCTGCTCCTCGCGATCGATCTGGTGCTGGTCCAGGTGTGCCTTCGCCTGGTCCGCGCGCGTCTGCTCCGCCGACCGTTCCGCCTTCGTGCGGCCGAACTTCGTTCGGTTGGCGTCCGCCTGCTTCGCCGTGGCTTCCCGCTCGGCGCGCTTCCTGAAACGTTTCAGGTTGATGACGTTCCCCATGCCGCGTCTCCATCATCCGATCCTCCGTGGGCTGGATGAAACATTCAGAAACAGGGTGCCGCGTTGCGCCCCACAAGACTTGATCGCCATTCGCTCGTCCTCGTCAATCGGCCCCTTGGGCCATCAAACGATGAATTTCGCTCCGTGAAGGGCAGAGGGGCTGCGTAACAGACCGCCCCGCCGCGACATTGACGGTAATCAAATCCGGCCCTCAAAGCCTCATATTTCTGCAGCGCGCGCGTCCGTATCACTACGGATGGCTATCGGAATTCGGAATTTTATCCCGGGCTGGTCATCTTCTCGGGGCGCACCAGGCGGTCGAACTCGTCCGCCGAGACGAAGCCGAGCCGCAGTGCCTCCTCCTTCAGCGTGGTGCCGTTGGCATGCGCCGTCTTGGCCACCTTGGCCGCGTTGTCGTAGCCGATCTTGGGGGCGAGCGCCGTCACCAGCATCAGCGAGCGCTGCATCAGCTCCTTGATGCGCTTCTCGTCGGCGCGGATGCCGCTGACGCAATGCTCGGTGAAGGAGCGCGCGGCGTCCGCCATCAGCCGGATCGAGTGCAGCATGTTGTAGGCCAGCACGGGCTTGTAGACGTTGAGCTCGAAATGGCCCTGGCTGCCGGCGACCGTGATCGCGGTGTGATTGCCGAACACCTGGCAGCACACCATGGTCATCGCCTCGCACTGCGTCGGATTGACCTTGCCCGGCATGATCGAGGAGCCCGGCTCGTTCTCCGGCAGCATCAATTCGCCGAGGCCCGAGCGCGGGCCGGATCCGAGCAGGCGAATGTCGTTGGCGATCTTGAACAGGCCGGTCGCGACCGAATTGATGGCGCCGTGCGCCGACACGTAGGCGTCGTTCGAGGCCAGTGCCTCGAATTTGTTGGCGGCGCTGGTGAAGGGCAGCTTCGTGATGCTGGCCGCGTGCTTTGCGAACAGTTTTGCAAAGCGCGGCTTCGAATTGAGGCCGGTGCCGACGGCGGTGCCGCCCTGCGCCAGCGGATAGAGCTCCTTCACCGCGACCTTGAGCCGGGCGATGCCGCTTTCGACCTGCGCGGCGTAGCCGGAAAATTCCTGGCCCAGCGTCAGCGGCGTCGCATCCTGGGTGTGGGTGCGGCCGATCTTGACGATCTTGGCGAACTCCTTCTCTTTCTTGCGCAGTGCACGGAGCAGCTCGCCGAGGGCCGGGACGAGATCGGCATTGATACGGCTTGCCGCCGCGATGTGCATCGCGGTCGGGAACGAGTCGTTCGACGACTGGCTCATGTTGACGTGATCGTTGGGATGGACCGGCTTCTTGGCGCCGAGCTCGTCGCCGAGCATTTCATTGGCGCGGTTGGCGATGACCTCGTTGAGGTTCATGTTGCTCTGCGTGCCCGAGCCGGTCTGCCACACCACCAGCGGAAAATGATCGTCCAGCTTGCCTTCGATCACCTCGCGCGCGGCGCGGATGATGGCGTTGGCGCGGCGCTGGTCGAGCAGGCCAAGTTCCTGGTTGGATTGCGCCGCGGCGAGCTTGACGATGCCGAGCGCATGCACGAGCGAGATCGGCATGCGATCGATGCCGATGCGAAAATTCTGGCGCGAGCGTTCGGTCTGCGCCCCCCAATAGCGATCGGCGAGGACCTCGATGGGGCCGAAGCTGTCGGTCTCGGTGCGGGTCGCGGGGCGCGAGGAGCGGTCGGTTTTCGAGCGGGCGATCTTGGCCATGGGCACATCCATTCCGCCGCGCGAACGCCGCGCAGCCTCTTCATGTGCCTCTATATAGGGAGTTTGGCCGTGTGCGACGGGCTCCGGCCCAATCTAGATCATTTCTTGCGGAAACGATCCAATCGCACGACTTCGGCGCCGCCCTGGTTCGGGGCGGCCGGCTCTTCAGAGCTTTCCGTCGTCTCGGCCGCAGACGCCGGCACCGCGACCGCGGACGGGGCGGGAGCGGCCGGCAATGTCTCGGGCGAGACCTCGGCGACATCGGAGGTATCGAACTGGAGGCCGAATTTCACGGACGGATCGAGGAAGCTCTTGATGGCGCTGAACGGCACGATCAGCCGCTCCGGAATGCCGCCGAAGGACAGGCCGACCTCGAAGCGGTCCTCGAGCACGGTCAGATCCCAGAACTGGTGCTGCAGGATGACCGTCATTTCTTCCGGGTACTGCGCCAGCAGTCGCGATGAGATCTTCACGCCGTCGGCCTTCGAGACGAAGGTGATGAAGAAATGATGCTCGCCCGGCAGTCCTTGGGACGCGGCATCGGTCAGCACCTTGCGCAGCACGCCGCGCAACGCGTCGCGGGCCAGCACATCGTATCGGATATGATCGGTCGCCATGGTGGTCCTGTTGCATTCCAGGAGTTGGGCCCCGCCGGCCCGACTCGCCAAGCCGCGATAATACCGCGCCTGACGGGTCAGCAGGAGTCCCCGCCGGGTAGGAAATGGAGGTAAGTGGAGGCTTCTGTTGCCAGGTGCCTCCGAACCCCGCCTAACGGAGCTTAACCCGTTAGGACTTCAGAATGGTCTTTCAAACTGCGTTACGCAGCCTGAGCAACCGGAGCAAAGTTGTCGTTGGCAACTATTGCATAGCCCGATAACGGCGGAACAATACCGAGAAAAAGAACGCCCTTTACGCCCTCGTCGATCCTATTTCGCCCCCGCCAAAGCCCACTCTAGGGCTAGCCCGCTGGTGGGCTTTGGTGGAGGCGCCGGGTACCGCCCCCGGGTCCGAATGGTTTATTGCGACGACCGTTTATTTCCATAGCCGGCGAACCGGCACCCCCAATATAGGGGGCAAAGGTTTCAAATGACAGGTGTTTCGAGCGGTTTTCCGGAGGTTCCCTTTGGATAGGTTCCCGACTGGCTTGGCCGCGCGACGGCCGGCGTTCTAAGCTCCTGACATGTCCAAGGATTCCGCACCGGCCGCCCAACACCCAGATCAATCGCCGGACCGTCCAGCCACCAACCCCGTTCCGCCCGGCCTCGTCGCGCTGTTCCTGGCCTTCGCCAGGATGTCGCTGGCCGGTTTCGGCGGGGTGTTGGTATTTGCCCGGCAGGCCATCGTCGAGCAGCACCGCTGGATGACCGCGGACGAGTTCAACGAGACTTTTGCGCTCTGCCATTTCCTGCCCGGGCCCAACATCGTCAATCTGTCGATGGTGTTCGGCGCGCGGCTGCGCGGGATCGCGGGTGGTATTGCCGCCTTCGCCGGGTTGTTGCTGCCGCCGACGTTGATCATGACGGTGCTTGCGATCATCTACGCCCGGTTCGGCGATGTGGAGGTGCTGCGCCGCATCCTCGCGGGCATCTCCTGCGCGGCGGTCGGGCTCTTGATCGCGGTGGTCTTCCGGATGATGACGCCGCTGCTCAAGCGGCTGGACGTCGTCGCGCTCATCCTGATGCTGGCCGTGTTTCTTGCCATCGGCGTCGTTCGCCTGCCGCTCCAGGCCGTGCTTTTGGTTGCGATCCCCGTGAGTGTCGGCGCCACCTTCCTGATGCGGCGGAAGGTAGCCGCATGAACGCCGAGAACCCGATCTGGGCGCTGATCTCCACCTTTGGCCTGATGTCGCTGTTCGCAGTCGGCGGCGCCGCGGCGGCGGTGCCAGAGATGCACCGCATCGCGGTCGATGTGCATCACTGGATGACCGACAAGCAGTTCGCCGATGCCTATGCGATTGCGCAGCTCTCACCAGGTCCGAACGTACTTATCGTCACGCTAATCGGCTACGCCGTTGCCGGCATCCCCGGCGCGCTGGCGGCGACCTTGGCCATGTGCCTGCCGACGGCGCTGCTTGCCTATTATGTCAGCCGGCTCCTCAACCGCCCCAGCCAATCGCGCTGGCCCGTGCTGATTCAGGCTGGGTTCCGCTGTCGATCGGACTGATGGCGGCGAGCGCCTTGATCCTGGCACAGTCGACCGATCGCACCATTGCTGCACTGCTTCTGACCGCGACGGTTGCAGTGATCGCCTCGGTCTCGCGCATCAATCCACTATGGCTTTTGCTCGCCGGAGGCCTGTTGGGTTTTGCTGGCATTGTGTAATGAAAATCGCTAGGCAGTGATCCGGGCGGGGGGATCGTTTTCCAGCCGATTAGAACAACATTGCTCGTGGCTTACGGGTCGCGGAGGAGATAGGCATGGCCGATACGATGGGCCACTCGGCGACAGCCAACCGAAACACGTCGGTGGCGCTCAGCTTTTGTCTGCTGGCCATAGCGCCGCAGATCTTCGAATTCATCTGGTCGTTCGGGACGATCTTCGGCTGGGGCACCGGACGCGGTCCGGCCACCGTCGTGATCAGTCACGTGACGGCGCTGCTCGCCGGCGCCCCCGGCGCGCTGATCGGAGCGATCGGCGGTGACACCAAGAAGGCGTCATCCGATGTGCTGCTGGCGCTGATCTATTCCTATCCACTGTTTGCGGTGGCGATCCTCACGATCTTCATGACGATCAGGTCGGCGCAGGACTATGTCGGCGGGATCGTTCTGATGGCGCTGGCCTTGTTCGCGCTGTGGGCCTCCAGCGATTTGCAGGGTATGCGCGGCTTCTCCTTCGGCGCCGGCACGGCGCCGCGAATGTTTGGCGGGCTCCTCGTCGCGCTTGGTGCCGGCATCGCGTTGACGGGATTGTTGTCTGATGGACCGGCGATGGCACATTATGCCTGGCGCGGACCGCTGTTCGTATTGATCTCGATCGTCTTCTTCGCGCTGGCGATTCGTCCGCTTGGGGTCGTGGTTACGGCGTTCGTGAGCTTCCTGGTCGCGGCGATGGGCACGCATGAGACGCGCTGGATCGAAGCCATCATCGTAGGCGCCTGCCTGACGCTCGGCTGCGCGCTGCTCTTCCCTTACGTGCTCGGGCTGCCAATGCCGATGTTCCCGCGTTTCCTGGTTCAGTGAGGGTGTGATGGCCGATCTTTTTCACAATCTGGGCCTCGGTTTCGGTGTGGTGTTTCAGATCTCCTGGTGGTCACCGTCGTGGCTGTTCGGACTGTCGCTCCCGATTTCGATCAATATTCTCATGTGCCTGATTGGCGCACTGGTCGGCACGCTTGTCGGCGTGCTGCCGGGCATCGGCACGGTCGCAACCGTGGCGATGCTCCTGCCGATCACGTTCGGATTGCCGCCGGTCGGCGCGCTGATCATGCTCGCCGGCATCTATTACGGCGCCCAATATGGCGGTTCGACCACCTCGATCCTGGTCAACATTCCCGGTGAGGCGACATCGGTCGTCACCGCCATCGACGGTCACCAGATGGCGAAGCAAGGCCGCGCCGGTCCGGCGCTGGCGATTGCGGCGATCGGCTCGTTTTTCGCCGGCTGCGTCGCGACCATCCTGATCGCCATCCTCGGTGCGCCGCTGACCAAGCTCGCGCTGGCATTCGGTCCGGCCGAATACTTCTCGCTGATGGTGCTCGGCCTGATCTTCGCGGTGGTGCTGGCCAAGGGCTCTGTGCTGAAAGCGATCGCGATGATCGTGTTCGGCCTGTTGCTGTCGATGGTCGGCTCTGACATCGAGACCGGCGCCTCGCGCATGGCGTTCAACATTCCGGAACTCGCCGACGGACTCGGCTTCGCGACGGTGGCGATGGGCGTGTTTGGATTCGCCGAGATCATCCGGAACCTCGATGCCGGCGCCGAGATGAACCGCGACCTCGTGCAGCAGAAGATCACCGGCCTGATGCCGACCAGGAAAGACCTGATCGACTCGACGCCTGCGATCCTGCGCGGCACCGTGCTCGGCTCGATCCTCGGCATCCTGCCGGGCGGCGGCGCCGTGATCGCCTCCTTCGCGGCCTATACGCTCGAGAAGAAGATCGCCAAGAACCCGTCGCGGTTCGGCCGCGGTGCGATCGAGGGCGTTGCGGCGCCGGAAAGCGCCAACAACGCCGCGGCGCAGACCTCCTTCATCCCGTTGCTGACGCTCGGCATCCCGCCCAACGCGGTGATGGCGCTGATGGTGGGCGCGATGACCATCCACGGCATCGTGCCAGGCCCGCAGGTGATGCAGAAGCAGCCGGAGCTGGTCTGGGGCATGATCGCTTCGATGTGGGTCGGCAATCTGATGCTGATCATCATCAACCTGCCGCTGGTCGGAATCTGGGTGCGGCTGTTGCGCGTGCCCTACCGGCTGATGTTCCCCTCGATCGTGATCTTCTGCGCGATCGGAATCTACTCGGTGAACAACGCACCGGTGGATGTCATCCTCGCTGGCGTGTTCGGTCTGGTCGGTTACTGGCTGATCAAGCACGATTTCGAACCGGCGCCGCTATTGCTCGGCATGGTGCTCGGACCGCTGATGGAAGAGAACCTGCGTCGTGCGTTGCTGATCTCGCGCGGCGACTGGAGCGTGTTCCTGACGCGTCCGCTGTCGGCCGTGCTGCTTGCGATTGCGGCCTTCCTGCTGGTGCTCACGGTGCTGCCCACGTTGCGTGCCAAGCGCGACGAGGTGTTCACCGAATCCGAGAACTGAAGGCGACGCTTCTTGCGTCGTCTTCGCGCCTGCGTCGGCGCGCCGCATTCGGAAGTCCAATCGACTTGTGTGACGGCTTCGTGAAATGAAAATGCCGGCCCTTGTGGCCGGCATTTTGCTTGTGGGCTCAAGAGACCGACAAACGGATCGACAAGGGAATCGAGATGACTTCCATTCGCACGCTTGCAGGCGCATGTGCCGCGGCGCTGGCGTCGTTGTGCGGCTTTGTCGCACCGGCTGCGGCGCAGACCTATCCGACGCGCGGCATCACCATGATCGTGCCGTTCGCGGCCGGCGGTCCGACCGACGTGATCTCGCGCATCGTCACCGGACACATGGCGCAGACGCTGGGACAGAGCATCATCATCGAGAACGTGGTCGGCGCCGGCGGCACCACCGCGACCACGCGCGCCGCGCGTGCGGCCAATGACGGCTATACGCTCATCACCGGGCACATGGGCACGCATGCCGCCTCCGTGCCGCTCTATCCGAAGCTCGCCTATCATCCGGAAAAGGATTTTGAGCCAGTCGCGTTGCTGGCGGGCACGCCGATCCTGATCCTGGCGCGCAAGGACTTTCCGCCGAAGGACCTCAAGGAATTCGTGACTTACGTGAAGGCCAATGCCGAGAAGGTCAACGCTGCCCATGCCGGCGTCGGCTCTGTCTCGCACGTCTCCTGCGAACTGCTGCACTCCATCCTCGACATCAAGCCCGTCATCCTCGACATCAAGCCCGTCGGCGTGCCCTTCAACGGCACGGGCCCCGCGATGAATGCGCTGGTGGGGGGCCAGGTCGATTACATCTGCGACCAGATCGTCAACGCCGTGCCGCAGATCAATGCCGGCACCATCAAGGCCTATGCGATCGCAACGGCCGAGCGCAATCCGTCGCTGCCGAACGTGCCGACGACGGCGGAAGCCGGCCTGCCTGCATTCCAGGCCCAGGCCTGGAATGCGATGTTCGCGCCGAAGGGAACTTCGCCCGCGATCCTAGCGAGCCTGAACGCCGCGGCCGTCAAGGCGCTCGACGATGCGACCGTGCGCAAGCGCTTGCTCGAGCTCGGCAGCGTCATTCCGGCGCCCGCGGACCGGACGCCGGAGGCGCTGGCGACCCTCGTCAAGAGCGAGATCGCGAAGTGGACCCCGGTGCTCAAGCCGGCAAGTTAGCCAGCAGGATCAAGTCGATAGGCGAGGGGCGGCACGCAAGTTCCGCCCCTTGTCGTTTGCGCCGGGAACGCTCATTTTTCCGGGTATAATGCGTATGGATGGCGAATCGACGCTGTCGCAGCGCGGGGGTGGCCGCTAGGTTTGCCGCCTCCCCAAAGGCTCACGCACATGCACCAGTATCAGGACCTGCTCGAGCGGATTCTTTCAGACGGCGCGGAAAAGACCGACCGGACCGGCACCGGCACGCTGTCGGTGTTCGGCCATCAGATGCGCTTCAACCTGTCCGCCGGCTTTCCGATGCTGACCACCAAGCGCCTGCCGCTGAAGGCGATCGTGCATGAGCTGTTGTGGTTCCTGAAGGGCGACACCAACGTCAAATATCTGCGCGACAACGGCGTCACCATCTGGGACGAGTGGGCGGATGCCAACGGCGATCTCGGACCCGTCTACGGCCATCAATGGCGCTCCTGGCCCGCGCCGGACGGACGCAGCATCGACCAGATCGCCAACGTGACGGACATGATCAAGCGCAATCCGGATTCGCGCCGCCTGATCGTCTCGGCCTGGAATCCGGCCGAAGTGGACAAGATGGCGCTGCCGCCGTGCCACTGCCTGTTCCAGTTCTACGTCGCCAACGGCAAGCTGTCGTGCCAGCTCTATCAGCGCTCGGCCGACGTGTTCCTCGGCGTGCCCTTCAACATTGCTTCCTACGCGCTGCTCACCATGATGGTGGCGCAGGTCACGGGTCTGAAGGCCGGCGACTTCGTGCATTCGTTCGGTGACACCCACCTCTATTCCAACCATCTGGAGCAAGCGAAGCTCCAGCTCACGCGTGCGCCGCGCGCGCTGCCGGTGATGCGGATCAATCCTGACGTGAAGGATATCTTCTCCTTCCGTTACGAGGATTTTGAGCTGGTCGGCTACGATCCGCATCCGCACATCAAGGCGGCAGTCGCGGTCTGAAGCCGATGTCGCTCAACATCCGCCGTGTGCGTCCAGACGAAGCCGGGCTCGTTCTCGCTTTCATCCGCGAGCTCGCCGAGTACGAAAAGCTTTCGCACGAGGTCGAAGCGACCGAGGCGATGATCACCGATGCGCTGTTCGGTGAGAGACCGCAACTCCATTGCGCAATCGCCGAGTGGAACGGCGAGCCGGTCGGCTTCGCGGTGTGGTTTGTGAATTTCTCTACGTTCAGCGGCAGCCACGGCATCTATCTCGAAGATTTGTATGTGCGGCCGTCGCATCGGGGCAGGGGCCTCGGCAAGGCGCTCCTCGTGCGCCTTGCCGTGGAATGCGTCGAGAACGGCTGGTCGCGGCTGCAATGGGCGGTGCTCGACTGGAACGCACCGTCGATCGCGTTCTACAAGTCGCTCGGTGCCGTCATGCTGGACGACTGGACGCTGTGCCGCGTCACCGGTCCGGCGCTGACGCGGCTTGCCGGGAGCGCGACCTGATGGAGATCGTCTTCGTCGTCGCGATCGCGGAGAACGGCGTCATCGGCGCCGGCAACGCGATTCCGTGGCGATTGAAATCCGACATGGCGCGCTTCAAGGCGCTCACGATCGGCAAGCCCGTGATCATGGGCCGCAGGACCTTCGAATCCCTGCCCCGGCCGCTTCGGGACCGCACCAACATCGTCATCACGCGCGATGCGGATTATCGCGCCACTGGCGCCATCGTCACGACATCGGCTGCCGATGCAGGCGCCGTCGCGCGCGGCGATGCCCTGCGGCGTTCGGTCGCCGAGATTGCCGTGATCGGCGGCGCCGAAATCTATCGGCAATGGCTCGATCGCGCCGATTGCCTCGAAATCACCGAAGTGCATGCGCGCCCCGAAGGCGACACGTATTTCGACATCGACAAGGCAGACTGGGATGAGGTGGCGCGTGTACGTCATCCTGCCGGACCCGACGACAGCGCCGACTACTCCTATGTGACATATCGTCGGCGGCCGCGCCATTAACCGCTTTCGCCAATGTTTACATTGACTTTTTCGTGCCCGAGCATAGCTCGGAAGACAGCGAGGGCCGCGTTGTAAGGGACCTGCCTGTCCCCTATAAAGCCGGACCGGACAAAGCGGGCTGGGGCAATTTCACCCTGCCGAGGAGAGCATCGAATGCCGTGGAAGAATCAGGGCGGTGGCCCATGGGGCTCGGGTCCGAAGGGACCATGGGGCAACGGCCCGCAGCCGGTCGGACCGAGGCCGCCGGATTTGGAAGACCTTCTGCGCCGCGGCCAGGACCGCCTCCAGCAGATCATGCCGGGCGGCTATTTCTCCGGCATCGGCATCACGCTGATCGTGCTGCTCATCGTAGCGTTCTGGCTGTTGTCGGGCTTCTTCCGGGTGCAGTCCGAAGAGCTCGGCGTCGTGCTGCGCTTCGGCAAGCATGTTCGCACCGTGGAGCCCGGCCTGAACTATCACCTGCCCTATCCGATCGAGACCGTGCTGCTGCCGAAGGCACTGCGCGTTTCCACCATCTCCATCGGCATGACGCTGATCGACGATCCGGCGCGGCGCGGCCGCTCCATTCGTGACGTGCCGGAAGAGAGCCTGATGCTGACCGGTGACGAGAACATCGTCGACGTCGATTTCACCGTGCTCTGGCGCATCAAGCCCAATGGCGTTGGCGATTTCCTCTTCAACATCCAGAATCCCGAGGGCACCGTGAAGGCGGTCGCCGAGAGCTCGATGCGCGAGGTGATCGGCCGCTCGCAGATCCAGCCGATCCTGACCGGCGCGCGCAACGTCACCGAACAGGGCGTGCAGGAGCTGATCCAGAAGACCCTGGACACCTACGGCGCCGGCATTCAGATCAGCCAGGTGCAGATGCAGAAGGTCGATCCGCCGGCCCAGGTGATCGACGCCTTCCGCGACGTCCAGGCGGCGCGCGCCAATCTCGAGCAGTTGCAAAACGAGGCGCAGACCTACGCCAACCAGGTCGTGCCGCAGGCACGTGGACGTTCGGCGCAGATCATGCAGGCCGCCGAAGGCTACAGGGAGCAGACGGTCGCCGAGGCCAAGGGCCAGAGCTCGCGCTTCCTGAAGGTTTACGATGAATACAAGAAGGCGCCCGACGTGACGCGTGAACGGATTTATCTTGAGACGATGGAGCGCGTGCTCGGCGGCTCGGAGAAGCTCATCTATGACGGCGGCCAGTCGGGCCAAGGCGTCGTGCCCTATCTGCCGCTCAGCGAATTGACGGCCAAGCGGCCGCCTGCAACCGGCCAGCAGACGACCGGAGGCAACCGATGAGGTCTCCAGTTACAGGTATAGTCGCGCTGCTCGGGCTCCTGCTTGTCGTGATCGTGGGCTACATGTCGCTGTTCACGGTAGCGCAGACCGAGCAGACCATCGTGCTGCAGTTCGGCCGGCCCGTCGACGTCGTTACCGCTCCCGGCCTGCATTTCAAGGCGCCGTGGAATTCGGTGATCAACATCGACAAGCGGATCCTCGATCTCGAGAATCCGTCACAGGAAGCGATCGCGTCCGACCAGAAGCGGCTCGTGGTCGATGCTTTCGCGCGCTACCGCATCAAGGACGCGCTGCGGTTCTATCAGAGCATCGGCTCGATCCAGGCCGCCAACATCCAGCTCACCACCCTGCTGAACGCGGCACTGCGCCGCGTGCTCGGCGAGGTCACGTTCATCAACGTGGTGCGCGACGACCGCGAGAAGCTGATGCAGCGCATCCGCGATCAGCTCGATCACGAGGCCGACGGCTACGGCATCCAGGTCGTTGACGTCCGGATCCGCCGCGCCGATTTGCCGGAGCAGAACAGCCAGGCGGTCTATCAGCGCATGAAGACGGAGCGCGAGCGGGAAGCCGCCGAGTTCCGCGCGCAGGGCGGCCAGAAGGCACAGGAGATCCGCTCCAAGGCAGACCGCGAGGCAACTGTGATCGAGGCAGAAGCAAGGTCACAGGCCGAGCAAACGCGCGGCGTCGGCGATGCCGAGCGCAACCGTCTGTTCGCCGAAGCCTACGGCCAGGATGCGGATTTCTTCGCCTTCTACCGCTCGATGTCGGCCTATGAGAACGGGTTGCGCTCGAACGATACCCGCTTCCTCCTGCGCCCGGACTCGGATTTCTTCCGGTTCTTTGGTAACCCGTCCGGCAAGACGGCGACCACGACGCCAGCGAAGCCGTAAGCCAGACGAGGGCGGCCGGTCTGGCCGCTCTTCGTCCGGACAAGAACAGCACAACGGGAGGTTCCAATCCGATGAGGTCCATTGCGTTCGCCGACTTCCTCATCGGCTTGGGCATCCTGTTCGTGCTGGAAGGCTTGATGTTCGCGGCAAGTCCGGCCTGGATGCGCAAGGCCATGAAAAGCGCCATGGCCACTCCGGACAATGTCCTGCGGGCGGTGGGGATTGGTTCGGCCGTGGCCGGCCTGATCCTGATCTGGGTTATGCGACGTCCAATTTAGCCGTCGCGCCAACGCCAAAGTGAAGGCGAGGGACCGGTTTTCGCCGTATTGTCCGGGTCTTGAGGCCCGTTAAGGTCCGCGCTTGCGCCGTCCTCCCGTTCAAGCGCAGTCTTGACGCCGAATCCGCATTCCCTGGAGATCACAATGACCGCTGCCATCATTGCCCCGACCCGTTTGCGCTTAGGGCTGGCCGCGCTCGCCGTTGGCGCTTTCAGCGCATTCGGCACACCGGCCTCTGCGCGCGGACCGGACGGCATCGCCGACGTTGCCGAGAAGGTGATCGACGCGGTCGTCAACATCTCGACCTCGCAGACCGTCGACGCCAAAGGTGGCGGCGGCGGCAGCAACGCCATGCCGCAACTGCCGCCCGGCTCGCCCTTCGAGGAGTTCTTCGACGACTTCTTCAAGAATCGCAAGGGTCCCGGCGGCGGCAGCAAGGGCGGCGAGAACAGCCCGGCGCCGCGCAAGACCAACTCGCTCGGCAGTGGCTTCATCATCGACACATCAGGCGTCGTCGTCACCAACAACCACGTCATCGCGGACGCCGACGAGATCAGCGTCATCCTCAACGACGGTACCAAGATCAAGGCCGAGCTGGTCGGCGTCGACAAGAAGACCGACCTTGCCGTGCTGAAGTTCAAGCCGCCGAAGCCGCTGGTGTCGGTGAAGTTCGGCGATTCCGACAAGCTGCGCCTCGGCGACTGGGTCGTCGCGATCGGCAATCCTTTCAGCCTCGGCGGCACCGTGACGGCCGGTATCGTCTCGGCGAAGAACCGCGACATCTCCTCAGGTCCCTACGACAGCTACATTCAGACCGACGCCTCCATCAACCGCGGCAATTCCGGCGGTCCGCTGTTCAACCTCGATGGCGACGTCATCGGCGTCAACACGCTGATCATCTCGCCGTCCGGCGGCTCGATCGGCATCGGCTTCGCCGTACCGTCGAAGACGGTCGCGGGTGTTGTCGACCAGCTCCGTCAGTTCGGCGAATTGCGCCGCGGCTGGCTGGGTGTCCGCATCCAGAGCGTCACCGACGAGATCGCCGAGAGCCTCAACATCAAGCCGCCGCGCGGAGCGCTGGTTGCCGGCGTTGACGACAAGGGCCCGGCCAAACCGGCCGGCATCGAGCCCGGCGACGTCGTCATCAAGTTCGACGGCAAGGACGTCAAGGACCCGAAGGATCTCTCCCGCGTCGTCGCCGACACGGCGGTCGGCAAGGAGGTCGACGTCATCATCATTCGCAAGGGCCAGGAAGAGACCAAGAAGGTCACGCTCGGCCGGTTGCAGGATCCCGACAAGGTACAGGCCGTGGTGAAGACCGATGAGCCCGCGCCTGAAAAGACCGTGACGCAGAAGGCGCTCGGCCTCGATCTCGCGGCGCTGAGCAAGGATCTGCGCACGCGCTACAAGATCAAGGACACCGTCAAGGGCGTGGTCGTCACCAATGTCGACGCCAATTCGGACGCCGCGGAAAAGCGGCTCTCCGCCGGCGATGTCATCGTCGAGGTGGCGCAGGAGGCGGTGTCAAACGGAGCCGACATCCAGAAGCGGGTCGACCAGCTCAAGAAGGACGGCAAGAAGTCGGTGCTGCTGTTGGTGTCGAATGCCGACGGCGAGCTGCGGTTTGTCGCGCTGAGCGTGCAGTAGGAAGAACGGCCTACCACAAACTCACTGTCATGCCGCGGCTTCTCGGTTCCATCCTCGCGGTCTCTGGAACTCTGGATCACCCAGCCCAGTGCGCAATTGCGCACGATAACAGCGGAGAGGACGCTACGCCCCCATGAACTCTTCGCGCCGATACCCCTGCGCATACAGCAGCGCGGTGAGATCGCCGTGATCGATCCGCGCCGCGGCCGCGGCCGCAACCGACGGCTTGGCATGATACGCCACGCCCAGCCCCGCCGCCTGGATCATCGCGAGATCGTTGGCCCCGTCACCGACGACGACCGAGTCGATGTCGTCGAGATCGAACGACTCCATCAAATCCACCAGCGTCGCGAGCTTTGCAGCGCGCCCCAAGATCGGCTCCTTCACCTCGCCGGTGAACTTGCCGTCGCGGACGACGAGCTCGTTGGCGCGGTTCTCCTGGAAGCCGATCCTGGTGGCGACCGCGCTGGTGAACAGGGTGAAGCCGCCGGAGACGAGGCAGGCATAGGCGCCGTGGGCGCGCATGGTCGCGACCAGTTCGCGGCCGCCCGGCGTCAGCGTGATGCGCTTGGCCAGCACCTCGTCGACGGCACTGGCGGGGAGGTCCTTGAGCAGCGCAACGCGCTCGCGCAGCGCCGGCTCGAACTCGATCTCGCCGCGCATCGCGCGCTCGGTAATGGCGGCCACGTGGGTCTTCATCCCGACAAGATCGGCGAGTTCGTCGATGCACTCCTGCCCGATCATGGTGGAATCCATGTCGGCGAGAAAAAGCTTCTTGCGCCGGAAGCCGACTGGCTGCACGACGATGTCGATGGGAAGGTCGCCGCGAAGCTCGCGCAACCGCTGTTCGATGGCGTGACGGTCGCCTTCGAGGTTACTGTCGGCGCCGAAGGGGATGTCGACTGCAACCCCGTCGAACAGCCAGTGCGCGGGAGCCGCCTGTGGCAGCACGGCGCGGGCGCCGTCGACGATGGTAGAGTCGAGCGCGGGATTATTCGGGTTGCAGATCAGCGTGGCGACGAGGGACATTTGAGGTTTTCGTGAGCGAGGGGCAAGTCGGCAGAAGGCATGTTGGCAAGGCCGTGCTTATCGCAGGCCCGACCGCCAGCGGCAAGTCGGCGCTGGCGCTCGAGCTTGCGCTCGCTACGGGCGGCGTCGTCATCAATGCCGATTCCATGCAGGTTTATGGCGACCTCCACATCATCACCGCGCGCCCGACACATGGCGAGGAGGCGCGGGTGCCTCATCGCCTGTACGGCCACGTCGATGCGGCCGTCAATTTTTCGGCCGGTGCCTGGGTGAACGACGCGGCGAAGGCGCTCGAAGAGGCGAAAGCCGAAGGCCGCCAGCCGATCTTCATCGGCGGCACCGGGTTGTATTTCAAGGCGCTGACGGCGGGCCTTTCCGTGGTACCGTCGATCCCTGCCGAGGTACGCGAGGACGTTCGGGCGCGGCTGGAGCGGAACGGCGTCGAGGCGCTGCACGCGGAACTCGCGCGTCGCGATCCGCGGGCGGCCGAGCGATTGAACCTGCGCGACCGCACGCGCATTGCGCGCGCGCTCGAAGTGGTCGAAGCCACCGGCCGTTCGCTACTGGACTGGCACCATGAGGGCCAGCCGCCGCTCTTGCCCAGGGACAGTTTTCGCGCGGTGTTCCTCGCGCCCGAGCGCGACGAACTCTATGCCCGCATCGACGCCCGCTTCGACGCCATGTTAGGGGCCGGCGCACTGAAGGAGGTCGAGCGTCTCGCCGCCCGAAACCTCGATCCGCTGCTGCCGGCGATGAAGGCTCACGGCGTGCCGGCCCTGATCCGGCATTTGCGCGGTGAGCCCAGCCTGGAGCAAGCGGCCACAATCGGCCGCGCCGACACCCGCCATTACGCCAAGCGGCAGTTCACCTGGTTCCGGCACCAATTGCCGGAGTTCGAGTGGGTCAAGCCGGAGGAGGCGAGGGGCTGGCTCGCGGCGATCGTGAACGCGGCACGGGACTCGGGCTGACGTGCTTTTGTGCCTCGGCTCCCATATTTACCGCTCGCCGAACTCCGGGAACGCCGCTACACTGCCTAAATCGCGCGGGAACGGCCACATTGCCTTGACATCGGGGCGTTGGTCGCTATGTTTCGCGCAACCTTTGGGAAGCTGGGCACCTGCCATGCGTAACATTATTACCAAACTTCTTATCGCCGTCGTACCCAGGCACACCGCCGGGGGTGGCTAGCTGCCATCCACATGACAGGCGGTGTGCATGGGGCCCTCTTCGGGGCCTTTTTTATTTCCCGAACCCGACACGAACGAAGCCGCTGACAACAGCGCATCCGGAGCAAGCCAATGAGCGACAAGAGCCACGATCCGAACCAGATGACCGGCGCCGCGATGATCGTCCGCGCGCTCATCGATCATGGCGTGACCGACATTTTCGGCTATCCAGGCGGCGCCGTGCTTCCGATCTACGACGAGATCTTCCAGCAGAGCGAGGTCCAGCACATCCTGGTCCGCCACGAGCAGGGCGCGGGCCACGCCGCCGAAGGCTATGCGCGTTCGACCGGCAAGCCGGGCGTCGCGCTGGTGACCTCCGGCCCCGGCGCCACCAACATGGTGACGCCGCTGACGGATGCGCTGATGGACTCGATCCCGCTGGTCTGCATCTCCGGCCAGGTGCCGACGCATCTGATCGGCAATGACGCATTCCAGGAATGCGACACCGTCGGCATCACGCGCCCCTGCACCAAACACAACTGGCTGGTGCGCGATGTCAACGATCTCGCCAAGGTGCTGCACGAGGCGTTCTACGTTGCGACTACGGGGCGACCGGGCCCGGTGCTCGTCGACGTCCCCAAGGACGTGCAGTTCGCGACCGGCACCTATCATCCGCCGCGCAAGTCCGACGTGCATCGCTCCTACGCGCCGCGCGTGAAGGGCGATGCGACGCAGATTCGCAAGGCCGTGGCGCTGCTCGCCAATGCCAAGCGCCCCGTGATCTACAGCGGCGGCGGCGTCATCAATTCCGGCCCCGAGGCGACCAGGCTGCTGCGCGAGCTGGTCGAGGTCACCGGCTTTCCGATCACCTCCACGCTGATGGGTCTCGGCGCGTATCCCGCGTCGGGCAAGAGCTGGCTCGGCATGCTCGGCATGCACGGCACCTACGAAGCCAACATGACCATGCATGATTGCGACGTCATGCTGTGCGTCGGTGCGCGCTTCGACGACCGCATCACCGGCCGCGTCGATGCGTTCTCGCCGGGGTCGAAGAAGATCCACATCGACATCGACCCGTCCTCGATCAACAAGAACATCCGCGTCGACGTGCCGATCATCGGCGACTGCGGCAACATCCTCGGCGACATCCTCCAGGTGTTCAAGGCGGAGGCGAAGAAGCCCGACGTCAAGGCGTGGTGGCAGCAGATCGCGCAGTGGCGCGCCCGCAACTCGCTCTATTTTAGAAAGAGCAACGACGTCATCCTGCCGCAGCACGCGATCCAGAGCCTGTTCGAGGCGACGCGCGGCAAGGATACCTACATCACCACCGAGGTCGGCCAGCACCAGATGTGGGCGGCGCAGTTCTTCGGTTTCGAGGAGCCGCATCGCTGGATGACCTCGGGCGGTCTCGGCACCATGGGCTACGGCCTGCCGGCCGCGGTCGGCGTGCAGGTGGCCCATCCCGACAGCCTCGTCATCGACATCGCGGGCGATGCCTCGGTGCAGATGACGATGCAGGAGATGTCGACGGCGGTGCAGTACGAGCTGCCGATCAAGATCTTCATCCTGAACAACCAGTACATGGGCATGGTGCGGCAGTGGCAGCAGCTGCTCCACGGCAACCGGCTGTCGCATTCCTACTCGGAGGCGCTGCCGGATTTCGTCAAGCTCGCGGAGGCCTATGGCGGCGTCGGCTTCCAGGTGCACAAGCCTGCCGACCTCGATGGCGCCATCCAGGAGATGATCTCGGTCAAGCGCCCGGTGCTGTTCGACTGCCGCGTCGCGGCGCTGGAAAATTGTTTCCCGATGATTCCCTCCGGCAAGGCGCACAACGAGATGCTGTTACCGGAGCAGGCCAACGACGAAGCCACCGCAAAGGCGTTCGCCGGCGGCAAGGCGCTGGTGTGAGCGCGATGTTCGACCTGAAGGAGCTCGAACGCGCACATGCGATCGTGGGGCAGGCGGTGCCGGCGACGCCGGCATACGCGTGGCCGCTGCTCTCCGAGCGGCTCGGCACACAGGTCGTGGTCAAGCATGAGAACCACACGCCGATTGGCGCCTTCAAGGTGCGCGGCGGGCTGGTCTATCTCGAACGTCTGAAGCGCGAGCAGCCCAACATTCCGGGCATCATCTCGGCGACGCGCGGCAACCACGGCCAGAGCCTCGCGTTCGCGGCAAGCCGTCACGGCGTGCCTGCGGTGATCTACGTGCCGCGCGGCAACTCGGTCGAGAAGAACCGCGCGATGCAGATGTTTGGCGCCGAGCTCGTCGAGCATGGCGAGGACTTTCAAGCTGCGCGTGAGGAGGCCGGCCGCCGTGCGCAGTTCGCTGGGTTACACATGGTGCCGTCGTTCCATACGGATCTTGTTCTGGGTGTGGCGACCTATGCGCTCGAACTGTTCAGGACTGCACCGGATCTTGACATCCTCTATGTGCCGATCGGGCAGGGCTCGGGCATCTGCGGCTGCATCATGGCGCGAGATCTGCTGGGCCTGAAGACCGAGATCGTTGGCGTGCAATCGACGGAGGCGCCGTCCTACGCGCTGTCGTTTGCGGCAGGCCACGTCGTGACGACCGAGACCAGCAACACGCTCGCGGACGGCATGGCGACGCGGATTCCCGATCCGGAAGCGCTCGCCATCATCCGCAAGGGCGCTTCGCACATCGTAGAGGTCACCGACAACGAGGTCGCCGCCGCGATCCGCGCCTACTGGACCGACACGCACAATCTCGCCGAAGGCGCCGGCGCCGCCGCGCTCGCCGCGGCGCTTCAGGAAAAGACGAAACTGTCGGGCAAGCGCGTCGGACTCGTGCTGTCCGGCGGCAATATCGATTTCGATCTGTTCCGCGATTGGGTCGGGACGGATGCGCCGGTCGCCCTTCGGGCGACGGCGTAACGACGAGAATAGAGGGGACGACAATGAACCAACCCGCATCCGCCTATTTCATCGAGGAGCGCCACGATCCGAACGAGACGCACACGCTCTCGGTGCTCGTGCAGAACGAGCCCGGCGTGCTCGCGCGCGTCATCGGCCTGTTCTCGGGGCGCGGCTACAACATCGAGAGCCTCACCGTCTCGGAGACCGAGAGCCAGAAGCATCTCTCGCGCATAACCATCGTCACCACCGGCACGCCGATGGTGATCGAGCAGATCAAGCATCAACTCGATCGCATGATCCCCGTCTATCGCGTCGTCGACATGACGCTGACGAAACGCTCGATCGAGCGCGAGCTGGCGATGGTGAAGGTGCGCGGGCAGGGCGAGCATCGCGTCGAGGCGCTGCGGCTGGCGGATGCGTTCCGCGCCCGCGTGATCGACGCCACCACTGAGAGCTTTGTGTTCGAGATCACAGGCAATACCGACAAGATCAACCAGTTTATCGACCTGATGCGTCCGCTTGGCCTCGTCGAAGTGTCGCGCACCGGCGTTGCCGCGATCGGCCGCGGGCCCGAAGGGATGTGAACCATGCTGGCGCGCGACTGGTACTATAACGAGCGGAACCGGATGGGCATCGGGCCCGCCGTGGCGTCGATCTACGACAGCCACGACGACGCCGATCTGCGGTCGCGCGCCGCGCTGAAAATGCTCGGGGTCCAACGCGGCTGGCGCATCGCCGACATCGGATGCGGCAACGGCGTGCTCGCGACCGAGGCGGCGCTGTTGGGTGCCGAGGTCGACGCCATCGACATCTCGCCCGCGATGCTGGCGCTCGCCGAGATCTACGCACGCGACCGCAAGGCCCCCGTGCGCACACAGTCTGCCGGCCTGCTCAGTTTTGCCTACCGGCCGGAATCCTATGACCTGATCGTCAGCGAGTTCACGCTGCACCATCTGCCGGATTTCTGGAAGGCGGTGGCGATGTCGCGGATCTATCGCGCGCTCAAGCCCGGTGCGACCTTCTATTTGCGCGACATCGTTTACGCCTCGATGCCCGATGCCGTCGAGCGCGACGTCGAGCAATGGGCCGACTTTGAGATCAAGAACCACGATGTCTCGCGTGACAGCGTCGTCACCCACATGCGCGACGAATATTCCACTTTTGGCTGGGTCATGGAGCGGATGCTGACCGATGTCGGCTTCACAGTGGTCTCGGCCGATTACCACGCCCCTATGCACGGCACTTATCTGCTGCGGAAATCCAATTCTTCCACGTAAAGGCCGGCGAGCAAGACTAGACGACAACAACAGGGCTGCACGACAAGGCAGAACCGGGAACAACAATGAAGCCGGCCGACATCCTCATCGCCATCCTGGTGGCGATCATCTGGGGGCTTGCCTTCGTGGCGAGCCGGATTGCGCTCGACGAATTTTCGCCGGAGCTTATGACGGCGATGCGCTTCACGATTGCCGCGGTGCCGTGCCTGTTCATTCGCAAGCCGAAGATTGCCTGGTCGCTCCTGATCGCCATCAGCTTCACGCTCTTTCTCGGCCAGTTTCTGAGCCAGGCCTACGGCATCGCCCATGGCGTGCCGGTGGGGTTGACCAGCGTCGTCGTGCAGAGCCAGGCACTGTTCACGATCGGCCTTGCCGCGATCGCATTCGGCGAGCGGCCGACGCCGGCGCAGACGCTGGGCATCGTCATCGCAGCCGTCGGTCTCCTGATGATCTGCGGCACCGTTGGTTATGATTTCAGCGTCGGTGCCTTCGCCGTGCTGATGATCGCGCCGGTCAGTTTTGCGATCGGCAATATCCTGTTACGCGGTGCTCGCGGCGTGCCGATGTTCGATCTGTTCGCCTGGTTGTGTCTCGCCACCGCGATGCCGCTGTTCGCGCTCACGCTGGTGGTCAACGGACCGGCGCCGACCTGGCAGTCGCTGATCCACATGTCGCTCACCGGCCTCATTTGCCTGCTGGTGATCGGCGCCATCTCCACCAGCATCGCCTATTGGCTGTGGGGCCGGTTGCTGCGTGACTATCCCGCGGCGCAAGTGGTGCCGTTCGCGCTTCTGGTGCCGTTCGTCGGCTCGGCCGCGTCGAGCATCGTGTTCGGCGAGAAGTTCGGCCCGTTGCGGCTTGCCGGCATGCTGACCGTGGTCGGTGGCATCGCGGTGATGGTGCTGGCGCGGCGCCCGCGGGCGCTGGCCAAGGTCGCGTGAGGTGAACATGTCTCAGTCGCTGCTCTACGCCTTCATCATCTTCGCCCTCGTGATGTTCTTCACGCCGGGGCCGAACAACATCATGCTGCTGTCCTCGGGACTGACCTACGGCTTCCGTCGCACCATCCCGCACATCGCCGGCATCACCATCGGCTTTGCCTTCATGGTCGGCGCAGTCGGCCTCGGTCTCGGCACGGTATTCCTGGCCTATCCGATCCTCCAGACCATCCTGAAATATGCCGGCGCCGCTTATCTGATTTACCTGGCCGCGGTCATCGCCTTCTCCGGCGCGGCTAAGCCGGGCGAAGGGAGCGCCCGCGGTCCGATGACCTTCTGGGGCGCCGCCATGTTCCAGTGGATCAATGCCAAGGGCTGGGTGATCGTGATCGGCACCATCACCGCCTATGCGGCAATCGCCCAATTCCCGCTCAACATCGCGATCCAGACCCTGATCAGCCTGCTCGTGGGCACGGTCTCGACCGTGGTCTGGGCCTTTTTCGGCACGGCATTGCGGCCGGTCCTGACCTCCGAGCGGCTGGTCCGCGCCTTCAATATCCTGATGGCGATCCTGCTGTTGACGTCTCTCTACCCCGTTTTCATGGATGCATGATGTCGCGGATTTCCATGCAGAATCGGGTTTCCCAGTGGGCTGAAAATGCTCTAGACAGCCTCCGAAATCCGCAAATTTCAGCGTCCAAGACCTGAATGACAAGCCCTGACGGACAAGCCCTGACTGACGAGATCTGACCAACGGCCGATTCCGGCCCCTGAATGAGGAAACGACCATGCGTGTTTATTACGATCGCGACGCCGACCTGAACCTGATCAAGGGCAAGAAGGTCGTCATCGTCGGCTACGGCAGCCAGGGCCACGCCCATGCGCTCAACCTGAAGGACTCCGGCGTCAAGGAAGTGACGATTGCGCTCCGTAAGGATTCGGCCTCGGCCAAGAAGGCGGAAGCCGCCGGCTTCAAGGTGATGGAAGTCGCCGAGGCCGCCAAATGGGCCGACCTCGTCATGATGCTGACCCCAGACGAACTCCAGGGCGACATCTATCGCGAGCACCTGCACGACAACATGAAGAAGGGCGCCGCCCTCGTGTTTGCGCACGGTCTCAACGTCCACTTCAATCTGCTCGACCCGCGCGCCGATCTCGACGTGCTGATGATCGCGCCCAAGGGCCCCGGCCACACCGTGCGCTCGGAGTATCAGCGCGGCGGCGGCGTGCCCTGCCTGATCGCGATCGCCAAGGACGTCTCGGGTAACGCCCACGACCTCGGCCTGTCCTACGCCTCCGCCGTCGGCGGCGGGCGCGCCGGCATCATCGAGACCACCTTCAAGGAAGAGTGCGAGACCGACCTGTTCGGCGAGCAGGTCGTGCTCTGCGGCGGCCTGGTCGAGCTGATCAAGGGCGGCTACGAGACGCTGGTCGAGGCCGGCTACGCGCCGGAGATGGCCTATTTCGAGTGCCTGCACGAGGTGAAGCTGATCGTCGACCTGATCTATGAAGGCGGCATCGCCAACATGAACTACTCGATCTCCAACACCGCCGAGTACGGCGAGTACGTCACCGGCCCGCGCATCGTCACCGCCGAGACCAAGGCCGAGATGAAGCGTGTCCTTGCCGACATCCAGGGCGGCAAGTTCGCCCGCGACTGGATGCTCGAGAACAAGGTCAACCAGACCTCTTTCAAGGCGACCCGCGCCAAGCTCGCCGAGCACCCGATCGAGGAAGTCGGCGCCAAGCTGCGCGACATGATGCCCTGGATCAAGAAGGGCGCGCTGGTCGACAAGTCGAAGAACTAAGTCGCCGTCGTCCAGACGCGGCGTATCGTTTACGCCGCGTCGGGATACGGGAGCGAAACACAAGCTTCGCTCGCCAAACCAATTCTTAAACCTTCGCGACTATGTCTGAGCGGGATCGCAAACAGCGGTCTCGCTCTTTTCGTCTCGCGCGAAGCATTGCTGCTTCATTCAAATTCTTCGCGAGCTGAAGTGCTGCCTGAGCACGAAGAACTGACGCTTAAACCACATTCTTGGTCTCGCGTGGTTTTTCAAAATCTTTCAGAAGCGCGTGAACGCCGAAAGCCTAGCGTCTTCAGGGGTAAGGATTCGGCTCTTCACCCGCATTGTGAAGGCGCGATCCATCCCGCGCCGCGACGTTCGCGCGCCGCTTCATCTTAAGAACTGACATCTGCGGCGCCCCCTTGAGTGTCGGGCGGCATTGCGCACTGACGTCTTTGTCCTACATGATCGCGGGAACTGTTGGGGGGAAAGACCATGCGATCCGTCGTCGTCACCGGCGCGTCCACCGGCATTGGCTGGGCCACTGCAAAATTGCTGATCGGGCGCGGCTATCGCGTCTTCGGCAGCGTCCGCAAGCAGGCGGACGCCGACCGGCTCAACGGTGAGTTTGGCGCGAACTTCACCCCGCTGCTGTTCGATGTCACCGATGAGGCTGCCGTGCTGGCCGCCGCACGAGAAGTACGCGAGATGCTGGGCGGCGAGACGCTGGCCGGTCTGGTCAACAATGCCGGTGTCGCGGTCGCCGGCCCCGTGCTCGAATTGTCGGCCGACGATTTCCGGCGCCAGATGGACATCAACGTGATCGGCCCTGTGATCGCGACGCAGGCTTTCGGGCCGCTGCTCGGTGCCGACCTGTCGCTGAAGGGGCCGAAGGGACGGATCGTGATGATCAGCTCGGTCGCGGGCAAGAACGGCAATCCGCTGTCGGCGCCCTACTGTACCTCCAAGCACGCCGTCGAGCGGTTATCGGAAAGCCTGCGCCGCGAACTGATGCTGTTCGACATCGACGTCATCATCGTCGCCCCGGGCGCGGTCAAGACGCCGATCTGGAGCAAGGCCGAGCAGATCGATCTCTCCGTCTACCAGAACTCGCCTTATCTGCCGGCGCTGAACAAGGTCAAGGCGTTCATGATGAAGCTCGGCGAGACCGGGCTGCCGGCCGAGCGGATCGCTGAGGTCGTTCTCGAGGCGCTCACGACTGAGAGACCCAAGGTTCGCTACCAGATCACGCCGGACCGGATGCGACATTTGATGACGGCTACGCTGCCCAAGCGCGTGGTCGACCGCATCATCGCCAAGCGTCTCGGGTTGCTTCCACAGGGCTGACGTTCAGCTCGCCTCGGCCGTCTGTCCGCGCGGCCGAGCGGCCATCGCGACCAGGCGCAGCGTCATCACTGCGATCAGCGGAATGAGAAACGCGGCATAGAGCGGCATCGCCGGCACGCGCTTGCCGAACGACACCACGAACTGGAACCAGAGATAGTATCCGCCCGTAAGGTGCAGCGCGCGCCAGGCGTGCGGCCCGAGCAGCGCGGCGGTGCGGTCGAACGAAGTCGCGCTCATGGCGATGATGGCGGCATAGCCGATGCCGCCGAAGATGTAGGAGGCCGCCGAGGTGGCCTCGGCAAAGCTTGCCGGATCCATCCTGGCGAACGCGACGATCGCAACCGCGTGGATGGCGTGGGAGGTGGCGAAGCTCAGGCCCAGATAGCGCCGGTTGCGCCACTGCCAGCGCGTCCAGGCGCTGGGCCACAGCCGTGCCAGTGCCGCGGCACTGAAGGCAAGGCAGAACAGCAGGAGCGAACTTCTTGCCGTAAAACGGATCACCATCCGCGCGCCCTCGACCTCGAACTGCCGCATCGAGGCAATCCACAGGCTGAGTGCGATCAGGCTCAATGCGAGGACGGCAAGCAGCCGCCAGCCTTCAAACCAGCTTTGGCGTTGTGACATGCGATTTGCTCCATTATGTAATCACCGATTACATTTCGCTTGGCTGCGCGGTCAATGGTGTAATCGCTGCTTACATTCACGTTCGGGTGATGCTAGGAAGCTCCATGCCTGCCCGACAGCCGGCCAAGCCGCGCGCTCGCCGTAACACCTCTGAAGTCCGGCCCTATCACCACGGCGATCTCCGCCGCGTGTTGATCGACGCTGCGCTGCAATTGGCGGCGGAGGGGGCCGAAATCTCGGTGCGCGAGGCCGCACGCCGGGCCGCGGTTTCGCCGGGCGCGCCGTTCCGGCACTTCCCCAACCGCGACGCGCTCATGTCAGCGGTGGCTGAGGAGGCGCAGCGGCGCTTTCGTGCCGAGATCGAGGTGGCGCTGGACCAGGCACCGGCCGCCGACCCGTTTGGCCGCTTCCGCGCCTTCGGCCTCGCCTACGTGCGCTGGGCGAGGCGCAATCCCGCGCATTTCGAGATCATCTCCACCGGGCGCTATTTCGCCCATAGCAGCTCGGCGGAGCTGACGCGCGACAATGCCGAATTGATCGCGCTGACCGAGGGAATACTGATTGAGGCGGCAAAGCAGGGCCTGCTGCGGTCGGCCGACCTAAAGCGCATCCAGATCGCCGGCCGCGCCCTGGTCTATGGTTTTGCCAGGATGAATCTCGACGGCCACCTTCCGCGCTGGGGCGTGGAGGAGGGCGAGATCGAGCGGATGGCGGAAGGGGTCATCGACCTGTTCATCGCCGGGATTGCCAAACCCTAGCGCGCCTGCCGGCCCTCAGGGTGAGGAGATAGAGTTGGCCGTGCGGCGCTTCGCCGCTCACCAACAATAAGCAAAGGTCGGATCGCCGCGCGCGTTGCTTGTCCTTGACCGTTCCGTTACAGTTTTGTGACACGGTGCAGGCTTCCGGCTGCGTCGGACGCCTTCGCGTTTTTCAAACGCGAGACGCTTGGCATCACCCGCCGGACTAAAGTTTAGCGTGTCGTCGATGCCGCCCGCGCCCAATCCAGGTCCTTCTGCCGCGACCGCCGTGCTGGCGAGTGTCGCCGCGCTCGGCATCTGGCGGCTGCTCGCGGTTGCGGCGCCCCATCTTGCCGCGCTCGCACTGATGTACGAGACCGAGACGGATTTCGGCGCGCGGCTCTCCTTCGTGCTGGCCTGGGGCATCCTCAACTTCTTCTGGATCGCGCTGCTGCGGCGGCCGGCGCTGTCGGGTGCATTGTCGCTGACCATGGTCGTGGTGCTGGTGCTGCTGTCACGCCTGAAGCACGACGTCGTGCAGATGACAGTCAATTTCATCGACCTGATGATGATCGACCGCGACACGGTGGCGTTCCTGTTCACGATCTTCCCGAATTTGCGCTGGTCGGTGGTCCTGGCGGGTCTCGTCACGCTGCCGCTGATGTATGCGCTGTGGTGGCTCGATCCGTTCCGCATCCGCAGGCTGCCGGCGCTCGCCTCCATGCTCGGCTGCCTCGCCGCGCTGGTCGGCTATTCGCTCTATCATCCGGACGAGGCCTGGCGCGGCTATTACGACGACGGCTATCTCTCGAAATTCTTCCGTTCCGGCGTCAGCGCGGTCTCCGATTTCGCGCAATACGGCTTCATGGAGTCGGCTGCTTCGACCAACGAACGGCTCAACATGCCACTGGTCGATGCGTGCCATCCCGCGGGCCGCCGGCCGAACATCATCATGGTCCATGATGAATCGAGCTTCGACATCCGCGCCGCGCAGGGCATCAAGGTGCCGCAAGGCTATGGCAGCCACTTCAAATCCTGGGACGGCAAGGAGCGCACATTTCTGGCCGAGAGCAATGGCGGGCCGAGCTGGTTCACCGAATACAACGTGCTTGCGGGCCTTTCCTCGCGTTCGTTCGGCCGCTTCGCCTATTTCGTGACGCGCATCGCGACAGGCCGTGTCGAGCGCGGCCTGCCGCTGGCGCTGCGCCGCTGCGGCTACGACACGATGTCGCTCTATCCTGCCTATGGCGGCTTCATGGCCGCGCGCAGCTTTCAGTTGACGACCGGCGTCGAACGATTCTTCGATTCCAAGGATCTCGGCGCCAAGGATGTCGAGCCGGATAGCTTCTTCTACGACAAGGCGCTCCGGCTGATGGGTGAGCGGACGCCGAACAAGCCGCTGTTCACCTTCATCTATCTCGGTGCCAATCATTTCCCCTGGGAGACGCGCTTCCGCCCCGACCTGCTGCCGAACTGGCGCGCGCCGGGCAATATGCCGTCCATCGACGAATATCTGCGCCGACAGGCGATGAGCGCCGAGCAGTACAAGGCTTTCCTCGCGGGCCTGAAGAAAAATTACCCCGGCGAACCATTCCTGATCGTGCGCTACGGCGATCACCAGCCGGAATTCGCGCCTGGTATCCTCGAGCCCGGGCTCGACGAAGGTGCTCTCGGCAAGAAGCTCGACGCCTACGACCCACGTCTCTACGCGACCTATTACGCGATCGACGCCGTCAATTTCGAGCCGGTGAAGAGCGGGGCCGTGATGGACACGGTCGACGGCCCGTATCTGCCGCTGGTCATCCAGGAAGCCGCGGGCATCCCGCTCGATCCGTCTTTCGCCGAGCAGAAGGAGATCATGCTCCGCTGCAAGGGGATCTTCTACGGCTGCAAGGACGGCGCCGAGGCGCGCCGGCTGAACCGGCTGCTGATCGATGCGGGGATGATCCGGGGGCTGTAGTCTTCGTCACCGTCATCCTGAGGTGCCGGAGCGTAGCGGAGGCCTCGGAAGGATGCGCGGCCCGGCTGCATCGCGGCCGTTCATCCTTCGAGGCTCCTCGCGCACTGCTTCGCAGCGCACGCCTCGTACCTCAGGATGACGGGACATACGGCAAAACCTACTTCCCCACCTTCTCCCACAGCCACTTCGCCACCGCATCCGGCGACGAATTCGCGTCATTGCCGGCGGCGCGCAAATTGGCTTCCCGCATGGTCGCGATGTCGATCTTGCCGAGCAGCGGCTTCAGCGCGGCCTGCAGCCGCTCGTCGCCGGCGCGCTTCGGGGCCAGCAGCAGGATCGCATCGTAGGGCGGGATCGCGTGCCGGGGATCGTCGAGCGCAACGAGATCGTATTTTGCGATCAGCCCGTCGCTGGTGTAACCCGCGATGACATCGACCTCGCCGCTGGCGACGGCCGCATACATGAAGTCCGGCTGCATCTGGCGCTGGGCGCGGAACGAGAGGCCATAGGTCTTTTGCAGCGCCGCCCATTCGGGCCGCGAGAAAAATTCATAATCGCCGGCGATCGACAGGGACGACGCATGCGCGGCGAGATCGGCGATGGTGCGGATGCCAAGTGCCTCGGCGCGCTTCTTCGGGATCACCAGCGCATAGGCATTCTCGAAACCGAGCTCGCCGAGCAGCGTGATGTTGTCCTTCGCGAGCGTTGTTTTCAGCTCCGCCAACAGTTCCGCACGCGGCTTGATGTCCGTGCGATGAAGTTGATTGGCCCAGAGCGTGCCGGAATAATCGACATAGAGATCGATATCGCCGGCTTTCAACGCCTCGAAAATCACGCTTGAGCCGAGGCCGGATCGTGAGACGGCGGAAAGACCGGCCGCCTGAAGCCGGTCCCTCATCAACGCCGACAGCACGTATTGCTCGGCGAACGTCTTGGCACCGACGACATAGCTCTGCGACGAGCGCCCCATCGTCGGTACCAATGTTGCGACGACCAATGCCGCGATCCCGGCCGCGCCAAGCGCTGTACGCACGCGGCTGCGCCGGCGCAGGCCGCTCTCGATCAGGCCGAGCAGTTGATCGACGGCGAGCGCCAGCAGGGCGGAAGCAAAGCAGCCGAACAGAACGAACACCCAGTTCTGGGTCTGGAGCCCGGCAAAGATGTAATTGCCGAGGCTGGTCTGCCCGATCGGGGTCGACAGCGTCGCGGTGCCGATCACCCAAACTGCGGCGGTACGGATGCCCGCCATCATCACCGGAAGGGCCAGCGGCAGTTCGACCATCACCAGCGACTGCCGTGCGGTCATGCCGACGCCCTTCGCGGCCTCGATCAGCGCGGGATCGATGCCGTTGAGGCCGGTGATGCCATTGCGCAGTACCGGCAGCATCGAATAGAGCGCGAGCGCCAGCATCGCCGGCAGGAAGCCAAACGCCGAGAACGAGACGCCGAACCAGGCCAGCGTCACGGAGGCCGTAAGCAGCAGTAGCGGATAGAACAGCGCGAGCAGTGCCAGCCCCGGCACCGTCTGCACGATGCTTGCGAGCGCGAGCAGGACAGCGCGCGGGGTGGGGCGGTTGCGCGTCATGATCGCCAGCGGCAGGCTGACGATCAGGCCGAGCGCGAGCGCGGCCAAACTCACCCGCACATGGTTGCCGAGATAGTCGGGCAAATGCGCCAGCGCCTCGCCCCAGCGCGGATCAGACAACAGGCTCATGCCGCACCGCTCTGTGGCAGCAGCGCGTTCAGCCTTTCGACCTGGCGTCGCGGCGTCCGCAGCAGCTCCAGCACGTAGGCGTCACTGGTTTTCGAGAGCTCCACTGGCGTGCCCTGCGCGAGCAGCCTTCCGCTGCGCATCACCGCGATGCGGTCGGCGAGCAAAATCGCTTCCGTCATGTCGTGTGTGATCATCACGGTGGTCAGGCCGAGCCGGCGGTGCAGCTCGCGAAAATCGTCGCCGAGCGCATCGCGGGTGAGAGGATCGAGCGCGCCGAAGGGCTCGTCCATCAGTACGATGCGGGGCCGTGCCGCAAGCGCCCGCGCCACGCCGACCCGCTGGCGCTGGCCGCCCGAAAGCGCGTCCGGCAGCCGGTCGCGATGCGCGGCCCGATCGAGCTGCACGAGTTCGAGCAACTCATCAACTCGCGTTGCGATATCTCCCGCCGGCACGCCGAGCAGCTTCGGCGTGATCCCGATATTGTCGGCGACGCTCAGATGCGGGAACAGCCCGCCGCTCTGGAAGACGTAGCCGATGCGGCGCCGCAGCGCGACCGGATCGGCGGATTGCACGTCGTCGCCCTCGACCGTGATCGTGCCCCCATCCGCCTCGATCAGGCGGTTGGCGAGCCGCAGCAGCGTCGTCTTGCCCGAGCCCGAGCCGCCGACGACGGCCACAAACTCGCCTTCGGCGATGTCGAGTGACACATCGTCCACGGCCTTGAGCGCGCCGAAGCTCTTGGTGACATGGGCATAGCGAATCATCGGCCTGGACGGCATCGGGCGGGGGCTCACTGCGCTGACCCACCCGGGAGGGAGGGGATGACGAGGCCTATGCGTACCACGGTTGGCGGCTCGATTGAACTTGGCCGCGCGAGCGGCTAAGGCATCGGACCAAGTTCGGAGGGGACACATGACAACGCCTACGGCAGTGGCGCTGGAAGATGCCAAGGTCGCGTTCCGGCTGGGGGACGGGCGGGTCTATACGGCGGTGGAGAAGGCGCATCTGACGGTCGCGCAGGGCGAGTTCGTCGCCATCGTCGGCCCGACCGGTTGCGGGAAATCGACGCTGCTCAACGTCGCGGCCGGGCTGCTGAAGCCGGCTGCCGGGAGCGTCAAGATATTCAACCAGCCGCTCGCCGGGCTGAACCGGGATGCCGGCTATCTGTTCCAGGCCGATGCGCTGTTCCCATGGAAGACCGCGCTGGACAACGTCGCGATCGGGCTCGAAGTCAGCGGCACGCCGCGCAGCGAGGCGCTGCCGCGGGCGCAGAAATGGCTGACCTCGGTCGGCTTGGGCGCCTTCGCCGGCCGCTATCCGCATATGCTCTCGGGCGGCCAGCGCAAGCGCGTGGCGCTCGCGCAGGTGCTGATCCGCGATCCAAAGATCCTGCTGATGGACGAGCCGTTCGGACCGCTGGATGCGCAGACCCGACAGGTGATGGGCAACCTCCTGCTCGACCTCTGGAACGCCGACCGCAAGGCCGTGCTGTTCGTCACCCATGATCTGGAAGAGGCGATCGCGCTCGCCGACCGCGTCGTGATCATGTCGGCGGGGCCGTCCTCCCGCATCATCGGCGACTGGCGCGTGAGCCTGCCGCGCCCGCGCGACATTTTTGAAGTCCGGCTGGACAAGGAGTTCCATGCGCTTCATCGCGAGATATGGAGCGTGCTCAAGGACGAGGTCATGAAGGGCTATGCGCAGTCCACGCAAGCGGCGGAGGCGGTCTGATGTCGCGCGTCACGCTGCTTGCGCTGCAAATCCTGGTCGCCATCGTCTGCCTCGTGCTGTGGCAATTGCTGACGACCGTGCCCGTGTTCGGCAAGATCCTGCTGCCGCCGTTCTTCTTCTCCAACCCGGTCGATGTCTTCGCCCAGATCGTCAAGTGGTTCTCGTCCGGTGTGATCTGGAGGCATCTCGGCATCACGCTGACGGAATCGATCCTGGCCTTCGTGATCGGATCGGCCGGCGGCGTGCTGGTCGGCTTTTGGTTCGCGCGCCAGCCGCTGGTCGCCGCCGTGTTCGATCCATACGTGAAGATGGTCAATGCGCTGCCGCGCGTCGTGCTGGCGCCGATCTTCGCGCTGTGGCTTGGGCTTGGTATCTGGTCCAAGGTCGCGCTCGGCGTGACGCTGGTGTTCTTCATCGTGTTCTTCAACGTCTATCAGGGCGTGAAGGAGGTCAGCCGCACCGTGCTCGACAACGGTCGCATGCTCGGCATGAGCGAGCGGCAGTTGATGCAGCACGTCTATTGGCCGTCGGCGCTGTCGTGGATGTTCTCGTCGCTGCACACTTCGGTGGGCTTCGCCGTGGTCGGCGCGGTCGTCGGCGAATATCTGGGATCGGCGGCGGGGCTCGGCTATCTGATCCAGCAGGCTGAAGGCATATTCGACGTCGCCGGCGTATTCGCCGGCATGTTCGTGCTGTCGGCCTTCGTCATCCTGATCGACTTTGGCGTCACGCTGGTCGAGCGCCGTCTGCTGGTCTGGCGGCCGACCGTGGATGAGCGCGGCTAATCTACCTCGATTGCCTGCTGACTTTTATGTGATGGGCTGGCCGGAATAGAACGCGCGCCCGCGCGTCATACCCCCATGCAACCACCCGCATGGGAGTTCAGGATGCCCCGGTCACAGTTTCTCCTCGTCGTTGCGGCGCTCGCAGGCAGATGCCGGAGGCCAAAGCCCGGTTTCGGTACGGCGCTCATTTGCGCGCGCATTCTCGTCGCATTCGCGCTTCCTTCGCTTGTGCTCGCGCATGAATCTCATCCGGCAGTCCCACCGGCTGCGCTGAGTACGAAAGAGCGTGCGTTCCTGGAAAAAAACGAAGCCGCGATGACCAAGATGATGAATGATATGGCGGCCAAACCGACCGGCGATGTCGATCGCGACTTCGCCGCGATGATGATTCCGCATCATCAGGGCGCGATCGACATGGCGATCATCGAATTGCGTTACGGCAAGAACGAGCAGCTGCGACGCATCGCGCAGGAAATCATCGTCGACCAGATGCAGGAGATCGCGGCGATGAAGCTGGCGATCGGCGAGCCGGCGACGGAGACGACGCCGGCTCCGACGCAGCCGTCGGCTGTTCCCGCCGCAAACGTTCATCAACATCCGGGCATGCAGATGGATATGTCCGCCGGAATGAAGAAGTAGGAGCCGCAGATGACGGCGTCGCAAAGCAACATCATGAAGAGCACTTTTCTGGCAGCCACCATGCTTGCCACCGGTTCCGTCGCATGGGCTGGGCAGGCGCCGGGCGCGCTGTCCGCGCCCGATATTCCGATCAGCCACCACGACCGCATCTACGCGGCGGAGCAGTTCTCGAATACGGTCTCGGTCACTGATCCCGTCGACAACAAGCTGCTTGGTGTGATCCGGCTGGGCGACCCGCAGCCCGGCAATTTCAGCCCACTGTACAAGGGCCAAGTCCTCGTGCACGGCATGGGCTTCTCGCCCGATCACAAGACGCTTGCCGTGGTGTCGATCGGCTCCAATTCGGTGACGTTCATCGACACCGCGACCAACGCGGTCAAGCACACGACCTATATCGGGCGGTCGCCGCACGAGGCGTTCTTTACGCCTGATGGCAAGGAGGTCTGGGTCACCATTCGCGGCGAAAACTATGTCTCCGTGATCGATGCGAAGAGTTTTGCGGAGAAAGCCCGCATCGCCACCCCGAACGGGCCGGGCATGCAGATATTCTCCCCCGACGGCAAATACGGCTACATCTGCTCGTCCTTCAACCCCGAGACCGATGTCGTCGCGGTCGCCGAGCACAAGATCATCGCCAGGGTGAAGCAGGAGAGCCCCTTCTGCCCGAACATCGCGGTGACGCCCGACGGAAATCAGGTGTGGTTCACGCTGAAGGACATCGGCCGGACCCAGGTGTTCAATGCCAAGCCGCCGTTCAACCCGATCAAGACGATCGACACCGGTCCGATTACAAATCACGTCAACTTCGCGCACACCGCCAAGGGGACCTTTGCTTACGTGACCATTGGCGGACTGAACGAGGTGAAAGTATTCCGCACCGACGATTTCTCGCAGGTCGCAACGATCCCGGTCGGCAATCTGCCGCATGGCATCTGGCCCTCCGGCGACGGCACGCGCATCTATGTTGGGCTTGAGAATGCCGACGCCCTCGCGGCGATCGACACCGCGACCAACAGTGTGGTGGCGAATATCGCGATCGGCCAGGCGCCGCAGGCGATCGCTTATGTTCCGGGAGCGGCGCCCGACCCGGATGATCGTCAGAACTTGCAGGCCCTCGGCATTGCCGGCCAGGTCGCCTATCTGTCGCTCGCCTCTAGGGACAGTTCGAAGGACGGCAAGGCGCCGACCAGCGTTTCGCTGTTCGACCAGGGCCTGATTCAGATTTTGCAGGCCTCGGTGACGGGCCTTCAGCCCAAGCAGAAATATGTGCTTGCACTGGCGGAACGCAGCGACGGGAGCGGGCCGCTGCAACCGCTGGCGGCTTTCATGACCAATCCGGCCGGATCGGCCATCGTCAACGCGGCCGGCCCGATCCGGCAGATCGTCGACCCGTCCGCCGTGGCAGGAAAGCGATATCTGGTGATTGCTTCCGGAGACGCGGCCGGGCCCGGCGAAGCGGTCCAGATCGAGACGCAATGACCCGCCGGAGGGCGGCAACGAAGATCGGGCGGAGCGCCTCATGAAGGATATGCTGGTTCAGGTCGAGCCGCTGATCCCCGCGCTCCGTCGTTATGCGCGGGCGCTCGTACGCGATCGCGCGGCTGCCGACGATCTGGTTCAGGATTGCCTGGAGCGCGCCGTCACCCGCTGGCATCAGCGGCGCGACGGCAGCGTGCGCGCGTGGCTGTTCACCATCCTCCACAATCTGGCGGTCACGCAGTTCCGTCAAGCAACAGCGCGGGGCAGGCATATGCCGATCGACGATGCAGGCGAGAGTGAGCTCGTCAGCGCTGCCGCGCAGGAGCACAGGGTGATCTATCAGGATGTCCTGAACAGGCTGGCGAAACTTCCGGAAGAGCAGCGGGCTGTATTGCTGCTTGTTGCCGTCGAGGATCTCTCCTACGCCGATGCTGCGGCGGTGCTGAATATCCCGGTCGGGACCGTGATGTCGCGCCTGTCGCGTGCGCGAGAAAGGCTACTTCAGGAGATGGACGGCATTGCACCGGGGAATGTCGTGGCATTGCGGAGCATGAAATGAGCCAGCGGCCGATCACGGAGGATGATCTCCACGCCTATGTGGACCAGGCGCTCGAGCCCGAGCGTCGTGCAGAGATCGCATCCTATCTGGACGATCACCCTGACATCGCGGGGCGCGTCGCCGCTTTCGCCGCCCAGCGCGAGCAGTTGCGCGGCGCGCTGGCGTCGATCGCCGACGAACCATTGCCGTCCGCGCTGAACCTGTCGCGCATCATTGAGCGCCGGAAGCGGCGTCCCTTGCGGGCGTGGGCGGCGATAGCGGCGCTGTTGCTCTTGAGCATTGGCGGTCTCGGCGGCTGGACCATGCGCAGCCTGTTGCAGGATGGTTCGAGCGGACTGTCTGCGTTGGCGCAGGAGGCGGCTTACTCCTACGGAGTCTACGCTCCGGATCGCGTACGGCCGGTCGAGATACGAGCTTCAGACAGTGCCGAGCTGACGCAATGGGTCTCCAATCGGCTGAAACAGCCGGTCAAGGTGCCGGACCTTGCTGTCTCCGGCTATCGGCTGATGGGAGGACGCCTCGTTGCGACCTCGCATGGTCCGGCCGCGATGTTTATGTACGACGACGATCACGGCGACCGTCTTGTCGTGCTGACACGTCCGATGAGCAATCCCAGGCAGGATACGCCGATGCTGCCGCAATCGACCGGCAATATTACGGGCTTCGCCTGGGCGGACAGGGGTATGGGCTATACGCTCGTCGCCCAGCTTCCAGCGGACACGCTCAAGCCGATCGCGAACGAGATCCGGAAGCAGGCGCGCCCGATCTAGCCCGGATTTCAAGAACGGCCCGCGCATTGGCGCGAGCCCGGAAGCGCGATGGGTCAGTCCAGCAGCTTGGTGTCGTCGGGCGCCTGCGGCGGTGTCTTGATCGCGATCGCCTTGACCTGTCCGCTGATCGGCTTGGTGCCGCCATGCGGCGTCCCCTTCGGGATGATGACGAGGTCGCCCGGCTTCACCGTGACTTCCTTATCGCCGAACCAGATCGTGCCGGTGCCCTCTAAAATGTACTGGATCTCGTTGGTGTTGGGATGCATGTGCTTGGGCACATTGCCGACCTGGATCGAGATGGTGGCGCCATCGGCGCTTGCGAACGTCTTGGAACGGTAGCCGACACTGTTGGCATTCCCGAGTGCGTCGCCCTCCATCTCGGCGGTGTGAATGATCTGCGGGGCGATGTTCTCGGCGGCGAGCGCCGGCCGCATCAGGTGGGTTGCGCCGCACCCGGCGGCGAAGGCGGCGACGAGCGATAGCGTGATGGCCAGGCGATTCATGGGTAGTCCTCCCCGTGCTGATTATTATGCGAGCGATGGTATGCCGCCGGTACTTGCTTGACCAGCGGTCGGAAAGTCGCCGTCTCAAGGGCCGCATGCTGCTTTGCGGTGATCGGCCGATATGGTCGGCGTTCCCAGCGTTGCGCGTTTGCCACAGGGATTTGAAATAGGCGGCCATATTCGCGGGGCTGATCGACTTTAGTCGCCTGATTTGAATAACATGCCGCCAACGCTTGGATCGCTTCGGCGTTATTTTTGATGAGCGTTTGAGGAATATTTTGCGAATTTTCAGGTCTTGTCTGGGAATGCCTTTCGGTGGCTGCCGAATGTCGGGGGCTGTGTTCTTGGCGGCGATGTTGCCGCTGATGCTTTGGCCGATGGACGCTGCGAATGCGCAGTGCGTCGGTTTCCCGGTCCAGACCAATCAGACTTGCACCAATGGCGGGACGCTCGCTGATACCAGTATTCGGGGCATTGGCAATGTCGGCTTGCAGGATCTGGGGACGCTAAGTCTGACCAACACCGCGGCCGGCGTGATCTCCAGCAGCGGCTTCAGCAGTCTGGGCATCTTCGCCAATCAGGATTTGAACCTGACGAATTCAGGAAGTGTCGCTGCCGCGGGTGCTGCCAACAGCGCCGTTGCGGTGGGACGGGATGCCACCATTAGCAATTCCGGGATCATCCAGGCTGACGATGGTATGAGTAACGCTATTGTGGCTACGCGCGACGCCAACGTAATTAACTCCGGCACGATTTCGGCCAACGGTGCCCAAGGCACCGGTATTATCGCCAGTCGAAATGCCTATGTGATCAATTCCGGAAGCATCCTGACCGACGGCCCCGATGGCTTCGGTATTTTCGTCGATCTGCACACTGCGACCGTTATCAATTTCGGGGTCATCTCGGCCAATGGAAGCGGCGGCATCGGCATTGTCTCCGGCGAGACCGTCCTTGCGACCAATTCCGGCACCATCTCGGTGAACGGCGTCAGCGGCATCGGTATCAAGAGTTATCAAGACGCCAGTTTGAGCAACTCCGGAATCATCTCGGCCGGGGACGGCGGTCGCGGTGTCCTTTCGATTCGAGATGCCACCGTAGCCAATACCGGCACGATCACTGCTTCCAGCACTGGCGTCGCCATTCACGCGCTGCGGAATGCCGCCGTGACCAATTCGGGGCTCATCAGAGCCAACGATACCGGCGGCACCGCCATTGCCGCCACCCAGATCGCCGACGTCAACAACTCAGGGCTCGTCCTGGGAAATCTGTTCGCCATCTCTGCAACGACCGCAAACGTGGTCAATTCCGGCACCATTTCGGTCGGCGGCTTCACCGCGCGCGCGATCCGCGCTTTTCAGGATGCCAACGTCACCAATTCCGGAGTCATTTCGGGCACGATCGCGGGCACGGTTGGAATTTCTGCGGGCCGAGACGCCAACGTGGTCAATTCCGGCACCATCTCGTCGTCGGGCGTCGGTACCGGCGTCGGTGCCGGTCGAGATGCAAATGTATTCAATTCCGGGTCCATTCTGGCTGACGGTCTGTCCGCTACAGCTATCATCGCCGTGCGAGATGCAAATGTGACGAATTCGGGCGTGATCGCTGCCAATGGACCCTCCGGCGTCGCGATCATCGGTCTTCAGAACGCCCATGTCGTCAATTCCGGAATCATTTCGGCGAATGGTACGGGCGGCATTGCCATTTTAGTCGATCAGCACAATGCCACCGTGATCAATTCCGGCACCGTCTCGGCCGGCGGCTTCGGCATTCAGGCCTTTGGCTCCAGCAATTTGACTAATTCCGGGATCCTCAGCGGGCGGCTCGCCGCGCTCCAGTTCGTGGGATTGTCCGACACGCTCACCGTGCAGCAGGGATCGCGCATCATCGGCGCCGTCAATCTTGGCGGCGGCGGCGACACCGTCAACATGCGGGCGGTCAACCAGAACCTCACCTTCGATACGCTGGCCGGCGCAACGGTGAACGGCACGGTGCCTTACGTGGTGTCGGGCAACCGGATCGCCTCGGTCGATCCGTCCTCGTTTGCAACGGCCGGCAGCGTGCTTGCCGACTTCTCGCGCAGCGTCTCTGCGATCGTGCCGGCATTCGACAGCGTGATGGCATCCGGTGGCGGCGTGTCCGCATTCGCTGCGCCCGATAGCGGCATGTCGGGCATCGCCGATGCCTTTGCCGGCATTCCCGGCCTTTCGGCCTATGCCTCGGACGAGGTTGCCTACAAGAGTCCGACCGCGGTTTATGCCGACGGCACCGCCGTGTGGGGCAGAGGGTTTGGCGGACGGCATGTGCAGGCTGCCGATGGCCTGCTGTCGCGCAACGTCACGACCTGGTATGGCGGTGCGATCGGCATCGACAAATCGCTGCGGCCGGATTTGCGGCTCGGCCTGTTCGTCGGCGCGGGCAGCACCCATAACCGCCTCGATCTGAACGGCGACGCCACCGACAGCAATCTCGCATTTGGCGGAGCCTACGCGCGCTACACGTCGGGCGCATCGTTCCTCAATGCGGCGCTGCAGGGCGGGGCCCTGCACAGTTCGACGTCTCGTCTGGTCAACAACAATCTCGTGGCTAATGGGTTGGAGACGGCGACCGCGGGTTACACCGGCTGGTACGTCAGTCCCGAACTGACATGGGGCCATCGCTTCGCGCTCGGAACGCTGCTCGATTCGCACTACGCGCTGACGCCGAACGTGCAGGTCCGTTACCTCTATGCCGGTTTCGACGGCTATACCGAGACCGGTACCACCGCGCCGTTGACGGCCGGCGGCCGCAATACGCAAAATATCGAGGAGCGGGCCGAGCTGAAGTTCATCCGAACCACGCAGATATCCCCGGCATCGCTGCTAACCATCCACCTGTCCGGCGGGGCGCTCGGTTTGCAGCGGGTCGGTGGCGATACCGTCAACGCCACCTTGCTCACGCAGCCGCTCGCCTTCACCGCACCGGGCGCGGGCAATGTCTGGGGTGGTTTCGGTGGCCTTGGCGTGGAATGGCAGTCGCGCAACGTGTCTCTTTTCGCTGCGGCCGAATATCTCGCGTGGAACAATTCGGGCTCGATCGTCAGCGGCCGGGGCGGCCTCCGCATTGGCTTTTAGTCTATCGTAGGCACGGCATCTTCTCAGGCGGCGCACGCTGCTCTATCGTGCGCCTCGAATTGAGACCGGGAGGAAACCATGAAGAAACTGTTTGGCCGGCTCGCCGGCGCGTTGCTCGCGCTGACGCTCACCACCGGTCTTGCCGCGGCGCAAAGCAAGATCACGATCGCCATCGGCGGCGGCTCCTGCCTGTGCTATCTGCCGACGGTGCTGGCCAAGCAGCTCGGCGAATACGACAAGGCGGGTCTCAGTGTCGAACTGGTGGACCTCAAGGGCGGCTCGGACGCGCTCAAGGCCGTGCTCGGCGGCAGCGCCGACGTGGTCTCCGGCTATTTCGACCATTGCGTCAACCTCGCCGCCAAGAAGCAGGAGCTCCAGGCTTTCGTGGTCTATGACCGCTATCCCGGCCTCGTGCTGGTGGTTTCGCCCTCGCACACCAACGAGATCAAGTCGATCAAGGATCTCGCCGGCAAGAAGGTCGGCGTCAGCGCGCCCGGCTCCTCCACGGACTTCTTCCTCAAATACATGCTCAAGAAGAATGGGGTAGATCCCGCCAGCGCTGCCGTGATCGGCGTCGGCCTCGGCGCCACCGCGGTCGCCGCGATGGAGCAGGGCCAGATCGACGCCGCCGTGATGCTCGATCCCTCCGTCACCGTGCTCCAGGGCAGTCACAAGGATCTTCGCATCCTCAGCGATACCCGAACCCAGAAGGACACGCTCGAGACGTTCGGTGGCGAATATCCGGGCGGTGCGCTGTACTCGACCGCGGCCTGGGTTGCCGGCCACGAAAAGGAGACGCAGGCGCTGACCAACGCGATCATGGGCACGCTCGCCTGGATCCACTCGCACTCGCCCGAGGAGATCATGGCGAAGATGCCGGAGGAGACGGTCGGAAAGAACAAGGACCTCTATCTCGCGGCGCTCAAGAACACGATTCCGATGTTCTCCGAGACCGGCAAGATGGATCCGAAGGGCGCTGACGCCGTGCTCGCGGTGTTCAGCGCTGGCTCGCCCGAAGTCGCTAACGCCAAGATCGACGTCAGCAAGACCTTTACCAACAAATATGTCGAGCAGGCCAAGAAGACCACGGGGAGCGCCAAATAACTGACGCGAAGGCGTGGTCATCAGGCCGTCATGACGTCACCAATCATTCATCGCGTCACCACCCTTGATCTCGCCGTGCGGCCGATCGTCTGGCCGTTCGCCGAGGAGCGGCGCGCCGAGATCGCCGCGCATTTCGCCGAGAAGCAGCGTGAGCGGCCGAAGATCTGGAACGGCCGTGTCCTGCTCGGGCGTGATCCCGTGTTTACGGATGGCCATTTCACCGCGACCTATTTCGAGACCGATTTCGCGAGCTTCCTCGCCTGGCGCGACTGGGGCATTCCCGACAAAGCCGTGTTCAACGGTTTCGGCATGGGCGCGCTGCGCACCTCCGACGGCGCCTTCGTAATGGGCGAGATGGCACAGCACACCGCCAACGGCGGGCGCATCTATTTCCCATCGGGCACGCCCGACCTTGACGACGTCAGGGGCGACACGCTCGACATTTCCGGCAGCGTTGTCCGCGAACTCGAGGAAGAGACCGGCCTGACCGCGGCCGACTACCGGGCCGAGCCGGACTGGCATTGCGTCGTCTCCGGGCCCACGATTGCAATGATGCAAATCATCAACCTGGACATGCCGGGTGACGTGGCGCGTGCGCGGATCGAAGCCAATCTGGCGCGCGAGGCTGAGCCGGAGCTCTCGGCTATCCATCTCGTGCACGGGATGAGTGATCTCACGCCGTCCATGCCGCGATTTGTCACGGCCTTCGTCGAGCAGCAGTTCGCGTCGCGCTGATGCGCGAGGCTTGACATCGCTGCGCTCAGCCCATGTGATGGGCAAAAAGCAAAAGCAAAAAGACTGCAATGCACAATCGTCCAGGGAGGTTTTGATGCGCGTGCGCATGGCTGCCCGCTTCGTGCGTGGGCTGTTGGTCGCGATATCAGCGACGGGCTTGGCGGTCTCCGCCCAGGCTCAAGAGAAGAAGATCAAGATCGGCGTCGTTTTCGATTTGACCGGACCTCTCGCCGGCGGCGGCTCTGAGCTCGGCTATATCGGCGCAAAGATCATCCTCGACCACTTCGCCAGGACCGGCGTCGAGGGTTACAAGATCGAGGCGGTCTATGCCGACGCGCAGAGCAAGCCCGACATCGCCATCAACGAATCCGTCCGCCTGCTCGAGCAGGAGAAGGTCGACATGGTGCTCGGCTTCTTCTCGTCGGCGCAATGCGTGCCGGTGGCCGCGCGCGTCGAGCAGCTCAAGAAGTTCATGTGGATGACGACCTGCATCTCGTCAGCCGTGTTCAACGAGAAGGGTTACAAATACGTGTTCCGCCCGCAGGCGAGCGGCGACCAGTTCGGCATGATGACGATGGATTTCATCGCGCAGAACGCCAAGGCGAAGTTCGACAAGGAGCCGAAGGATCTGCGCGTCGCCATCATCCACGAGGACGGCGCCTATGGCGTCGACGTGTCCAAGGGCAACGAAGCCGGCGCGAAGAAGGCCGGCTTCAACGTCGTGATGAAAGAGGGCTATTCGGCCACCGCACCTGACCTCTCCGCGCTGGTGACCAAGTTGAAGCGCGCCAAGCCCGACGTGATCTTCCACACCGGCTACAATCCGGACATTACGCTGCTGTTGCGCCAAGCCCGCGAGCAGGGCCTGAAGTTCGGCGCGCTGATGGGGCATGGCGCGGGCTACGGCGTCTATGAGAAGCTGAAGGAAGGCATGGGCGCCGATGCCACCTACATCTTCAACACCGATCCCATCTCGATCTGGCTTGCCAACCAGAAGACCATGGATCCGAAGCTCCCTGCGGTGATCAAGATGGTCGGCGAGGAGTTCGACAAGATCCGGCCCGGCGTCGCCATCCGCTCGGCTCATGTCGGCATCGGCGCGTCCAACACGTATGTGTTCATGAATGACGTCCTGCCGCGCGCGATCAAGAAGTACGGTGGCGTCGATCCGGATGCGCTGCGCAAAGCGGCGCTCGACACCGACATCCCAGAGGGCGGCACCATGCTCGGCTTCGGCGTCAAATTCTACGGCGAGGGCACGCCGATGGCCGGGCAGAACGAGCGCTCGTTCCCGGTCGTGATCCAGTACATCGACGATAAATCCTCGGTGGTGTGGCCCAAGAGCCAGGCGCAGCGCGAGGCCGTGCTGCCGCTGCCGAAGGGCACCACCTACAGCAACCAGTAGCGCAAATACGCGGAGCAAGGAGGGCGGGGCGGTGCTGGAAGTCAGCGGGCTGGTGAAGCGGTTTGGTGGCTTCACCGCTGTCAACACCGTGTCGTTCAAAGTCGATCGGGGCGAGATCCTCGGCCTGATCGGCCCCAACGGCTCGGGCAAGAGCACGATCTTCAACATGCTCTCCGGCACGCTGGCGCCGACGTCCGGTTCGATCCTGTTCGGCGGCTCCGAGATCGCGGGTCTCGCACCACATCGGATCATCAACAGCGGTATAGGGCGCACCTTCCAGATCCCGCGGCCGTTCCGCCGCCTCACCATTTTCGAGAACGTCGCGCTTGCTGGATTCTACGGCCAGGGCCGCCACAGCCGTGCCAAAGCAGAGGAGGCGGCCGAGCGATCGCTGGCCATGGTCGGCCTGCCGACCGATCGCCACGCCAGCGTCGATGGCCTCGGCGCAGCCGGCCTGAAAAAGCTCGAACTGGCGAAAGCACTCGCGACTGCGCCAAAACTGCTGCTCGCCGACGAGAGCCTCGGCGGGCTCGACGAAGCCGAGATGGGCCAGGCCGCCGACATGCTGCGCAACATCCGCGACGAGCTCGGCATCACCATCATCTGGGTCGAGCACATCATGGGCGTCCTGATGCGCGTCGTCGATCGCGTGATGGTGCTCGACCACGGCGAAAAGATCTCGGAAGGTTTGCCGAGCGCGGTTGCCGGCGATCCGCGCGTCATCGAGGTCTATCTCGGCACCGATGCCGAGACCACGCAGGCCGCGGCCGCCGAAGCGCGCCGCCGCGCGGGAGGATAGTCGATGCTGGAGCTCCGCGCCGTCAATGCCGGTTATGGCACCTTCCAGGCGCTGTTCGACGTCAATCTCGACGTGAAGGCCGGCGAGGCGGTCGGCGTCATTGGCCCTAACGGCGCCGGCAAGACCACCTTGATGCGCGTCATTTCCGGCCTGATCCGTCCCGCGCGTGGGTCGATCGCGATGGAGGGCATCGACCTCGTGGCGACGCCGTCGCACAAGATCGTCAGTCTCGGGATCGCGCATGTGCCGGAGAACCGGCGGCTGTTTCCGCAGCTCTCGGTCGACGACAATCTCAAGATGGGCGCCTTCATGAAGGAGGCGCGCGGCCATTATGCCGAGCGGCTGGACGTCGTGTTCGATCTGTTTCCGCGCCTGAAGGAGCGCCGCCATCAGATGGCCGGCACCATGTCCGGCGGCGAGCAGCAAATGTGCGCGATCGGACGCGCGTTGATGTCGAATCCAAAACTGCTGCTGCTCGACGAACCGTCGGCGGGGCTGGCGCCAGTGGTGGTTCAGCAGGTGTTCGAGCTGGTGAAGCGGATCCGTGCAAGCGGGCTGACCGTGCTGATCGTCGAGCAGAATGTGCAGCAGGTGCTGAAAGTGGTCGATCGTGCCTATCTGATCGAGGCGGGCACGATCAGGTCCTCAGGCACCTCGGCCGAGATGCTGGCGAGCGACACGGTCAAGGAAGCGTATCTCGGGGTGTGAGGTTCATGCGGGCATGCAAGCATTTTTGGACATTTTCGACATCTACCTGCTGGAGGCCGTGATCAACGGCATCCTGCTCGGCGGCGTGCTGGCGCTGCTCGCGCTCGGGCTCAACCTGATCTTCGGCGTCATCGACGTGACCTGGATTTGCTACGCCGAGCTGGTGATGATCGGCATGTACGCCATGTATTTCATGGTGCAGCATTACGGCATCAGCTATTTCGTCGCCGCGCCGCTTACCATCCTGCTGGTCGCGGTGCTCGGCGCGGCGCTGCATTACCTCGTGATCGCGCCGCTGCTCACAGCGCCTCCGATCAACCAATTGCTCGCGACCGGCGGGGTGCTGTTCGTGCTCCAGAGTTTTGCCACCGTCGCCTTCGGCATCGACTTTCGCAACCTCGGCATCCGCCTGCCGGTGCTCGCCTTCGGCGAAATGCATTTTAGCTATGCGCGGCTGCTGTCCTTTCTGGCGGCGCTGGTCGGCATGGTCGTGGTCTATCTGTTCATGACGCGGACCTTCACCGGCACCGCGATCCGGGCGATCTCGCAGGACCGGCAGATCATGGCGCTGATGGGCGTCGACACCAAGCGGATCTATCTCATTACCTCGGCACTCGGCGGCGCTCTGGCCGGGCTCGCCGCCTGCCTGCTGGTTCTGCAATATGACGTGCATCCCTTCGTCGGTCTGTCGTTCGGGCCGATCACCTTCCTGATCTGCGTGCTCGGCGGCCTCGGTAATTTCATCGGCGGCTTCATCGCCGCCTTCGTGTTCGCCGAGATCATCTCGCTTGGCGGCCTGTTCTCCGATCTCGAATGGGGCTATGTGCTCGCCTTCGCCTTCTTCATCGTCATGATGTTCATCCGGCCCGCGGGCCTGCTGGCGAGGCGCCGATGATGGGGCAGGGGCGGCTTGCAGCCTGGGCGATAGGATTAGCGGCGCTGGTCGCGCTGCCCTTCGTCTATCGCGATCCCTATCATCTGCACATCCTGGTGCTGATCCTGATCTGGTCGTTCGCCTATACGTCCTGGTCGATGATGGGGCGGTTCGGCCTCGTCTCGCTCGGCCATGGCGGTTTCATGGGTATCGGCGCCTATGTCACCGCACTGCTCTGGAATCATCTGGGATGGTCACCCTGGATCGGCATCCCCATCGGCATGGTCGCGGCCGGCGCGCTGGCGCTGATCGTCGGCTATCCCTGTTTCCGCTTCCGCATCACCGGGCACTATTTCGTGCTGGTGACGCTCGCGCTCTCCGGGATCGTGCTCCAGGTCATCACGGCGACGCGCGACTATACCGGCGGCTCGCTCGGCTACACGCCGAACCGGGCCCCGGGCAACAAGCTCCTGGCGCTGCAATTCGACGACAAGATCACCTGGTACCTGATCGCGCTCGGGGTCTGGCTGTTCGGCATCGTTGTCTGGCACTGGGTTGACCGCAGCATGGCCCGCTATGCGCTGGAGGCGATCTCGGAAGACGAGGACGCTGCGGCCGCCGCCGGCGTCGACGTCACGGCGGAGAAGCTGAAGATCACGCTGCTCAGCGCGGTGATGACGGCGCTCGCCGGCGCGATCTATTGCCAGTACCAGATGTTCATCACGCCCGACACCGTCAGCGGCATCGCGGTGTCGCTCCAGATGGTGTTCGCCGCCATCGTCGGCGGCCTGTTCGTCTCGCTCGGCCCGACCTTCGGCGCCGTCATCACGATCCTGCTGGCCGAGACCTTGCGCATCGGCTTTGGCACCAAGGCGGTCGGCTGGGACAATCTCGTCTACGGCGTCTTGCTCGTGCTTTTCATCATATTCCTTCCCAAGGGTATCCTTGGTAGCTTGCTCGATCGATTGAAGCCGCAACGCAAGGTGCCCCGCGCTCATGAGCAAGAAGCCGTCCAAATCGCTCGCCCAGGAACTTGACCGCTACATCACGCCGTTCCGCTACGATGGATCGGGCAAGTTTCATCTCAAGGACCACAAGACCGACGCGAAGGGCGACCTCGACAAGGAGAAGGGGCAGGAGCTTCTCGACGCCAACAAGAAGCGGCTGATCGCGTTTCAGGAGAAGCTCTACGCCCAGGACCGCTGGTCGGTGCTAATCGTGTTCCAGGCGATGGACGCCGGCGGCAAGGATTCTGCGATCAAGGCGATCTTCGAGGGCATCAATCCGCAGGGCTGCGAAGTCAGTGCGTTCAAGGCGCCGAGCAGCAAGGAGCTCGACCACGACTTCCTCTGGCGTCACGTGATCGCGCTGCCGGAACGCGGCCATATCGGCATCTTCAACCGCTCTCATTACGAGGAATGTCTGGTGACGCGCGTGCATCCGGAGATCCTTGCCAAAGAGAAGCTGCCGCAAAAGCTCGTCAAGAACATCTGGAAAGAGCGGTTTGAGGACATCTCCGCCTTCGAGCGCTATCTCTCGCGTAACGGCACCGTGGTGCTGAAATTCTTCCTCAACCTGTCCAAGGACGAGCAGCGCGAGCGCTTCCTCGACCGGCTGGAGGATCCGTCCAAGCAGTGGAAGTTCTCCATGGACGACATCAAGGAACGTGCGCTGTGGCCGCGCTACCAGGCGGTCTATCAGGACATCGTGCGCCACACGGCAACGCCGCATGCGCCGTGGTATGTCGTGCCGGCCGATCACAAATGGTTCGCCCGCGTCGTGATCGGGTCGGCCATCGTCGCAGCGCTCGAAAAGCTCGATTTGCGCTTTCCGCGCGCCGACAAGGTGTCGCGGGAGGAATTCGGCGAGGTGCGCAACGTGCTGGAGAAAGAGGGCAAGGGAAGCAAGGGGCGAGCGAAGTGACAGTCGATTGGCGCGAAGCCCGCCCACTCGTGGTCACGGACAAAAAACGCGAAAACAACCCCATGCACAGTAGCCGAGGATAGCGAAATCAATGGCTTGACGGACACTATAAACGGCTGCGGATTTTACGAAGCCGTTTGACTCGTCGGGCAAAACAGGAGCAGGATGTCACCATCGCCCCCGTCGTCCCCTCAATACCCGCGGCCCCACCAGTAGCAGAGGCGCTCGACATTGGTGGGAAGGACGGCCTCGTAATTTGCCCACTGCCGAAGGGAATTTATTCCGCGGTCCGCTGCGGCTTATCTGTCGCAGTGAGATGGAACGCGTCCTGAAATGTGATACCTCAGGCGGTCGATCCCGCTTGACAGTTTTGTGTCACGGGTGGAGCATCGCAATGGTCGCAAACAAGCGACGCGCAATGTCCACATCAAGAGCAAGGGGAGGTCTATGACACCACCTCCGCAGACCCAGCCGCGTTAATTGCGATGGAGCTCGTTCGGACTATCGCATAGCGGCAGAATCCGCGAACGGCACGCCGGGTCAAGGTTTAGTGGGCTGCATCAGTAAGGCAAAGCCCCTACCTGCCCGGCGCTGTATTGTGCATCACATCGATCATGTCGGATGGCCGTGACGAGGCCGCCGCGACAGGCGTTTTTGACATCCTGCCTCTCTCCTCCTCATCGCCGTCATTCCGGGGCCGACTCCCGGAATGACGGGAGAGGTTGCGCGTACTGCGTCTAATACGCGCCCGGTGTCTCCGAGACCGCGGTTCCCGTTTCTGCGTTGCGGCAAATGCCAAGAGAATGTCGCCGCATCGGCAAATTTCCGACACAGGACCGGGGCGAATAACGCCTTCCGACATGACGCATGCGCTTCGGTGATGACGATTCCGATTCCGCCGGCGCTTTTGTTTTTTTCCAGGGAATCCTCGTGTCGCAAAAGCTTGCCCCGGCGCTCTTCGCCGTTCTCTTCCTCGCGATCTCCTCTTTCACCAGCGCTCGCGCAGAGCCGCCGGCCGCCAACAGTGCTGCTGCAGTGTCGCCGGAGGAGGCCAAGCGCGCGCTGGAGACGCTCCAGGACGACAAGAAGCGCGCGCAGATGATCGATACGCTACGCGCGATCGCGAATGCGCCCGGTCAGCAGCAACCCGCGCCCGAGCAGAAATCGCCGATCCCGCTCGCGGCCGACGGCCTCGGTGCGCAGCTCATGCTCACCGTGTCTGAGGAGATCGGCGAAATTTCGCGAGACGTCGCCGATATGGCCAGGACGCTCACACACTTCCCGGCGTTCTACTACTGGATCGTGCAGACCGCGAACGACCCCGCGGCCTATAATCTCCTGATCGAGATCGGTTGGAAGCTAGCGCTGGTGTTCGGCTGCGCCTATTGCGCCGAATGGGTGATGTTCCGTCTGATCCGGCGCCCCGTCGCGTTCCTGGAAGTGCGCATGCCGCAAACGGCGCGTCTGCCGGTGCAGGTGTTGCCCATTGCCGATCCGCCGTCATCCGTGGCCGATGTCACCCCTGCGCCCGAATTGCACAGGCGCCGCCACAGCCTGGCGCGGGCTTGGCAGGTCATGCTGCGGCTGCCCCTCGTGCTGGGACGCTTCCTGCTCGAGTTGCTTCCGGTGTTGGTCTTTGTCGGCGCCGCCACGGCGCTGCTCGGCACAGAGATCGGCGAGCCCACCACCGTCCGCCTCGTGATCCTCGCGGTCATCAATGCCTACGCGTTCTCGCGCGCGCTCATCTGTGCGGTCCGTGCGCTGGCGGGACCGTTCGGCTTGTTTCCGGTCAGGGCCGAAACCGCGGCCTATATCGAGATCTGGGCGCGTCGTATCGTCGGTGTCGGCGTCTCCGGCATCGCCTTCGCCAACGTGGCGCTGCTGCTCGGCCTGCATCGCGCCGGCTATGCCGCGCTCCTGCGCATGGTGATGCTGGTCGTGCATCTCTTCGTCGTCGTCATCATCCTGCAAAGCCGCCGCCAGGTCGCCGAAGCCATCCGCGCGCCGGCCGACCGGCAGGGGATCGCGGCGCGACTGCGCAACCGCATTGCGGGCGGCTGGCACTATCTTGCCATCGCACTCGATCTTGCGCTGTGGGCCGTGTGGGCGCTGAACATCCGCAACGGCTATTCGCTGCTGCTGCAATACTTCGTCGGCACCATCGCGGTGGTGCTGATCACGCGTGTTGCCATCATGCTGACGCTGGGCTTGATCGACCGCGGCTTCCGCATCAAGCCGGAGATCCTCCAGCGCTTTCCGGGTCTCGAGATCCGCGCCAACCGCTACCTGCCGCTGCTGCGCAAGATCGTATCCAGCGTGATCGCCTTCATCGGCTTGGTGGCCGTGCTCGAAGTCTGGGGCGTCGATGCCATCGTCTGGTTCTATGGTGGCCAGATCGGCAGCCGGCTGATCTCGGCGGTGATGACGATCGGCGTTGCCGTACTCATCGCGGCGGCGATCTGGGAAGCCAGCAACGCGCTGCTGGACCGCCAGATCAATACGCTGTCGCGCGACGGGCACTATGCCCGCGCCGCGCGGCTGCGGACCTTTCAGCCGATGCTGCGGACGGCCTTGCTCTGCGTGATCGCCTCCGTCGTCGGCCTCACGGCGCTCAGCGAGATCGGCGTCAACGTCGCGCCGCTGCTGGCGGGCGCCGGCATCGTCGGCATCGCCATCGGTTTCGGTTCGCAAAAGCTGGTGCAGGATCTGATCACCGGTCTATTCCTGCTGCTGGAGAACACCGTCCAGGTCGGCGACAGCGTCAGCGTGTCGGGACTATCAGGCGTGGTCGAGAACGTCTCGATCCGGACTATCAGGCTCCGTGCCGGCGACGGTGCCGTGCACATCGTGCCGTTCAGCGCGGTGACGACCATCACCAACGCCAGCCGCGGCGCCGGCAATGCGTCCGTCAGCGTCAACGTCGCCTACAAGGAAGACACCGACCGCGCCGGTCAGATCCTCAAGGATATCGTCGACGAGATGCGCCGCGAGGTGGAATTCCGCGCGTTGATCCGCGGCGATCTCGATCTCTGGGGCATCGACAAGGTCGACGGCGCCATGGTCTCGATCGTCGGCCAGATCCGCTGCACAGAGGCCGGACGCTGGCCGGTGCAGCGCGAATTCAACCGCCGCATGAAACAGCGCTTCCAACAGAACGGCATCGAGGTCGCATCCCCCACCCAGACCATCTTGATGCACGTCGCGCCTCCGGCTGATAGCGCCGCCAATTTGACGCCAAGGCGGGCGGCCGTATAGTCGCTCCGCTAAATTTCCGACTTGCCTCGGCCCGTCCGGCAGCGTTCACTCCGGCCCCAGCCCGTTGACAACATGCGGGCGGCAAAAAGGGTGGGAGAGACTGATGCGGGGGCTGTGGGCCGGATTGCGCGGCCGTGCGATGGTTGTGGGCGCGCTGATTGGATGTACGACGGGGATCGCACCTGCGAGCGCGCAGCCGTTTCCGTCGCGTCCCATCACCCTCGTGGTGCCGTTCGCTGCGGGCGGTCCGACCGACACGCTGGCGCGCATCCTGTCCGAACGCATCGCCGCCGAACTGCACACGACGGTCGTGGTCGAAAACGTGGCCGGCGCCTCCGGCAGCATCGCCGGCGCCCGCGTTGCGCGCGCAACGCCTGACGGCACCACGATCACGATCGGTCATTGGGGCACGCATGTGCTCAACGGCGCGATCTTCAAGCTGCCCTACGACGTGATCGCCGATTTCGAACCGGTCGCGACGATTGCGATGGGCACGCAGCTCATCGTCGGCCGAAAGTCGCTCGAGGCCAACAATCTGAAAGAGATGATCGCCTGGCTGAAGGCCAACCCCGGCAAGGCGACTGCCGGCACAGCCGGCGCCGGCACGGGCGCCCATGTCGCCGGTGTCTTCTTCAAGGGAAGGACCGGCACCGATTTTCAGTTCGTGCCTTATCGCGGCGCAGGGCCTGCCATGATCGACCTCGTGGCCGGGCAGATCGACATCATGTTCGATCAGGCCTCTAATTCTCTGCCACAATACAAGAACAATGCGATCAAGGCGTTCGCGGTGACGTCGCCGACACGGCTCGCGTCTGCGCCCGACATTCCGACCGTCGACGAGGCGGGCCTACCCGGCCTCTACATTTCCTACTGGCACGGCATCTGGGCGCCGAAGAGCACGCCGAAGGAGATCGTCACAAAGCTCAACGCGGCCATCGTGACCGTGCTTGCCGATCCCTCCGTCAAGCAGCGTTTTGGCGAACTGGGGCAGGAGATTCCGCCAGCGGATCAGCAAACGCCCGCGGCGCTCGGAGCCTTCCAGAAGGCCGAGACCGAAAAATGGTGGCCGATCGTGAAGGCCGCCGATATCAAGGCGGAATAATACCACTTCCTCATCCTGAGGAGCCCGCGTCTCGAAGGATGCGCCGCGGGAGAGAGCAGGGCCTGCATTGTTCGAGACGCGCGAAGACGCGCTCCTCACCATGAGGAGCGGGAGTCTTGCGGCGTTAATCATTTCTCGCGCGCAACTGCCGGTCTTCACGAAAATCTCGCTGCGGTGCGAGATCACAATCAATGCCTGAGTTTCTACGTCCTTGATATCAGGTGAGGGGTGGCCGACAATGATTGCGGCTCAACAAGAAACTCCCTGGGGGAATTCGTGAATAGACCTGCTCGGGTCAGCGCCCATTCGACGTCATCCGACACCGCGCACGGCATGACGCTGCTGCGCGATCCCTTGCTCAACAAGGGCACCGCCTTCACGGCGCAGGACCGCGACGCGCTCGGCTTGCGCGGCCTGCTGCCGCCTTGCGTGCTGACGATGGAGACCCAGGTCGAGCGCGTGCTCACCAATCTACGCACGCTGCCGACCGATCTCGAGAAATACGTCGCGCTGAATGCGCTGCACGACCGCAACGAGGCGCTTTTCTTCCGCGTCGTCGTCGACAATATCGACGAGATCCAGCCTATCATCTACACGCCGACGGTCGGGCTCGCCTGCCAGAAATACGGCCTGATCTTCCAGCGGCCACGGGGCATGTTCATATCCTCGCGCGATCGGGGCCAGATCGGCGAAATCCTGAAGAACTGGCCTTACCCAGCCAAGCTGATCGTCGTCACCGACGGCGAGCGCATCCTGGGCCTCGGCGATCTCGGCGCCAACGGCATGGGCATTCCGGTCGGAAAACTCTCGCTCTATTCGGCCTGCGCCGGCGTGCATCCCGAACTGTGCCTGCCGATCGTGCTCGATGTCGGCACCAACAACGAAGAGCTCCTGAACGATCCCTATTACCTCGGCCTGCGCGAGCGGCGTCTCACCGGCGAGGCTTATGACAGCTTCGTCGACGAATTCATGGTCGCCGCGCGAAAGACCTTCCCCGGTGTGCTGATCCAGTTCGAGGATTTCGCCAATCATTCGGCGTTCAAGCTGCTGCACAAATATCGGGATGACGCCTGCGTCTTCAACGACGACATCCAGGGCACCGCAGCGGTGGCGCTCGCCGGCCTTTTCTCGGCCTTGCGCATCAACGGCGGCAAGCTCAGGGATCAGCGTATCCTGTTCCTTGGCGCAGGCGAGGCTGCGACCGGCATCGCCGACCTCGTGGTCTCCGCCATGATGGCCGAGGGCGCCTCGGAGGCGGAAGCGCTGCGCCGCAACTGGCTGGTGGATTCGCGCGGTCTCGTCGTTAGCAGCCGCGAAGGCCTCTCCGGTCACAAGCTCCGTTATGCCCTTGCCGATCAGGCGCCGATCGCCGACTTCCTTACCGCGATCAAGACGCTGAAGCCGACGGCGATCATCGGCGTTGCCGCGGTCGGCGGCGCCTTCACACCCGACGTACTGAAGGCAATGGCCGAGCTCAACGAGCAGCCGATCGTGTTTGCGCTCTCCAACCCGACCTCGAAAGCCGAATGTTCTGCGGAAGATGCCTATCGCTACACCGCGGGCCGCGCGCTGTTTGCCTGCGGCAGCCCGTATGACCCGGTCAAGCTCGACGGCCGCACCTTCGTGCCGCGCCAGGGCAACAACTCCTACATCTTCCCGGGCGTCGGCCTCGGCGTCATCGCCAGCCGTTCACGGCTGGTGACGGACGAGATGTTCATGGCCGCCGCCCATACGCTCGCCAATTGCGTCGGCAAGGACGATCTTGCGCAGGGCAGCCTCTACCCGGCGCTGCCGCGCATCCGCGAGGTCTCGGTTCGCATCGCCGCCGCCGTCGCCGACGTCGCTTTTCAGCGCGGGCTCGCGGACGGACCCGCGCCGAACGACGTGAAAGGCCTGGTCCAGTCGCAGATGTACGAGCCGAAATACTGAGCGTGATGACTTTTGATTGACTCGATCTGGCGGCTGGCCCGGTCACCTCTCCCGCTTGCGGGAGAGGTCGGCGCGCTTGCGCCGGGTGAGGGCTCTATCCTCTTGGGAAGTCCCACTGCGGAGACACCCTCACCCCAACCCTCTCCCGCAAGCGGGAGAGGGAGCGCACCGCCCCCGCGCGTCGCAACGCGCCTAGTTAGGTCAGCACGCGACACGATTTCAGGTGGAAACGCCGTTGCGCGGCGCGGCCGTATATGCGACGATCTGTAGCGCTACAAGAAAATTCGAAGCAAGGTAAGCCGCCATGGACGATCGTTTGCCCGATCTGGGCGACCTCGAGCACGAGGTCATGCAACTGGTTTGGGCCCATGGTCCTGTTACGGCCGAAATCGTGCGCGAGCGGCTGTCGCGGCGTCTGAAGGAATCCACGGTCCGCACGGTGCTGCGCCGGCTGGAAGAAAAAGGCTATGCTCGGCACACCGTGGACGGACGGACCTATGTCTACCACGCGGCTGAAGAACGCTCGCGGGTTGCAGCCAAGGCGGTGCAGCGCATCGTCGATTGGTTCTGCAACGGCTCGATCGAAGAGGTTCTCGTCGGCATGGTCGACAATGCGATGCTCGACCAGCAGCAATTGCGCACGCTGGCCGATCAGGTAGCCAAGGCGAAGAAGGCGAGGGGAGTGAAGAAAGAATGATCGCAACTCTGGCGGAGGCGGCGCTGCGCTCCCTTATGCTGGGAGGCGTCGTCTGGTTCGGCCTCAATCTTTTTCGGGTGCGCAATCCGCACGTCCACATGACGGCATGGGTCGTCGTGCTGCTGGCGTCGCTTGCGATGCCCTTCGTGATGCATTGGCCGACGCTCACGATTACCCGGCTGCCCTTGCCGGTATCCATGCCGGATGATTTTCTGCCGGCCGACATGTCGACGCTGGAGATGCCGCAGCCGACACCTCCGGTCGCGCCCGGTCCGGCGATTGTTCCACCGGCCAAGAGCGGGTTCTCGATCGATTGGTGGCTGGTCGCCACTATTGTCTATGCCGGCGTCGCCGGCCTGTTGCTGCTGCGGCTCGCTATCGGCCTTTGCCTGACCTGGCGTCTGGCGCGCGTCGCGAAGCCGATGAAGGGCCCGCTGATGATCGACGCTGATGTGCGCGTCAGCTGCGACGTTGGTGGTCCCGTTACCTTCGGCTCGACCATTCTGGTGCCGCCGCAATTTTCCGGCTGGGACGCGAAGAAGCGGCTCGCGGTGCTCGCGCACGAGGGCGCGCACGTCGCCAACCGCGATTTCTACGTTCTCTTGCTCGCGTCCCTCAACCGCGCGGTGTTCTGGTTCAGCCCGTTCTCGTGGTGGCAGCTCGCGCACCTCGCCGAGCTCGCCGAGATCATCAGCGACGCTGAGGCGATCGAGGTGATCGACGACCGGCTGTCCTATGCGGAAATCCTGCTTGAGTTTGCAAGCACCGTAAGACCGCGACCGGTCGAGCTTGCGATGGCGCGGGCCTCGACCGTGCGCGCCCGCGTCGAGCGCATTATCGCGGCCGCCGCCATGCCCGTCGCAGTCGGCTGGCGCAAGCGGCTTTGGATTGCGGCCGCGATCGTACCGGCCGTGATCGTATCCGCCGGCATGATCGCCTATCGGACGCCGGACCCGGCGCCCCTCGCCGCGGATACCGGCGAGGTGCCGGCCCAGCATTACCGTCCCTTCGTCAATTTCTATGCCATGGGCCCGGCTTCGGTGTTCGCGATCTTCCGGGACGGTGACGAGCTTTACGGCCAGCTCACCGGGCAGCGCAAATTGCGCCTGACTGTCGGGAGCGACGGTACCGCGTCCTACGCGGCCTCCTCCGGCGAGATCACGTTCCCGCTCGATGCCGAGCGTCGTTCGGCCGAACTGATGCTGCGCATGAACGGCCGCGACATACGCGCGGTTCGCGTCGCCGAGATGCCGACGGCGGCGGCCGATTCCGCATCGCTCGATCAATATGTCGGCTGGTACAGGGTCGCGCCGAACCGCGTGCTCACGGTGCGCCGCGACGGCGACCGGCTCCAGGTTCATGAAACCGTGCAGGGCCGGGCGGCGCTCCTCGCCGAAGGTGCCGACGTCTTCTCGATCCATGGCGACAATCTCCTGATTTTCCTGCGCGACGACCAAGCCAAGGTCTCGCGCGTGCTGGTCCAGAACGCAGTCTTCGGCGCCCGTCTCGCGCCGCGGATCGATGCGGCGCTGGCGCAGGCGATCGAGGCCGACTTCGCGCGTCGTGTCGCGGAAGTCCCGGATCGTTTCCGCGAGCAGGTTCCGGTCGCGGGCGGCAAGGACATGATCCTGCGCGGGATCGAGGATCTGCGCCTTGGGACGCCGAACTACGACCGCATGAGCGCGCCGCTCGCGGCCAAGGTCCACCGGCAGCTCAGTGAAATGCACGCGACGTTACTCGCGCTCGGCGGGCTGGAGTCGATTTTCTTCCGCGGCGTCGGGCCCGGCGGCTACGACATCTATGGCGCCAAGTTCGAGAACGGCACGGCCGAATTCCGCCTGTTGCTCGAACCCGATGGCAAGGCCGGCGATGTCATCTTCCGGGCCGACGGCAATGACGAGCTCGGCGGCATCGTGCCTTGCTCGGAGGAGGCGAACGTGCGCGGTCGTGCCGGCACCTCGCCGATCAGAATTCTGGTCTACAACGAGATGGGCGACGACATCCAGGTCTTCAATCTCGGTGCCGACGGCAACCGCAAGACGCAGAGTGTGGTCAGGCCCAACATGAGCTGGGCTGCCACGACCACCGTGAACAATCCCTGGGTGATCGCCGACAAGTCGGGGCGGTGTCTCGAGGTCCTGATGCCGGGCCGGCAGACGCGCTTCCACAATGTTGAGGCTTCGAACATCGGCGCAAAGCCGGGACGCGCCGCGCGCCGTGCCGTTCCGATCGCCAATGGCGAGGAGATGCTGCGCCGCTACATCGAGGGCGTCGGCAAGGGACAGCCGGACTATGAAGGCATGACGTCGGAAGTGGCCGACATCACGCGTCAGCAGCTTCCGTTCGATCAGGCGATTCTGACGCGGCTCGGTGCGTTGCGTGCGGTCTCCTTCCGCGGCGTCACCGCGCTCGACAGCGACATCTATGTCGCCCAGTTCGCCAACGGTTCGGCGGAATGGCGCATCGGTGTCAGGAACGGCACGATCACCAAGATCGCGCTTGGGCCGAATTTCTAGGACCGCTGCCGGTCTGCCGGACCGGAGGCCTCGGACGTCTTGAGGGCGAGGTCTCAATCTCAGCTTGCGAGTCTATCCTGCGAATGCTACGATATGTAGCATTACGGTTCGTAGCTTCGTGCGGCGCGTTGTCGGGCAGGCTAGAAGAAGCGGGCATTCGCCATGAGCAATTCTGCAAAGGCCGAAGCTGTGCTGGCGCTTCGTCGCTTCGGAATGGGGCCGCGACCGGGATCGATTGCGGCGGTCGGGACCGACCCGCGCGGCGCGCTGATCGCCGAGCTCGATCGCCCGCTTGCGCTCACCGCAGCCGCCAGCCTGCCCTCCAGTGCGAAAGCCTATCGCACCGTGGCCGACGCCAATGCGCGGCGAACGGCGCGCGCCAAGCAGGCCCAGCAGCAGGCGAAGAAGCAGCAGATCGCTGCGGCGCCGGTCATGTCGGAAGAGCAAACGCAGACGCAAGGGCCAGCGCAGGGTCAGGAGAAGGACGGGGAGATGGCAGCCAAGCAGGCGGCCGAAGCCGTTCCCGATCCCGGACGTCCCATGTATTTGCAGGAAACCAAGCTGCGGACCGAAGCCGCGCTCGGCGCCGACATCGGCTTCGCCGAGAGGCTGGTGTGGTTCTGGTCCAACCATTTCTGCGTCTCGGCCTACAAGATCCAGAGCATGTCGGGTGCTTACGAGCGCGAGGCCATTCGCGCCAATGCGCTCGGTCACTTCGTCGATCTGCTTCAGGCCGTCGAGGGCCATCCGGCGATGCTGTTCTATCTCGACAATCTCGGCTCGATGGGGGCGAACTCGATTGCCGGCATCAACCGCAGCCGCGGCCTGAACGAGAACATTGCGCGCGAAATCATGGAGCTGCATACGCTCGGCGTGCGTACCGGCTACAGCCAGGACGACGTCATCGGCTTTGCCAATGTGCTGACGGGATGGACGCTTGTTCCGCCCGGAGACAATCCCGAGCACGGTGGCGAGTTCATCTTCAATCCGCGGCTGCACGAGCCCGGCGGACAGACCGTGCTCGGCAAGCGCTACGAGCAGGACGATGCCGAGCAGGGCCGCGCCGTGCTGCGCGACCTCGCCGCGCATCCGGCAACCGCGACCCATGTCGCGACAAAACTCGCGCGCCATTTCGTGGCAGACGAACCGCCGCCGGCGCTCGTCGCGCAGATGGCAAAAACCTTTTGCGACACCGAGGGCGATCTCAAGCAGGTCGCGATCGCGCTGGTCTCGTCAGACGAAGCGTGGCGCGGGCCGCCGTCAAAACTCAAGCGTCCCGGCGAATGGGTCGTCGGCATGGTGCGCGCAACCGGCATCAGGGAAGTCGATCCCACGCGCTTCACCGGCGGCCAGGACCTGCTCGGCGAGGGACTGTGGCGCCCGTCGGCGCCCAAGGGATATCCGGATGACGAGGCAAGCTGGATCGACGGCGTTGGCCGAAGGCTCGACATCGCCAATAATTTTGCCGAGCGCGTGGCGGCCACTGCGGATCCGCAAGCCATCATCGAGGATGTCTTCGCGTCCGAGATCGCGCCCGAGGTGAAGCAGGCGGTCGGGCGTGCCGAGAGCCGGCAGCAGGCGCTGGCGCTGCTGTTCATGTCGGCGGATTTTCTGAGGAGGTGAGTATGGGCTTCGTCAATCATTTGCCCACGCGGCGCGAGCTTCTCGTCGGTTCCGGTGCGCTGTTCGCATGGAGCCAGATGCCGCGGATTGCGCGGGCCGAAGGGCGCGATCCGCGCCTGCTGGTCATCGTGCTGCGCGGTGCGCTCGATGGTCTCGGTGCGGTCGCGCCGGTCGGCGATCCCGACTGGATCTCCTTGCGCGGCGATCGCGCGCTGGTGCTGGACGGCAAGACGCCGGCGCTGCCGCTCGATGCCTTCTTCGCGCTCAATCCGGCGATGCCGAACCTGCATCGGCTCTACAAGACCGGCAAGGCTGCGATCGTCCACGCCACCGCGACGCCCTATCGCGAGCGCTCGCATTTCGACGGCCAGGACGTGCTGGAAAGCGGGCTCGTCAAGCCCGGCATGACCAACTCGGGATGGCTCAACCGCGCGCTGCTCGCGCTGGAATCGGGCGGGCGTGTCGACCCGCGCGGCAGCCGCGCACTCGGCATTGGCTCGGTGACGCCGCTGGTGGTGCGCGGCTCGGCGCCTGTCATGACATGGGTGCCGCAGAAATTGCTGCCGGCGAGCGAGGACACGCAGAACCGCCTGCTCGATCTCTACCGGCACACCGATCCGAAGCTTGCGACCGTGCTCCAGGCCCGCATGAAGCTCGCCTCGCTCGGCGGCGCACCGGGCACGGGCGATCCGATGTCCGACGATCCGACGCTGGCGCCCGGCATCGCGCGCGTGCGCGCCTATTTTGCCGAAGCCGCCGGCACCGCCGCGCGCTATCTCGCAAAGCCCGCTGGTCCGCGTGTCGGCGCCATGGGCTTCGTCGGCTGGGACACGCACATCGCCGAAGGCGCGGCCGCGGGCCAGCTCTACAATCTGCTCGGCGCGCTCGACGGCGCATTCGCCGCGATCGAGAGCAACATGGGCGAGGCCTGGCGAGAGACGGTGGTCGCCGTCGTCACCGAGTTCGGGCGCACCGCGCGCATCAACGGGACACAGGGTACGGATCACGGCACCGGCACGGTCGCTTTCCTGATCGGCGGCGCGCTCGCCGGCGGCCGCGTGGTCGCGGACTGGCCTGGCCTGAAGCCGGCGCAACTCTTCGAGGATCGCGATCTCAAGCCGACCACGGATTTGCGCGCGGTGTTGAAGGGCCTGCTGAGGGATCATCTGCGCGTCGAGGAAAAGGTGCTGGCCGATGCGGTCTTCCCCGGCAGCGCCGATGTCAGCCCGATGGGTGGCCTCGTCGGCTGATAGCGCGGCTTTGCAACCGGATCGGGTTCGAGATGTGCACACTGACACAGCGGGAGCTCGACTTTCTCGCCAGCCTCAAGACAGGCTGGCAGTGGCTCTATCGGCGCGAACTCGCGCGGCTCCTGAAGGGTGACACCAAGCCTTCCGAGGTTCAGCCGGGGCCGCGCATCGTCTGGCACGTTGTATCGGACTTATCCCACGAGCCTGTCTCGATTCAAGGCAAGCCAGTGTGGTGGAATCGTCACAGCTAAACACGAAACGGCTGCGGCCTCCGACCCGCTTTTGTTCCGACAAGGTTCTGCCCTCATTGCCGGCCGAAACTCGGGCCGTTCGGAGGGCGCATCATGTCTCGCTTTGCACGTGCCGAAAATACCCGGATTTCGCTGGCAACCTCGTGCCGGTTGCTGCTCGCCATCGCCGGTGCGGCGTCGCTTGCGGCGTGTGCGCAATCGCCGGTCGGCCGCCAGAAGGCCGATCTGGCGGGCACCAGCCGGCAGGCCACGGTCGAGCGCCCGCACAGGGTGGCGACACTGCATCCACGGCCGATCAGCCGGGTGCGCGTCCCCGACGGAGACGCAAAGCAAACCGCCTCGCATGGCGTTGCCAGCTTCTATTCGGATACGGAGACCGCGAGCGGCGAGAGGTTCGACAAGAACGAATTGACCGCGGCCCATCCCTCCTTGCCGTTCGGCACGAAGCTGCGCGTCACCGATGTCTCCTCTGGTCGCTTCGTGACCGTCAGGATCAACGATCGCGGGCCTTATGTTCGCGGACGCGTGGTCGACATCTCTCCCTCTGCGGCTGAGGCGCTCGGCATGGTCGACAAGGGCGTCACCAATGTCCGGCTCGACGTCGTGCAATAAAGCGCGATTCTCATCGATTTCCGACGCTGTGCTTAACCGGCTGTTAGCCGCCTCTGACGCACGATCGACATCCAAACAATTCCGGACTCCAAATCGGGGCTCTTGGGGGGCGGCGTTTGAACACGATCCAGTATCTCGAAGATCAGGCCACACGCGCCGAGCGGCTCGCCAAGCGGATCACGGATACCGTGACGATCGAAAAGCTCCTGAGCTTCGCGGGCGAACGCCGCCGCGAGATCGAGGTCATCGCCGGCAAGTACCGGCGCGCCTGATTCTCATCATCCATGCGCTAAACGCATACGCCTCGCCTCCTCGTCTGAGCAATCGAAGTAACGCGCGCTCAGCTATAGCTTTCGACGAAGTCGCTGAGATAATCGGGCAGCCTCACGCCATCGATGTCGCAGCGCGCCCGAATCTCACCGGCGACGTCGGTCGAGATGTCTTTCATCCAGTGCTCGAGCGTGTTGAACGAGATGACCTGGATGGGATCGTTGAAGCAGCCGGCGACGAGCTCGCCGATGGTGGCGTCGAGATCGCTTCGCTCGATGCGGATTTCAGTCGCCTTGTCGAGGCGATCGATCACCACGAACAAGGTCTGATCTGCGCCATAGGGCACGACCTGGGCTGGCACGCCGGCTTCAAGCATGTGAAGCACTCACACCTTCGCTTCCGATCACCACTAACGGGAAAAACCGGAAGAAGGTTCCTGCTTTGTGAGAAGCTTGTCGTGTGCGTGCAGCTTCGGCGCCTGCAGGCAATCAGAGATATTCCCTGAGCCGCGATAGCTCGGTGACGTGCTCGGGCGAGAGGATATCCGTGACCAGCGACGGCTGCGCCGCCGTGTGAATTTCATAGAGATGCCTGGTCGTCGCCGGCTTCTCCATGAAAGCCGAGATGCATTCGTCCAGAGTGCCTTGGCTCACCTGATAGGAATCCCGGTCCGGCCGGCGCTGGTTCGCAAGCGAAGGCCATTTATACAGGGCCGCAGCCGCGCCAAAATCAACCTTTGAATCCGCAACCACGTCGCCCATCGCCCCACCTCACGCAACACGCACTCCATTACACGGGTGCCGCCCCACAAAACGCAGCGGCCGGGAAAAAGTTCCCGGCCGCTTTGTCGCTGTCAGCTCGCGGCGGCCGCGATTCTGGGCTCCGGGCTGGCGTGACCGTGGCTGATCTCGTCGCCGCGACCGACCTTTGGCGGAAGCCCGGCGAAGCGCCGCAACGCCTCGGCCATCTGCACCCGGCCGGAGACCCCGGTGATCACCACGTCCACCATGGCGAAGGACGAGTGGAAATGACCGCGCGCCCTAAGTTGCTCGACCGGGACGCCGGCGGCCGCCATTGCCTCGGCGTAGGCGATGCCCTCGTCGCGCAGGGGATCGAATTCGCAGGTAACGACGAAGGCCGGCGGCAGGCCCGCAACCTTGCCGCGGAGCGGCGAGACGCGCGGATCCGTGCGGTCGGCTGGCGAACAGTAGAGATCCCAGAACCAGTACATCAGCGAGCGGGTCAGGAAATAGCCGGTCGCATTGTCGTTATAGGAGGGACGATCGAATGTGCAGTCGGTGACCGGGCAGATCAGGAGCTGGCCGGCAATCTCCGGGCCGCCGCGATCGCGTGCGAGCTGACAAGTGACGGCGGCGATGTTGCCGCCGGCGCTCCAGCCTGCGACCAGCACCGGGCCCGGCTTGCCGCCGAGCTCGGCGGCGTGCTCGGCGATCCAGCGCGTCGCTGCATAGCCGTCTTCGGCTGCGGCCGGGAAACGATGCTCGGGCGCATGACGATAGCCGACGCTGACGAGCATCATGCCGGTCCGCCGCACCATGTCGCGGCAGAACGGATCGTCCGACTGCTCGTCGCCGAGCACCCAGCCGCCGCCGTGGAAATAGACCACGACCGGATGCGGCCCCGGCGTCGCCGGCCGGTACACGCGGTAAGACAGCGGGCCGTCGGTGCCGGGCAGGGTGCCGTCGACGATGTCGCCGATTGGCCGTCCCGCAGGCCGGCCCTTGTTGAACTCGTCGACGAAGGCGCGGGCACCGATCGCGCCCATCGACTCGATCTGCGGCAGATTCAGCGACGCCAACAGGTTCAGCACCAGCCGCACATCCGGCTGCAGGCGCACCACTTCGCCGTCATTGCATTGCGCGGCAACGTTGGGGCCGGTCAGCTTGAAGCCGAGCATGCCGCGGCTCGTGACCTCGTCGCAGATGCTGCGATAGGGGCCGACGCCGCCGGTATAAGGCATCAGGCCCTGCACCTTGCCGGGCACGTTGGCGCCCGTGTACCAGGTGTTGGCGAGCCGGTGCAGCGTCACCATCGAGCAGTCGGCCATGTGCCGGCCCCAGCCGGCCTGCGCCGTCTCGGTCGGCTCGATCGTGGTGAAGCCGGCGTCGCGCAATGCCTTGAGCCGGTCGACAACCCAGTCCACATGCTGCTCGATCGACACCGCCATGTTCGACAGCACCGACGGGCTGCCGGGGCCGGTGATCATGAAGAAGTTCGGAAAGCCCTCGACAGTGAGCCCGAGATAGGACTGCGGTCCCTGTGCCCAGACATCGGTGAGCGATTTGCCGCCACGTCCGGTGATCGGATGCACGGCGCGGATCGCGCCGGTCATGGCGTCGAAACCGGTCGCGAACACGATGACATCGACGTCGACGCTGCGCTTGGCCGTCGTGATGCCGCTTGCGGTGATCGCCTTGATCGGCTCCTGGCGCAGATTGACCAGCGTGACGTTCGGCCGGTTGTAGGTCGCGTAGTAGTTGGTATCGAGGCAGGGGCGTTTTGCGCCGAAGGGATGATCGTGGGGCATCAGTGCCGCCGCCGTCTCCGGATCCTTCACGGCAGCGCCGATCTTCTCGCGGATCAGCTCGCCGATCAACGCATTGCCATCGACATCCACGCCCTGGTCGGCCCAGAGCTGGGTCAGGATGTGGACGAGGTCGCCCGCGGCCCAGGCGCGTTCGAAGCGCTCGCGACGCTCGGCATCGCTCAACTGCCAACTTACCACCGTCTGCTGCGGATATGGCACGCCCGTCATCGACAAGCGTGCTTGATCGCGATATGCGGCGGGGTCGCTTTCGAAGAAGGTCTTGCGATCTTCCGGCGCCGGACCGTTACCCGCCGGCAGCGCGAAATTCGGCGTGCGCTGGAATACGGTCAGATGCGCGGCCTGCTCGGCGATCAGCGGGATCGACTGGATGGCCGATGAGCCCGTGCCGATCACGGCGACGCGCTTGCCGGCGAGATTGACGCCGTCATGCGGCCAGCGTCCGGTGAAATACACCTCGCCGCCAAAATCCTTGACGCCGTCGATCTCGGGCGGCTTTGGCGCGGAAAGGCAGCCAGTGGCCATGATGTAATGGCGGCAGGAGACCGGTGCGCCATTGTCGGTGGTGAGCTGCCAGCGTTCGGTCGCTTCGTCCCATTTGGCTTCGGTCACCTTGGTCTTGAAGCGGATGTCGCGCCTGAGATCGTAGCGGTCGGCGACGAAGCCGAGATAGCGCAAGATCTCGGGTTGGGCAGCGTATTTTTCCGACCAGGTCCAGGCCTTGTCGAGTTCCGGATCGAACGTGTAGCTGTAATCGATGGTCTGGATATCGCAGCGCGCGCCGGGATAACGGTTCCAGTACCAGGTGCCGCCGACATCGCCGGCTTCTTCGAGGGCGACCGCCGTGAGGCCGGCCTTGCGCAGCCGATGGAGAAGATAGAGGCCGGCAAACCCGGCCCCCACCACGGCAACATCGACCTGCTGACTGGCTCCGCGACCCGCGTCAGAGGCACGTGCAGCAACCATTGCGTCAGGCATGGTATTTCCTCCCGTATGTTTTGTTTTGCCGGCAGGCTATCGCCGCAGGCTCGGCTTGTCATCAGAGCAAGTGCAATCTTCGGTAGCTGTTTGCGGCGTCATCATGGCCGCGCGAACCTTGCTTCAATGCACGCATCGCGATGCACAATGGCCGTGATTACCCGGGCTAATCATGGATGATCCGTCTGTGTATGCTTGCGGCTACAAGCCACGCATACCCAGGGCGTCATGACAGAGTTGAGTGAGCGAACCAGAGCGAACATGGACGTCGTCCTGGAGGAGACGTGCCGTCAACTGCCGCATGGCGGCGATCACGACAGCCGCAGGTTCATCGCCCAGCGCCTGATCGAGGCGGCGCAGTCAGGCCACTCCACGCTCGGTGAATTCGGCATCATCGCACGGCACGCACTGGCTGAGCTTATCGCCAAGGGTAGCTAGGCGCCGCCGCGGCGCTTGCCTCGCTATGGACGACGGACATAACCTGACCGAACCCTTCCGCGCATCGAGATGCTCCGAAGATGCGGTCCGTGTTCGCGCTTTTTGCGGCTTCTGTCATCCTCTGTTGCAACGGCTCGGCCGTGGCCCAGCCGGTCGGCCAATTTCCGTTCGCGCTGACGCGTGAAGGACAGATGCTTGGCGCCGTCGAAGGCGAGGTGGCGTCGTTCAAGGGGCTGGCCTATGCGGCCGCGCCGATCGGGCCGCTGCGCTGGCGTCCGCCGCAGGCAACGGCCGAGAGTTCGGAGATGCGCACGGCCTACAAGTACGGCGCGCCGTGCCTTCAGCCGTCGCTGCCGGGCGCGAGCGAGGATTGCCTCACGCTGAACGTGTTTCGTCCGTTCGGGGTCGATGGCCCGCTGCCGGTGATGCTATTCATCCACGGCGGCGCTTTCGTCCGCGGCACCGCGAACGATCCGCTGTTCGACGGCGGCAGGCTGGCGCAGGCCGGCCTCATCGTGGTGACCGTGAATTTTCGCCTGGGCGCGCTCGGCTGGCTCACTGAGCCCGCGCTGTCGGAAGGCGGCTCCGGCAATTACGGCCTGATGGACCAGATCGCCGCATTGCATTGGGTGCACGACAACATCGCGGCCTTCGGTGGCGATCCGAACAACGTCACCTTGTTTGGCAGCGGCGCAGGCGCGACCTCGATCGCGCTCTTGATGCTGTGTGCGCAATCGCGCGCTCTCTTTCAGAAAGCCATTCTGCAATCGGTCCCTGGCCGTGCGCGGCTGCGCTCGGCGCAAGAGGCCGAGATTGTGGGCCGGCAATTCGTCGCGGCGCTTGGTCAACAGGCTGATTTGCGCGCAGCCGAACCGCGACGCCTGATTGCCGCCGAAAAACATCTGCTGGAAAAATCGCCGCGCAGTTTTGCGCCGATGATCGACGGACGTCTGGTGAACGAGGAGATCGCCGCAGGCTTCGCGGCCGGACGTGAGGCCCGCATTCCCATGATCATCGGTTCGAACGATGACGAGACGGGTTTCGACAGCGAGCTCGATATCCGGGAGGAGCTGGCATCGTCAGGCATCACCAGCGACGAACTGCGCAAGCTCTATCCCGACCTCGCCAAACCTTCGGACCGCGCGGCAAGGTTCTACACCGACAAGGTTTTCTCGGAGCCGGTGAGACTGCTGGCGCGGCTGCATGCCGCAAGCGGCGCGCCGACCTTCCGCTATCGCTTCGCCTATGTGCCGGAGGCACGGCGCGCCAACCCCGAAGGCGGTCACGGGCGGGAATTGCAGTTCATCTTCGGCGCAGAAGGCATGCCGGGTGCGGGCATCTTGTCACGAGGCGATCGCGAGGTCGCAAGCCGCATGCGCGCCTACTGGATCAACTTCGCCAAGAGCGGCGATCCCAACGGTCCCGACCTGCCGCAATGGGACGCTGCGGCAGGCAGCGATCGCCTGCTGCTGATCACGAATGATCGCCTCGCGAGCGGAGACGACCCCTGGTCGGAGCGCCTGGACCGGCTCGGCCGTTAGATGAGTTGGACTTAAGCCGCGAGCTCGACGCGCGGCGCCGGGCTCAGCCGGTCTTCTTCCAGATAATCCATCGCGCCATCCCTCTCGACGGCGTAGAACTGCTGGCCTTCCCTCGACCTGTAGGCGGCGCGAACCACACCGCGGCGGCCCTTGTCACTGTTGACGACGTCCCCCAGCGCAAACTTCTTCATCTCACGTCCTTGGTCTTCTGGCCGACTCCTTCGGCCACGCCCGGATTTTGGGCGGCAAATCGTTAACGCCTTGCTAACCATACGGGTTTGCCTATGCTCGCCGCCGATCGCGCGGCTGTTACACGCGCATGCTGTCAACGAGACGAGCCCGCATCCATGACGCGATTTCCGACCCTCTTCCTGTCGCATGGCGGCGGTCCCTGGCCGTTCATGGAGGACAGGCGGGTGCAATATGCGAAGACTGCCGAGGCGTTCGGCCGGCTACCGCAGCTATTGCCGGCAAGCCCGAAGGCCGTGCTCGTCATCACCGGCCATTGGGAGGCCGAGACCTTCACGGTGACCACCTCGGCGCATCCGCCGATGGTGTACGACTATCACGGCTTTCCCGAGCACACCTATCACCTCAAATATCCGGCACCGGGCAAGCCTGAACTCGCGGCGGAAGTGAAGGCGCTGCTTGCGCGCGCCGACCTCGATTGCCGCGAGGATCCCAATCAGGGTTTCGATCACGGCACCTTCGTGCCGCTTGGCCTGATGTATCCGAATGCCGACATGCCGATCGTGCTGCTGTCGCTGAGATCGAGCTATGACGCGGCCGAGCACATCAGGGTGGGGCAGGCGATCACCTCGCTCCGGGATGAAGGCATTCTGATCGTCGGCAGCGGGCTCACCTATCACAACATGCGCGGGTTTGGCCGGGCGGAGTCGAAGCCGGTCTCGTATGATTTCGAGGCCTATCTGAACGAGGCGATCGGCAGTCCGGACTCGGCGCGCCGCAACGCGATGCTGGTTGACTGGGAGAACGCGCCGAGTGCCCGTCTCGCGCATCCGCGTGAAGATCATCTGCTGCCGCTGATGGTGGCCGCCGGCGCCGCCGGCAGCGACGCGGGCAAGCGCGTCTTCGTCGACGAGGTCGCTAACGTTGCGATGGCGTCGTATGTGTTCGGGTGAACTCGTAGGGCGGATTGCGCTTCGCTAATCCACCCTGGCATCGCGCTAGCCTCACCCGTATTTCAGCTTCATGAACAAGATGCCGCCGGCGAGCAGCATGGTGATGGCGTTGGCAGCGACCAGCGGCGCGTCGCCGGAGAGCAGGCCGTAGACGAGCCAGAGCGCGAGGCCCAGCACCATGATGAGAAACATGCCGAGCGAAATGTCGCGCGCCGAGCGGGTCTTCCAGACCTTGATGACCTGCGGCGCGTAGGCGACGGTGGTGCAGGTGGCGGCGGCAAAGCCGATCAGCTTGATCGTAAGGGGTTCCATGCCGGCTCTATAGCATGGATTCGTGGACGATCAGGCCTCAGGCGCGGCGGGACGCCATCAGCCCGCGATAAAGCGCGGCATAGTCGCCGGCACGGTTGCGCCAGGACACGTCGGTCGCGAGGCCGCCCAGTTGCAGACGGCGCCAGGTCAGCTTGTCGTGGAAGGTGGTGTTTGCCTTGCGCAGCGTGCCGGCGAGGGCATCCGCGGTCACGGGGCCGAATTTGAAGCCGGTGGCATCATGGCCCGATTTATCGGCCTCGCCGATATCGACGATGGTATCCTCGAGGCCTCCGACGCGCGAGACGATGGGCACGGCGCCATAGCGTAGCGCACAGAGCTGGGTCAGGCCGCACGGCTCGAAGCGTGACGGAACGATGAGCGCGTCCGAGCCGGCCTGGATCAGATGCGCCATGATCTCGTCGTAGCCGATCACGACCCCGATCCGGCCCGGGTTCGCGCGTGCGGCGGCCTGATAGCGTTCCTGGAGATCGCGGTCGCCGCTTCCGAGCAGCGCGAGCTGCATGCCTTCGCTCAGGATGGTCGGAATGGCCTCGAGCAGGAGATCGAGCCCCTTCTGCCACGACAGGCGGCTGATGACGCCGAGCAATGGCGTCTCGTCCGAGGAATCGAGATTGAATTGCTGCTGAAGCACCGCCTTGTTCGCGGCCCGGAAGGTGAGATCCTCTGCGCCGAAGCGGTAGGCGATGTGCGGATCGGTCTGCGGATTCCACACATCGATGTCGATGCCGTTGAGAATGCCGCTCAGAACGTTCGCACGGGAGCGAAGCAAGCCGCCGAACCCCATGCCGCCCTCGTCGCTCTGGATCTCCCGCGCATAGGTCGGCGAGACCGTGGTGACGCGATCGGCGAATTGCAGGCCTGCCTTCAAAAAACTGATGCCGCCGAAATATTCGAGGTCGTCGATGCCGAGGGCGTGCCAGGGCAGGCCAATCGAACCGATCAGCTCGGGAGCGAACTTGCCCTGATAGGCCATGTTGTGGATGGTCATCACGGTGCCGGGCCGCGGTCGGCTGTCATAGTGCAGATAGGCCGGCGCGAGCCCGGCCTGCCAGTCATGGGCGTGCACGACGTCGGGCACGAAGGCGGGAACGAGACCGTGGCCGATATCGGCGGCGATGCGCGACAGCGCCGCGAAGCGCACGCCATTGTCCGGCCAGTCGACGCCCTCGGCGGTGACGTAGGGATTGCCCGGCCGCGCGTAGAGATGCGGCACGTCGAGCACGAACAGATCGAGCCCGTCATGCGAGCCCGCGAGCAGGCGTCCGGGACCACCGAAATAATCCGGCCAGCGCCGGATCTCGTCGGCTCCCCCGAGCATCCGCATCACATCGGGATAGCCCGGCATCAGCGTGCGCATCTCGACGCCATGAGCTTTCAGCGCGAGCGGCAGCGCGCCCGCGACATCCGCGAGGCCGCCGGTCTTGACGATGGGATAGACTTCAGAGGCGACCGCGAGGACGCGAACAGACGTCATGTATTGAGCCTGTCCAGCATCGACTGGGTGATGAGCGAAATACCCTCTTCGGTGGTGCGGAAGCGCCTGGCGTCCAACTCGGGATCCTCGCCGACGACGAGTCCTTCCGGGATCTCGACGCCGCGGTCGATCACGACGTTCTTCAAGCGCGCGCCGCGGCCGACATTGACGTAGGGCATGATCACGGCGTTCTCGACATTGGCGTAGGAGTTGACGCGTACGCCGGTGAACAGCAGCGAGCGTCGCAGCGAGGCGCCGGAAATGATGCAGCCGCCCGAGACCAGCGAACTCACGGCCTGGCCGCGCCGGCTCTCCTCGTCGTGGACGAACTTTGCCGGTGGCGTGATCTCCGAATAGGACCAGATCGGCCAGGCGCTGTCGAACAAATCGAGCTCGGGTACCACGTCGGTGAGGTCGATATTGGCGGCCCAATAGGCGTCGACCGTGCCGACATCGCGCCAATAGGCGCGGGGGTCGCTGCCGGAGCGGACGCAGGAGGTCGAGTATTGGTGCGCCATGGCGCGGCCGTTCTTGACGAGGTAGGGGATGATGTCCTTGCCGAAATCGTGGTTGGAGTTCGGATCCTCGGCGTCGCGCTTGAGCTCCTCGAACAGGAGTTTCGCGTCGAACACGTAGATGCCCATGCTGGCGAGCGAAACGTCCGGCTTTCCCGGCATCGGCGGCGGATCTTTCGGCTTTTCCAGGAACGACTTGATCCAGCCATTCTCGTCGATATGCATGATGCCGAAGCCGGAGGATTCCGCCCGCGGCATTTCGAGGCAGCCGACGGTGACGTCGGCGCCGCTCTCGACATGCTGGCGCAGCATCACCTCGTAATCCATTTTATAGACATGGTCGCCGGCGAGAACCACGATGAAGCGGCAGGCGTGGGATTCGATGATGTCGATGTTTTGGTAGACCGCATCCGCCGTGCCGACATACCACATGTTCTCGGAGACGCGCTGGCTGGCCGGGAGAATGTCGAAGCTCTCGTTGCGCTCGGGACGGAAGAAGTTCCAACCCATCTGAAGGTGCCGGATCAGGCTGTGCGCCTTGTACTGGGTGGCGACTGCGATGCGGCGGATGCCCGAGTTCACCGCGTTCGACAGCGCGAAATCGATGATGCGGGACTTTCCGCCGAAATAGACCGCAGGCTTGGCGCGCCGGTCGGTCAGCTCCAGGAGCCGGCTGCCGCGTCCGCCGGCCAGGACGAACGCCAGGGCCTGACGGGCAAGCGGCTCGGGTCTCGCGGCACTCATGTCATCCTCCCACAACTCTGGCGCTCGCCAGAAGCCTCCCGGCCGCGCACTTCGGAACCGATAGTAACGGCACGAATAGTCAATCGGGAAGGTGGTTGTTGGTTGCGAATGCGCGGGAAGCTTAATGCTTTGCCGGGTCTGCGGCCTCCGGTCTGATGACAATTGAGGCATGCCATCTTGTGCGGTGCACGCAATTGGAGGCGCGACTTTTGAGCCTTTGACTTGGCGCAAGGATGCCCGATCATGCGACCGCGATCCTCTTCCGAGCGAAACGTCAAACAGGGAGTGAGGCGATGAGTATCTGGAAACTGACAATTGCCTATTCGCTGGCGGGTGCGGTGACGGCCGGCCAGGTCGAGCAGGCGGCAGCAGCTCCGCTGCCGACCAATGTCGCGACCATGAAGGCCGCGGTCGGCGATGATGTTACGCAGGTGTACTGGCGCGGCCGAGGTTTTGGATGGGGTATTGGCGGCCTCGCAGCCGGCGCGATCATCGGCAGCGCCATCGCCAGCAGCGCGCCTTATGGCTATGGATATGGCGGCGGCCCATACCATGGGGGCGGCTATGGATATCCGGGGCCGGGCTACGGTTATGCGCCCGTCTATTATGGCGGCGGCTACGGATCGGGTTACGCATATGGTCCGGGTTACGGTTATGGCGGCTACTACGCGCGTCCACGCTACTACGACTATCGCGCCTATCGTCCATATTACGGTCCGCGCTACGGCTACTACCGGCCGTACCGGGCCTATCATCGCGGATATTGGTGATCGATCAAACGGGCGGAGCGCCTCGCTGCAGCGCGACGATGCTGAAGAGGTTTGAGGGCCGCTGTACGCAAGCGGTCCGATCGGCTTGCGCGCGTTGAACCCGGTGATGCGGCACTACGAGCCGGCCATGCCCGCCCGCGACAATCCCGATGCAGATCGCGACGATGATCGCGATCTCGATGCACCACTCGAGCGGTCCCGAGGTCATGGCAGCGCGATGGTGTTGGTGAGATCGGGCCCGGACAGGCCCGGGCCGCCGCACGCAAGATAGATGGCGACGAGAAAGATGCGGCTGAGGACGGTGACGCTCAATATGACCCTGACGTCGTAATGGCGAATGGCAAAAGCGAGAGGCGAGATCGCCAGGTGTTTTAAAATGCTCATGGCCAACTCCTTGCCGGAATTCAGGCATCGACTGCCTGTCGACTGAAATGACAGCGTGATGAAAAGGCCGTCCGACGCCTTGCCGGCGTCTCTGAAGTGGACAGGCCAATGCTAGTGCCGGCGCAGGGCGCAGGTCTTTAGCGCGCCCTTACATTTGGCTGAGCTTTCCCTTAAGATCGGGGAGCATCCGGGGGTTGGAGCCGTGCGTAGAGACGCGCTTGCCTTTGGTGAATTCCGCCTCGACCGGGCCAACGCGCTATTGTGGCGAGGCGGGGAGCGGATCGCGCTGGCGCCGAAGCCGTTCGAGGTTCTTTGCTATCTTGTCGGTCGGCCCGGTGCGCTCGTCACCAAGGAAGAGTTGCTCGACGCGGTCTGGTCCGATCTGCACGTCAGCGAGTCGAGCCTCGCCGTTGCCGTGAACACGCTGCGCTCGGTGCTCGGCGACGACAGGCAGTCCCCCAACTACATCGAGACGGTGACGCGGCGCGGCTATCGCTTCATTGCGCCGGTCGCGACCGCCGAATTGCCTGCGATCGAGCGGCCAGCCGAAGAGGAGGCGGCTTCCGCCACGGAGCAGGTCGTCGATCGACGCCGGCACTGGAGGGTGGGCCGCACTGGGGCACTCGAGACGCTGGACAAGGCGTTGCAACTCGCTCGTACCGGACAGCGTCAGATCGTCTTCATCACCGGCGAGGCCGGAATCGGCAAGACCACCCTCTTGCAAATGACGCTCGACAGGATGAACCAGCAGGGACTCGGCGTGCTGCACTGTAGCTGCAACGAGTTGTTCGGCACTCATGAGGCCTTTCTTCCGCTGATCGGAGCGCTGAACGAGTGCTGCCGTCGAACCGATGGAGCATCGCTGCTGACTTCCATACGCGAGCACGCGCCGACCTGGCTCGCGCAAATGCCCGGATTCCTCGGCGAAGCAGACCGGGCCGCATTCCAGCATGAGGTCTTTGGCGCAACCCGGGAGCGCATGCTGCGCGAATTTGCCGATCTCATGGAACATCTCGCCGTCAGGCGACCATGGGTGATCATCCTGGAAGATCTGCATTGGAGCGACGTTGCCACCGTGGATGTGCTCTCCCGGCTTGCGCGCCGGGATCGGAGGGCGGCTATCCTCGTGCTGGCCACCTATCGGCCGATGGAAGTCGCCGTCGGCGGACATCCTATCCGTGCCGTTCACCAGGACTTGCGGATTCACGGACACGCCACCGAGCTCGCGCTCGATCGACTAACCGGCGTCGACGTCGAACGTTATCTTTCCCTGCGCTTCAACTCGGCCGATTTTGCCAGAGAGCTGGTCGAGCGCATCTTCGCGCGAACCGGCGGGCATCCTCTGTTCGTGTCGTCTCTCCTCGATCATCTCGTGGCGCAAGGCGCGCTTGTCGAGCACGAATTGGGCTGGCGGCTGGTCAGCGAAGACGCGGCCTCGCATGACAGCATGCCGCGCGATCTGGAAGGAATGATCAAGCAGCAGATTGATCACCTCACCGTGGACGAGCGCAGCTTGCTCGAGGTCGCCAGTGCGGCCGGAGCTGAGTTTTCTGCGCTCCATATCGCCGGTGCGCTGGACCGTCCCGTGCTGGATGTCGAGCAGATGTGCGAGGACCTGGCGCGGACTGATCGCATTATCGTCGTTGCCGGCATGACTGAGTGGCCGAGCGGAGGTGTCTCCGGTCGCTATGCGTTCCAGCACGCGCTCTACCAGGAGATCCTCTACCAGCGGCTCGCCCCGGCGCGCCGCACGAAAACCCATGCGCTACTTGGGGCGGAGCTCGAGCAGGGCTATGGGCCGCAGGCTACGGAGATCGCCGCCGTTCTCGCGCGCCACTTCGAACTGGGCCGCGATTTCCCGAAAGCGATGCATTATCTGGGCGCGGCCGCCGAGGGCTCGGCGCGAAGGTTCAGCACACGCGAGGCCGCCAATTACCTGTCCCGTGCTTTGGAACTGGTGCCGCATTTGCCGCCGGAGTTTCGGGTGACAGCACGTCTGAAGTTGCTGCTTCAGCGCGCCTGGGCCTGGCGGGCCAGTGGAGATTTTCTGAATTCCCTGCAGGATCTCAGCGCAGTCGTCGCCCACGCGGCGGAGAACGGGCACGTGCGCGAAGAGGTGAACGCACTGGTCGACCTCAGCAGATTCTGTCTTTACGTCGATCGACGCCAGAGCCTGCCTGTTGCGGAACAGGCTCTTGTAAAGAGCCGGGCGATCGACGACGCCGCGTTCAGCGCTCTGGTCCAGGGGAACGTTGCCAATTTGAAGCTGATGCTCCGCGGCTGGGATCGCGAGAATGCGGACCTTGCCGAGCATGCGTCAGCACTGATCACCGGAGAACAGGATCTGAGCATGCGGCTGCGACGCTGCTCGATGGAGATGGTGCTGGAGTTCTTGCGCGCGAATTATCCGGCCTGCTGCGATGCGACGACCAGGGGCAAGGAGCTCGCCCGCCTGGTCGGTGACGTCTATCTGTTCGTACTCTATGAATCGGTCGAGGCCTTTGCCCAGATTTATCACGGTGAATGGGGGCAGGCGCAACGAAACGTCGTCTCCGCGTTGGCCATCTCGGAGCGAAATGCAAATCCGCAGGCCGTCGCGCTGTGTCATCTCGCGATCGGATGGCTGTATTCCGAGGCCGAGGAATATGGGAGCGCGTCACGGCGTGCGGAGGATGCGCTCGGCCCGATGATCGAGGCCAATCCGTTCACCTTCTTCGTTGGCAGGAACCTGCTGGCGCGAGCTTATGTCAGGATGGGCGACCTGACTCGGGCGCGGCAGCATCTCGATGCGATGGAGCGGCGAATGGAGGTCGATCGCGTGCCGATGGAGTCGCTGGTTATCCCCCACTATCTGCTGACTTGCTGCGACTATTGGATCGCGATCGGCGATCTGGATCGCGCCCAGAGTTCGGCCAGCCAGTTTCATGAGGTGACGAGCGCGGCACCCGACCGCCCGTTTCTCGCGCTGTGCCACGAGGTCATGGCAAGAATTGCGATCCTGAAGCAGGATGTGCAACTCGCCGGCGAGCATTTGTCGACGGCAATTTCGATCGTCCGCCATGCCAGGTTGCCGCATGCCACCTGGCGGGTTTATCGCACGACCGCAGCGCTTTATGCGGGCCTTGGACAAACGCAAAGGGCTGCCAAGTGGCGGGACCGCTCCTGCCAGGTGATCGGATCGCTGGCAGAGACGCTTGATCCCGGCGATCCGCTGCGATCGGCGTCCTTTTTCGACGCAGGCCGGGACACCCGGCTCGATAGTGCGGAACGGTGATCGGGCTCAATCCGGCAGGTCCGCGATCTGTCGCGGTTCTCCGGGCTGTTGCTTGACCGTGTGTTGATTCTGCTGCTGCCGCAGCGTGCGGGAGGCACGGTAGGCATCCCTGCGCAATCGCATGATCGAGCCGAGCGGCTGATGGGCCGCGAGACATCGCCATGGATCGAACGAAAGCACCTCGTCGGAATAGACGCGACGCGCGGGGCTGTCGGCGGTCTGGCGCGGAAGCGTGATCTTGCCGAGTGCTTGCGGCGGCGCGACGTCTTCGGGCCAGTCGATTGAGGCATCTTCGATCGGCGTTTGCTCCAGGTCGGTGCAGAGCTGGGCAAATAGTTCGTACTCGGCCGCATTGTCCTTGAAGAAGGCGACGACAGTGTTCAGCACGGCATTATCGGCATCGTGGCAGGGCTGGCCGGTGAGCCGGCGGACCGAGGCCGAGATCGGCACCAGGCGAAGCCTTGCGATATAATCGCCAAACCGCAGTGCTCCCTCTGTGTGAAAGGTTTCTCCAAGAATGTTGCTGCCGGCATCACCAAGCGCTTTCAAGACTATCGGGATCGGAATGCCTGTTCTGTCCGATGCGGCGACCAGGATGCGCGCGACAAAGCCTATGGGTCCATACGCCAGATCCGGCAGGATCAGGCTGCGCTCGACCTTGTGCTGCGCGCGCATATAGGCCATCGCATCCGCGAAATAGCTGGGGTGATTGACGAGCAGAAGATCCTGGTTCGTCGAGTCGTCGTCGCCGAGCGCCTTAAGCCCAGTCGCGCCCAAGACCTTGATGGCAAACCCCCGCGGCGAACGTACGCGATCGCTCCTGTTGAATGCGGTGGAGAGGCGGACGATGATCGGGAAGTGGCCAGCCTGTTTGAACAGGCCCTGGCGCAGATGATCAGGCAAATCGTCGTAGACGATCAGCTCGCCGCGGAGATAGCCGGCGCCCTTGGCGTGCTGCTGCCGGGTCCCATGCTTGTCGTTGTGAAAAGTGCGGGCGCTCGTTCGCGAGATCGAGGCAACGATCGCCTCGACGGCCTCCGCTTCCTCCGGCCGGATTTGTTCGACGGACGGATCGTAACGAAGATACTGACCGGCTGACATGGCGCTGATCTCCCAGCCCGAAGGTCGCCTTCCCATTGCAAGCGTTGACGGCCGCAGGGCGAGTTCCACTGTAAGCCCGTCCAGTCGGGATCGGCAATCGGAGAACGAGCTGCGGTTGCCTGGACAAGCCGTGGACGAGGCATCCTGTTACCGACGAGATCACAGGGTCGATGCTAGGCCAGTGGCGTCTCGTAAGTCCTTATGTGCTCCTTATGTTGTCCTGATCTTTTCCTTAAGGCCCGGCCAGCGAGCGGCGACGTTGGCCGGCGTCTAAAGTGACAGCCACACGATCAGGCCCATGCAAGCGAAATGCGCGAGCACGATCGCGGCGAGATGCAGTGGGCCAGCCTTGAGGCGAAGCCTTCGCATCCCGCCGCCTCCTAGTTCGATCCTGCGGCCGCAGTGGTGAAGCTGCGGTCGACGGCTTTGCTGACGTCGAGCTTCTTCGGCAGGATGCCGTAGCGCGTCGAGCGGTCGGAGGCTTCCTGCACTTCCTTCACGACGTTCTCGTCGATCACGATCGGGCTGGTGCGCTGCGCGGTGTAGGCCGAGAGCAGCACGTCCTCCGGCAGCTTGGTTAGTTCGGCCGTGCTCTTGGCATATTCGCCGAGATGATCCAGCGACCACAGCCGCGCCTTGTTCAGCCGCTGCACGAGGTCCTGCACCGCCGCGCGCTTGCTAGTGATGGCGCTGTCAGAGGCGACGATAAAGGTGATGGTCGGCGTCAGGCCCTCACCATCGGCGATCACGCGGGCGTTGTCCTTGAGCGTCGCGAACGAGACGTAGGGCTCCCACACTGCCCAGGCATCGATCGAGCCCGCGACCAACGCGATCTTGGCGTCGACCGGGCCGAGCGGTGCGAAGGTCGCGTCCTCCAACTTGATCTGCGCCTTCTCCAGCGTGGCGTCGATCAGGAACTGGCCCCAGCCGCCGCGCGTGCCGGCAAGGCGTTTTCCCTTGAGGTCGGCGGCCGATTTGATCGGCGAATCCTGGCGTACGAGAATGGCTTGTGTCTTCGCATCCGACCTTGTGCCGCCGATCGCCTTGATCGGCGCGCCGGCCGCGTAGACGGAAAGGAACGAGAGGTCGCCGGTGTAGCCGACGTCGAGTGCGCCGGCGTTGAGCGCCTCCAGGATCGGCGCAGCCGCGGGGAATTCCGACCATGCGATCTTGTAAGGCAGATCCTTCGCGTAGCCAGAGATCTCGAGCAGCGAGCGATTGCCGCCCTTCTGGTCGCCGACGCGCAGCACGATTGCGTCGGCTGCGAATGACGTCGCGGCCGTCGACAGGGTGATGGCGGCAGCAAGCAGCGATGCGGCGAGCCGGCGGGTGACGGAATGGTGGAGGGAGTTGATGCTCATGTTGCCTGTCTTGGTGCTTTGCTCACGACGCGTGAGCGAACGATCCAGCGAGACGATCAAGTCTATGGTCGCGCGATGCGCAGTCAATGAAATGGCTAACCGTATTGCGCGCGCGATGGGCAAGGACGTTTTAGCGAGGCGCTGCTTTCGAGAACGTGCGGTGTGCGCCACTGATGCTGCGCAAGAATGAAGCAAGAGAGGGAGTAGGCCAGCACGCTGCCAACCGATGCATCGGAAGAAATCCTTTCATCGTCCCGGACGCGCCGATGGAGAGAATGACTTCGCTTCGCGCCACATTCGAAAATCCATTTCATTGACGATGCGGCGAGCACGCCGCATGATTTGCGCATCGCATCAACGAGGCGCAGCAGGCGCCGGCGAAAAGATTTTCTCTCAACGCAGCTCCGCACGGAACAGGCGCAACGCAAACTGTTGTGCAGATGGCGGAGCCGTGCCAGCGCAGGAGTGGGGACGGATGAACGACGACATCAAGCACGGCGGATCGAGGCTCGACCGGCGTCACCTGCTCAAGGCGGGGCTCGCGGCGGCATTCGCCGCGCCGCTCGGCGCCCTCGGTGCGGCACAGGCTTTTGTGCCGCGCGGGATTGCGTCCGGCGTCGACTTCTCGGAATTTCCGCTGTGCCGGACGGCGTCAGATGCGCCCGCGCTCGCCGGTGCGCCCCGCAAATTGAAGCTGTCGTGGAATGCCGGCGCGGTCTGCCTTGCACCGCTGCCGGTCGCCATCGAGCACGGTTTCTTCCAGAAGCAGAATCTCGACGTCGAGCTCGTCAACTATTCCGGATCGACCGACCAGCTGCTAGAGGCGATCGCAACGGGAAAGAGCGATGCCGGTCTCGGCATGGCGCTGCGCTGGCTGAAGCCGCTGGAGCAGGGCTTTGACGTCAAGATCGCCGCCGGCACCCATGGCGGCTGCATGCGCGTGCTGACGCGCGCCGACTCCAACGTGAGCAAGCTGGCCGATCTCAAGGGCAAGATCGTCGCGGTCGGCGATCTCGGCGGCCCCGACAAGAACTTCTTTTCGATCCAGCTCGCAAAGCTCGGCATCGATCCCAACAAGGACGTCGACTGGCGCGCCTATCCCGGCAACCTCCTCAACGTCGCCGTCGAGAAAGGCGAGGTGCAGGCGTTCCTGTCGTCCGACCCACTCGGCTATCTCTGGCTCAAGGACAGCCAGTACAAGGAAGTCGCCTCCAATCTCGACGGCGAATACCGCGACAAGAGCTGCTGCATCGTCGGCTTGCGCGGCAGTCTGGTGCGCGAGGAGCCGCAGGTCGCGCGCGCCATCACGCAGGCGCTGCTCGACGCCGCCATGTTCACCTCGCAGAACCCGACAGTGGCGGCAAAATCGTTCCAGCCCTACGCGCCCAAGACGGCATCGCTCGCCGATATCGAAGGCATGGTGCGCTACCACACTCACCACCATCACCCCGTCGGCGAAGTACTGAAGCGCGAGCTCAAGGCCTATGCCGACGATCTCAAGAGCGTGCAGGTCTTCAAACAGAGTACCGATACGGCCAAATTCGCGGAGCGCATTTATGTCGACGTATTCGCTGTCTGACGGCCTTGCTTCCGGCGCGCCGCGTCTCTCGCGCGCGCCGCTGCTTGCGAGTTGGGTCCGTGAATCCGGCGTTGGCATTCTCGCCAGCGTGGCGTGGATCGCCTTCGGCCTGTCCTGCCTGTGGTGGGAGGACGTCGGCGATTGGTCGCGAACCCATTCGCTCGGTATTGCCGCCTTTGTCATCGCGGCCGTCGCGCTGTTCGGGACCGTCGCGGCCGACTATCTTGGCTCGGCCGGCCGGGCCTTGCGCCAGCGTGCGCCGTGGCTCGTCGTGCTCGGCGTTTTGATGACCCTGTGGGAAGTCGCGACCGCGAAATTCGCCTGGCTGCCATTGCCGTTCTTCCCGCCGCCACAGTCGATCATCGAGGTCTATACCGACGATCTGCCAAAACTGCTCGACAGCGTGTTCGCTTCGGTCAAGCTCCAACTCGGCGGCTATCTGATTGGCGCGACGGTCGGCTTCCTGACCGGTGTCTCGATCGGTTGGTCGCGCGCCGTCGGCTATTGGGTGCATCCGGTGCTGCGCTTCATCGGCCCGCTGCCGGCGACCGCCTGGCTGCCGATCGCCTTCTTCACCTTCCCGTCGAGCTGGAGCGCCTCGACCTTTCTGATTGCGCTGGCAACCGGCTTTCCGGTCACCGTGCTGACTTGGTCGGGCGTCGCGAGTGTGAGCAACGCTTATTACGACGTCGCGCGGACGCTCGGCGCAAAGCCGTCCTTCCTGGTGTTGAAGGTCGCGATCCCCGCGGCATTGCCGCATGTCTTCGTCGGCCTGTTCATGGGGCTCGGCTCGTCCTTCGCCGTATTGGTCGTCGCCGAGATGATCGGCGTCAAGGCCGGCCTCGGCTGGTACCTGCAATGGGCGCAGGGCTGGGCCGCCTACGCCAACATGTATGCGGCGCTGATCGTGATGTCGCTGCTCTGCTCCGGTGCGATCACGCTGCTGTTCGCGATCCGTGATCGCCTGCTGGTCTGGCAGAAGGGGACCGTAAAATGGTAGCCGCAACTGCGCTCGCCGAAATCGACGCTCACCCGGCCGCCGGTGCCGCGCTCGACATCGAGCAGGTCAGCCACGCCTTCGACATCGACGGTGCCGAGCTGCCGGTGCTCAGCGACGTCAGCATCTCCGTGGAGCCGGGCGAGTTCGTCGCGCTGCTCGGCCCCTCCGGCTGCGGCAAGTCGACCCTGCTGCGCCTCGTCGCAGGCCTCGACAAGCCCAGGTCCGGAACGCTGCGCGAGGACGAGGCTCGCATCACGCGACCGCACCCGTCGCGCGTTGTCGTGTTCCAGGATCCGACATTGTTTCCCTGGCGTACGGTGTGGGACAACGTCGCACTGGGGCTGGAGGCGCAGGGCATCTTGAAGAGCCAGCGTCATCGCGTCGATGCCGCGCTCGATCTCGTGGGGCTATCGTCCTTCCGCAATGCCTATCCGCACCAGCTCTCAGGCGGCATGGCGCAGCGCGTCGCGCTGGCCCGCGCGCTGGTCAACGATCCCAAAATCCTCATCCTCGACGAACCGCTCGGAAAGCTCGATTCGCTGACCCGCATCACCATGCAGGCCGAGTTGGTCTCGTTGTGGCAGCGCAAGGGTTTTACCACGCTGCTGGTGACGCATGACGCCGAGGAGGCGCTGGTGCTCGCCAACCGCGTCATCGTGTTCAGCGACCGCCCGGCGCGGGTCAAGGCCGACATCCGTGTCGACCGGCCCTATCCGCGCCATCGCGGCGATCCGTATCTGGCCGATCTGCGCCGCCAGATTCTTGGCCTGCTGGGACTGGACGCCACATGGTGAGTTCGATAGCCAAGGGGCGCGTGGGCCATAGCGAGCCCGACTACATCGCACGTGCCGAGGCGCTGGCCGAGGCCTTCGCCGTGCGCGCGGCCGAGCACGATCGCACCGCCAGCTTCCCGTTCGAGAATTTTCGCGAGCTGTCCGAGGCAGGCCTGCTGTCGTTGACGGTGCCGGCCGCCCATGGCGGGGCCGGAGCGGGCGCACAATATGCATATGCCGCACGCGTCCTCGGCATCATCGGCAAGGCTGATCCGTCGACCGCGCTGGTGTTGTCGATGCACTACATCAATCATCTGGTGATGGCACGGAGCCCGACCTGGCCGGCGCGGCTGTCGCGCAAGCTTGCACGCGAGAGCGTCGAAGGCATTGCGCTCGTCAACGCGCTCCGCGTCGAGCCCGAACTGGGCTCGCCTGCGCGCGGCGGACTGCCCGCGACCATTGCACGTCGCACCGAAACCGGCTGGCGGCTCTCCGGCCACAAGATCTATTCGACGGGATCGCCGATCCTGAAATGGTATCTGGTGTGGGCGCGGACGGACGAGGCCGAGCCGCGCGTCGGACAGTTTTTGGTGTCGGCGGGCCTGCCGGGCACCCGCATCGTCGAGACCTGGGATCATCACGGCCTGCGCGCCAGCGGCAGCCACGACGTCATCTTCGACGACGTCGTGATCCCCCTCGATGCGGAAGTCGATGTGCGCAAGCCGGCGGACTGGCGCGCACCCGATGTCGCGCAGGCGACCGTCCACACGATCTTCGTCGCCGCGATCTATGACGGCGTGGCGCGGGCTGCGCGCGACTGGCTGGTCGCGTTCCTGAAGCAGCGGGTGCCGGCCAGCCTCGGTGCGCCGCTTGCGACCTTGCCGCGCGTGCAGGAGATCCTCGGCGCGATCGAGGCACGGCTCGCGGTCAATGCGCGGCTGATCGCATCCTTCGCCGGTGATTTCGATGACGGCATCGCGCTCTCGGCGGCCGAGTCCAATGTCATCAAGCTGACGGTGACCAACAACGCCGTCGCTGCGGTCGAGGACGCCTTGTCGCTGACCGGAAATCATGGCCTCTCCCGCGCCAATCCGCTGGAGCGGCATTATCGCGACGTCCTGTGCGGCCGCGTGCACACACCGCAGGACGATTCCACGCGCGCCGGCCTCGGCCGTGCCGCATTGGGACTCTAGCTTTTCCGCCAGACAATCAGGGAGACGATCATGTCGATCGAGTTCATCGGTTTCATCAGCAACAACAATTCGTCCGAGACCGTCGTTCGCGAGGGACCGATCCTCAACCCGACCCACATCGAGACGGTGGCGAAGGCGCATGAGAATGCCGGCTTCGACCGCGCGCTGCTGGCGTTTCATTCAACGGCGCCCGATGCGCTTCAGGTCGCCCAGCACGTCCTCGGTGCGACCAGCCGCCTCAACGTGCTGATCGCGCAGCGCCCGGGCTTCACCGCCCCGACCCTGCTGGCGCGGCAGTTCGCAGCGCTCGACCAGTTCTCCCGCGGACGTGTCGCGCTCCACGTCATCACCGGCGGCAACGCCACCGAGCTGCGGCAGGACGGCAACACGCTCGACGACAAAGACGAGCGATACGCGCGCACCTCGGAATTTCTTGATGTCCTCAAGCTGGAATGGACCAGCGACAAGCCCTTCACCTACAAGGGCAAGCACTATCAGGTCGAGAACGCGTTTTCGCAGGTGAAGCCGTATCGCCCAGAGGGCATCCGGATCTATTTCGGAGGCGCCTCGGATGCGGCGATCGAAGTCGCCGGAAAGCACGCCGACACCTTTGCGCTGTGGGGTGAATCCTATGCGCAGGTGCGCGACGTCACCTCACGCGTCCATAACGCGGCCGTCAGGCAGGGCCGTCCGACGCCACGCTTTAGCCTCTCGGTGCGGCCGATCATTGCCCCGACCGAGAAGCAGGCCTGGGAAAAGGCGGAAGAGCTTCTTGCGCGCGCCACCGCGCTCCAGGACAAGACCGGCTACCGCAAACCCGCCGACGGCCACGCCACGGCCGGCGCGCGGCGCCTGCTCTCGCTTGCCGACCAGGGCAGCCGCATCGACAAGCGGCTGTGGACCGAGATCGCAAAGCTCACCGGCGCCAACAGCAACACCACGGCGCTGGTCGGTACGCCGGAGCAGGTCGCGGAAGTCTTCGGCGACTATTACGATCTCGGCATCAGCCATTTCCTGATCCGCGGCTTCGATCCCCTGATCGACGCCATCGAGTATGGGCGCGAACTGATTCCACTGACGCGCGAGCTGGTCGCCAAGCGTCACGCCGTTCGCGGCGAGGCGGCGGAATGATCCGCCTCATGCTAGCCGGCGCGCTGCTGTTCGGCTCGTTCGAGCTGGCGGCGGCGCAGACCACCTTGCGTGTCGGCGACCAGAAGGGCAATTCGCAGGCGGTCATGGAAGCCGCCGGCGTGCTCAAGGACGTTCCGTATAAAATCGAATGGAAGGAGTTTCCGGCCGCTGCGCCACTGCTGGAAGCGCTGAGCGCCGGCGCGATCGAGACCGGTCTCGTTGGCGATGCACCCTTCACCTTCGCCGCCGCCTCTGGCGCGCCGGTGAAAGCGATTGCCGCGATCCGGCAGACGCGCGAGGGTCTCGCCATTCTCGTGCCCGAGAACTCGCCGATCAAGAGTTTCGCCGATCTGCGCGGCAAGAAGATCGCAACCGGCCGTGGCTCGATCGGCCATCAACTGATTCTCGCCGCGCTCGAAAAGAACGGTTGGGCTGCGGCTGACGTGCAGATCGCGTTCCTGGCGCCGTCCGATGCCAAGATCGCCTACACGCAAGGCTCGGTCGACGCGTGGTCGACCTGGGAGCCTTATGTCAGCCAGGAGGAGGTGCTGTTCAAATCGCGCCGCGTCATCACCTCGGAGGGCCTGACACCGGGGCTGAGCTTTCAGGTGGCGCGGCCCGATTCCATCCGCGCCAAGCGCGCGGAGCTGACCGACTTCATCCGGCGCCTCACCGCGGCGCGGGCGTGGTCGCTGAACAATGTCGAGAGCTATGCCGCGACCTGGGGCAGGCTGATGAACATCCCGACCGCCGTGCCGCAGAATTGGCTGTCACGCGCAAAGATCAGGATCGCGCCGATCGACGACGGCGTGGTCGCGGACGAGCAGAGCACGATCGATCTCTATTTTCGCTGGGGCCTGATCAAGCAGAAGCTGGATGCGACCGAGATCGTGGATCGCTCGTTCTCGGATGCGATCGCGAAGGCAGGGTTGTAGGAACAGCTCTCGTGTCCCGGACGCGGCGCAGCGTGCAACGCTGCTCCGCAGAGCCGGGACCCATGTTGCACAGAAATGCTCGGCGATATGGGCCCCGGCTCAGCAGCGCACCGCTGAAGAAGCGCTGCGCTGCGTCCGGGGCACGAAACCTCACATGCCTCTCAAGTGTCCGTGAAGCGGAGAGAGCACCTCCTAATCCGATTGCCTTCTTCGAAACGTTCCTTCTGCATTCCTTGCTCCCGACAACACCTCCATTGCTATTTGCACCGTCTCCCTTGCGCCACGCGCGGTCCCCTCAAAAATCTTCCAGACGACCACATCGGGAGACCGGCCATGGGCCTGCAAGAAACAAAGATCGAATCGCTTCCCTTCGTCACCGCCGAACTCAACTATCTCGCGCCGGTTTCGGGCAAACCGCGCACCTACGCCTTCGATCCGCCGCCGGGCGAGCCCAAAAGCACGTCGTTGCCGGAGCCGCATCAGGTTCCGATCTTCGATGCGCGCCTGATCGCGCAAAATATCTCGCTCGATCGCGAAGGCTTTGCGCTCGTGCGGCATCCGACCCTGGTGAAGGATTTCAACAACGAGGAAGAGGTGAGGGCGGTCTACTATCCCGCCGTCGAGGCCTTCCTGCGCGCAACGCTGAAGGCCGACCGCGTCTTCATCTTCGATCATACCGTGCGCAGGCGGGTCAAGGGCGCCGCGGACATTCGCGACGGCGGTCCGCGTCAGCCGGCAACGCGCGTCCATGTCGACCAGACCGCGATCTCCGGCGCCAATCGCGTGCGCGAACATCTGCCCGACGAAGCCGAAGAGCTGCTGAAGGGACGCGTGCAAGTGATCAACCTCTGGCGGACGATTCGCGGTCCCTTGCGCGATTCACCCTTGGCGATGGCCGACGGCACGACGGTTGCGCCCGACGATCTCGTCGCCTCCGATCTGATCTATCCCAACCGTCGCGGCGAGACTTATTCGGTGAAATACAATCCGAACCATCGCTGGTTCTATTTCCCCGAGATGACGGCCGAGGAAGCGCTGCTGCTCAAGTGCTACGATTCCGCAACCGATGGCCGCACGCGCTTCGGGCCTCACACGGCCTTCGTCGATCCGACCACGCCGGCGGATGCGGCGCCGCGCGAGAGCATCGAGGTCCGGACGCTCGTGTTCCACAAACGGTAACAATGTGTGATGGCGCTGCCGGGCGTCGCCCGGCAGCGGCTCAGGAACCCACGGGAACCAACAAACGTTTGCTGCGCGGGCCAGGGCCAACCGGGAGCGGTGCCGTGCGAGCGCAGACCACGCTATTTTCTTGCCTTGCCACTTTTTCGCTTTCTGCTGTTTCCTTTGCCCACGCCGAGAGCGGGCTTGCCTCCTATTACGGATACGGAAAAGCCGGGAAAGGCGAGCTGACCTGCGCGCACCGGACGCGGCCCTTCGGAAGCGTGCTGAGGGTGTCTTACGGGAGCCGCTCGATTCAGTGCCGCGTCAACGATCGCGGCCCGTTCATCCGCGGCCGTATCGTTGACCTCTCCGTTCCCGCCGCTCGTGCGCTGGGCATGATGAGCGCCGGCGTGGTGCGGGTCTCGGTGGAATAGACCTGCCGGCGCGCTATAGTGCGGCCCAAAGCATGGGTAAGGGGCGCTATGGCAAAGATCAGGGTGGGACTCGTCGGCTGCGGCTTCGTGTCGGAGCTGCATATGTATGCGTTCCGGCGCGTCTACGGCGTGGATGTCGAGGTCGCGGCGGTCGCTGCGCGCGGCGACCGCGTCGTCGAATTCGCTGGCCGCCACCAGATCCCACGGGTCTATCGCAGCTTCACCGAGCTGATCGCAGACCGCGAACTCGACGTCATCGACATCTGCACGCCGCCCAATCTGCATGCCGAAATGATCGTGGCCGCCATGCAAGCCGGCAAGCACGTGATCTGTGAAAAACCCTTCGCCGGCTATTTTGGTCGGGCGGGCGACGAGCAGCCGATCGGCAAGCATGTGCCGAAGGCGCTGATGTACGAGCGCGTGCTGGAGGAGATGGACGCGACACGAGCCGCGATCGAACGTACCGGAAAGCTCTTCATGTATGCCGAGGACTGGATCTACGCACCCGCGGTGACCAAGACCGCGGAGATCATCAGGGCGACGAAAGACAAAATCCTGTTCATGAAGGGCGAGGAGAGTCATTCCGGCTCGCATGCGGCCCATGCCGCGCAATGGGCGATGACCGGCGGCGGCTCGTTGATCCGGATGGGCTGCCATCCGCTCTCCGCGGTGCTGTATCTCAAGCAGGTCGAAGCCAAGGCGCGCGGCGAGACTATCCGCGTCGCCAGCGTCACCGGCGATGTCGGCAATGTCACGGCCATCCTCAAGCCGGAGGAGCGCACTTACATCAAGGCCAATCCCGTCGACGTCGAGGATTGGGGCACACTCACCGCCACCTTCTCGGACGGTACCAAGGCGACGGTGTTCTCCGGCGACATGATCATGGGCGGCGTGCGCAATCTGATCGAGACCTATACGTCAGGCGGCTCGCTGTTCGCCAACATCACGCCGAACACGCATCTGATGAGCTACCAGACCTCCGAAGAGAAGCTCGCCTCGGTCTACATCACCGAAAAAGTCGACCGCAAGACCGGCTGGCAATATGTCTGCCTCGAGGAGGAATGGACGCGCGGCTATCTCCAGGAAATCCAGGACTTCATGGAATGCGCCGCGAGCGGAAGGCCGCCGCTGTCCGACCTTGCGCTGGCGTATGAGACGATCAAGGTGAACTACGCCGGCTATTGGGCGGCGGAGGAGGGGCGAAGGGTGGTGTTGTAGGGCGAGCGGCGAGCCACCCTCTCCCACAAGGGAAGAGGGACGCACCGTCTGCGCGGCTTCAATCCTACGTCCCGTAAGTCGACCCCTTCGGCAGCGGGAATACCGGGTCTTGCGTCCTGATGTTCGTCGGCCACACCACCGAGATGTGCTCGCCTGCATTCTGCATCACGACCGGCGTCGAGCGTTCGTTCTGGCCGGAAAGCGGCGTGCCGGGCGGGAAGAATTTCACGCCGTAGCCCTGGATGGTGCCGCCGGCGGGGATGTCGACGTCGAGCGCGGCTTTGCGAATGGCATCCGGCTCGAAACTGCCGTACTTTTCCTTGGCGACCGGCAGTACGTTGTTGAGCAGCACCCAGGTCTGGTTGAAACCCATCGAGCAGTGCGGCGGCACGTCGGTCGCGCCGGTCTTGGTCTGGTAGCGCGAGACCATGGTCTTGGTCAGATCGCCGATTCCAGGCGCAAGCTTGGCGGGATCGAGCAGCTGCGCCGGCACCGGATCGATGTTGCAGAAATTGTCGATGTCTGCGCCGAAAGTCGCGCGCAGCTTGTCGAGCTGGCTATAGCCGGCGCCCGCGCCGAACAGCATCTTGAAGCGCAGGCCGCTCTCGCGGGCCTGGCGCAGGAACAGGGTGATGTCGGGGTTGTAGCCGGCATGCGAAATCACGTCGGCCTTGGCGCGTTTGATTTTTGTGACCAGCACCGACAAATCCGGGGCCGAAGCCGAATAACCCTCTTTCAGCACGATCTGAAGTCCGGCTTCTTTCGCATAGGCCTCGTCTGCGGCGGCGACGCCAACACCGTAAGGGCCGTCCTCGTGGATCAACGCGATCTTGACGTCCTTTGGCTCCATGCCGAGCTTGGCCTTGGCGTGCTCGCTCATAAAGCCGGCAAAGGCCTGTCCATATTGGTCGGAATGGATCTGCGCGCGAAAGACATATTGCAGGTTCTTGTCCTTGAACACGGCGGTCGACACCGCGGTCGTGATCCAGAGGATCTTCTTCTGCTGCTCCACCTTTGCCGCCATCGGCACCGCATGCGCGCTGGAATAGACGCCGTTGATGATGTCGATCTTTTCCTGGCTGATCAGCCGCTCGGCCTCGTTGATCGCGACATCGGCCTTGCTCTGCGAGTCCGCCGCGACCGGCACGATCTTGGTCTTGCCGCCGATGCCGCCTTTTTCGTTGACGAGGTCGATGGCGATCTGTGCGCCGACCGAGGAGGCGACCGAGCCGCCGGCGGCGAACGGGCCGGTGAGGTCGTAGATCAGGCCGATGCGCAAATTCTCGGCTTGCGCCTGGGCCCTTGTCCAATCGAGGCTGAGTGCGGCGGCAGCAGCCGCCGAGCTCTTCAGCAGCTGCCTGCGTGAAGTCGGCATCCTATCCTCCCTCAAAAACCGTCCGATGACTGGTCTTGCTTATCTTTTTGCGAAGTATGGGGAGCGGGACGGCGGAAAGTCAACATGGCGAAAGTCGGGGTCCCTCCTCCGCGGCGCAGAACGCAATTGCGAAATGAGTGGCGATGAGATCGTGCGCTACTGTTTCAAGCGACCGGCAAGGTAATTTGCGGTCTTCCCGCCGGCTTCGGCGATCCGATGCGGTGTCCCCGATGCCACGATACGGCCGCCCTCGTCACCGGCGCCGGGGCCGAGATCGATGATCCAGTCGCTGTGAGAGACGACATCCATGTCATGCTCGACCACGATCACGCTGTTGCCGGCCTCCACGATCCGCTCGAGCTGAGCGATCAGCCGCTCGACATCCTGCGGATGAAGACCGGTGGTCGGCTCGTCGAGGACGTAGAGCGTGTGACCGCGTTGCGGCCGCATGAGCTCGGTCGCGAGCTTGATGCGCTGGGCTTCGCCGCCCGACAATTCGGTGGCGGACTGGCCAAGGCGGATATAGCCGAGGCCAACCTCGCGAACGACCGCTAGCGAGCGGTTCAGTGTTGGATCTGCGCGGAAGAATTCGTAGGCCTCGTCGACGCGCATCGCCAGCACATCCGCGATGGATTTTCCGCGGATCTTCACCTCGAGCGTCTTGTCGTTGTAGCGCGCGCCCTTGCAGGTCGGGCAGGGCGCATAGACGCTGGGCAGGAACAGAAGCTCGACGCAGACAAATCCTTCGCCCTCGCAGGTGCTGCATCGGCCTTTCGCGACATTGAAGGAGAAGCGTCCGGCATCGTAGCGGCGGGATTTTGCCTGCGGCGTCGCGGCGAACAGCTTCCGGACATGGTCGAACAGGCCGGTATAGGTCGCTAGGTTGGATCGCGGCGTGCGGCCGATCGGCTTCTGATCCACCACGACGAGGCGATTGATCTGGTCGAGGCCGCCAACAATCTTGCCGCCCAATGTCTCGACCGTAGGTGCCAGGCTGTCGTCGTCCGCTTCCGCGCCACGTGTATGGCCGAGATGCTCCGCCAAGGCATCGACGAGGAATTGGCTGATCAGGCTCGATTTGCCGGAGCCCGACACGCCGGTCACGCTGGTGAGAACACCCAGTGGGATATCGACGCTGAGGCTGTGAAGATTATTCCGGGTCACCCCCCGGACTTTCAGATGCCCCTTCGGCGCGCGACGGACCGTCGGCAGCGGCTTTCGTGGATGCGTGAGATAACGAGCGGTTCGCGATTGTTCGATTTGGCCAAGCCCACCGGCTGGCCCACTGTAGAGGATGCTCCCGCCGCCTTCGCCGGCGTCAGGGCCGACATCCACCAGCCAATCGGCATGCCGGATCACCTCGATCTCGTGCTCGACCACGAAGATTGAATTGCCCACGTGCTTCAGCCGGTCCAGCGCCCGCAGCAGCGCTTCGGTGTCGGCGGGATGCAAGCCTGCGGAGGGCTCGTCGAGCACGTAGACGACGCCGAACAGGTTGGAGCGGACCTGCGTCGCAAGTCGCAGCCGCTGCAACTCGCCCGGCGACAGCGTCGGCGTGCTGCGCTCGCAAGCGAGATAGCCGAGGCCGAGGTCGAGCAGGACGGCTAGTCGCGCCGACAGATCCTCGCTGATGCGCCTGGCGACGATGGTCTTCTCCGATGCCCCTTCCGTCGATGCCCTTGCGAACGGCTTTATCACCTCCTGCAGCTGCTTGAGCGGCAGATGCGACATCTCGGCGATATTGAGGCCGGCGAATTTGACCTTCAGCGCCTCGGGCTTCAATCGCGTGCCGTGGCAGGTCGGGCAGTCCTGGGTGATCATGAATTGCGCGACGCGGCGCTTCATCATCGCACTCTCCGACTTGGCATAGGTCTGCATCACGTAGCGCTTTGCGCCGGTGAAAGTGCCCTGATAGCTCGGCTCCTCCTTGCGGCGAAGGGCTCGTTTGACCTCGGCCGCAGTGTAACCGGCATAGACCGGAACGGTCGGCTGCTCCTCCGTGAACAGGATCCAGTCGCGGTTCTTTTTGGGCAGCTCACGCCAGGGCTTGTCCACGTCGTAACCGAGCGTCGTCAGGATGTCCCGGAGGTTCTGCCCCTGCCAGGCACTCGGCCAGGCCGCGACGGCGCGCTCGCGGATGGTCCTGGTGTCGTCGGGCACCATGGATTTTTCGGTGACGTCGAGCATCCTGCCGATACCGTGACAGGTCGGGCAGGCTCCTTCCGGCGTGTTCGGCGAGAACGATTCCGCATAGAGCATCGGTTGTCCGCGCGGGTAATCGCCGGCACGGGAGTAGAGCATCCTGAGCAGGTTCGAGATGGTGGTCACGCTGCCGACAGACGACCTCGTCGTCGGCGCGCCGCGCTGCTGCTGGAGCGCTACGGCGGGCGGCAGGCCTTCGATGTCGTCAACCTCTGGGATTTGCATCTGGTGGAACAGCCGCCGCGCGTAAGGCGACACCGATTCCAGATATCGACGCTGCGCCTCGGCATAGATCGTTCCAAAGGCGAGCGAGGATTTCCCTGATCCCGACACGCCCGTGAACACGACGAGGGCGTTGCGGGGAATGCGAACGTCGACGTTCCTGAGGTTGTGCTCACGCGCGCCTCGCACACGAACGAAGCCGTCGTCCTGCATCAGTCTATCGGGTTGTCTTGGTCGGTCGTCCATCTGGCTGTTCCAGCCGCGCATAGGAGGTTAACGGCAAGATCGCAGGATGGGTCCTCCGATGCCAGCGCACCAGCTGCGTTCTGCACAAAGCGAAGGCCCGTCGCAGTTGAAGCGACGGGCCTTGCAAGGGTGATGGGGCGCTCGGTACCGAGCCCGGCGCCCAGCCCGAAGTGCTACTGCGACAGCTTCACGAAGCTCGGAAACTTCAGCTTGCCCTCCGCGATCTTCTCGGGCCAGACCACGATCTGCTTGCTGTCCTGCCACTGGAAGACCAGACCGGATACGGTCGTGGGACCGGACTTGATGCCGTGGGTGAACTCGTCGTCCTTGCCGTAGAACTGGATGCGGCCGATCGTGCCCTCGTAGTCGGTCTTTTCGAGCTCGGTGACCATCTTGTCGGGATCGGTCGAGCCCGCGCGCTTGATCGCCTCCGTGATGAAGTAGACCTCGTCATAGGCGGTGTAGCCGGTATAGGCCGGCGGCGAGCCGAACTTGGCCTGGAACGCCGCCGCGAACGGCTTTGTCTTGGAGGTCACGGCGACGTCGGGCGTGGCGACCGCCAGCGACGGCACTCCGTCGGCGGCACCATTGGTGTCCTTCCAGAAAGTCGGGCTCAGCGCCTGCGCGCTGATGCCGAACATCGGGATCGGCACTTGCTGGTTCTTCCACTGCACCGTCGGCTGCACGCCGACATGAGAGATGCCGGTGACGATCACGTCCGGCTTCTTGCCCTCGATGTTGTTGAAGATCGGAGTGAAGTCGGTGGTGTCGGGCGAGAACCGCACATGCTCGACGACCTTCAGGCCTGCTTTCGGAAGGCAGGCCTCGTAGCCAACGTCGAGCGGCTTGGTCCAGGCCGCGTCCTCGCTCATGATCGCGGCCGTCTTGAACTTGAGCTTGTCCACGAGCAAGTCCTTAGCAGCGTCGCAGACGAGCTGGGCTTGCGCCGCCGAGGTCAGATAGCCGTGGAAGGTGTACTTGTTCTTCTCGTAGTCGTTGTGGATCGCCTTGGTGATCTCGTTCGAGGCCGCGCCGGGCGTGATCAGCGGCATCTTCAGCCGCGCCGCCCAGGGCTCGAGCGCCAGCACGACTTCGCTGATATAGCTCGCGATCACGGCCGACACCTTGTCCTCGCTCACGGCACGCTGGAAGGCGCGTACCGAGTCCGCCGAGGAGCTCTTGTTGTCGTAGGTCACGATCTCGATTTTGCGGCCGAGGATGCCGCCTTTGGCGTTGATCTCGTCGGCGGCGATCTGCGCGCCGCCGGGCGTCGCGGCGCCCGCGATCGACTGCACTTCGGCGATGACGCCGATCTTGATCGGATCATTCGACTGCGCGTAGGCGGGGGCGGCGAGGCACAGCGCCAGCGCAGAGGTGAGGAGGCTGCTGCCGAGAATCGTAGATAGTCGCATGGTCGTTTCCCTTCTTGTTTTGTTGTTGGGCTGTGAATTACAGGAAATCGGCGCCAGCCTCCGCGGCGAAGCGGCCGGGATCGCCCTCCCAGACGATCCTTGCATGTTCGAGCACATAGACGCGGTCGGCATGTGGAAGCGCGAACGTCACGTTCTGCTCGCCGAGCAGCACCGTGATCGACGTCGTCTGCCGCAGTTTCGTTAACGCCTTGGACAGGAGTTCGAGGATGACAGGGGCGAGGCCCAGCGTTGGCTCGTCCAGGATCAGGATCTGCGGCTGCATCATCAGCGCGCGGCCGATCGCGAGCATCTGCTGCTCGCCGCCGGAGAGCGTCTGAGCCATTTGGCCCTGGCGTTCCTTCAGGATCGGGAACAGCTCGAACAGCCAGGCGAGCTGCGTCGCGCGCTTGTCGTCGGTCAGATGTTGACCGCCGAGATCGAGGTTTTCCCGAACGCTCATCTCGCCGAACAGTTCTCGCGATTCCGGGCACTGCACAAGACCGCTGCGCGCGATCTTGGCCGGCGTCGTGCCGCGCAGCTTCTCGCCTCCGCGCACGATCTCGCCGCTATAAGGCAGGAAGCCGGAGATGGTGTTGAACAGCGTGGTCTTGCCGGCGCCGTTGAGGCCGACGATCGAGACGAATTCGCCCTCGTGGACGTGGATCGAGACGTTCTCCAGCGCCTGCGCCTTGCCATAGAACACGCTGACATTCTCGACCTGGAGCAGCGGCACCTTGTCCTTGAAGCTGGTCTCGGGCCGCGCGTGGGTCTCGATAGCGCCGCCGAGATAGACCCGGCGCACGGTCTCGTTCTTCATGACGTCCTCGGCCTTGCCGGTGACGATCTCCTCGCCGAGATACATCGCGAGCACGCGGTCGACCAGGGCCGCGACGCTCTTGACGTTGTGGTCGACCAGCATCACCGCGCGGCCTTCGTCGCGAAAACTGCGGATCAGGTCGGAGAAGACGTCGACCTCGCCGCGCGTCAGGCCAGCGAAGGGTTCGTCAACCAGCACCACCTTCGGATCACGCGCGATCGCTTTCGCAAGCTCGAGCCGGCGCAGGTCGGCAAAGGGCAGCGTCGGCGGGCGGCGGTTCATGACGGCGCCCAAACCGACGCGGTCGGCGATCCATTTGGCGCGCTCGACCAGCGCCTTGTCCGGGAACAGCATGAACAGGCTGTCCGGCAGCAGCGCCACCATGATGTTCTCCAGCACCGTCTGCCGGTTCAGCGGCCGCGAGTGCTGGAACACCATGCCAAAGCCCTTGCGCGCGATCTTGTGCGCGGGAAGGCCGGCGACGTTCTCGCCTTCGAAGATCACTTCGCCGGCGGTCGGGCGCTCGATGCCCATCACGCTCTTCATCGCGGTCGACTTGCCCGAGCCGTTCGGCCCGATGAGGCCAAAAATCTCGCCGCTATTGACCTCGAAGCCGAGGTTCTTCACCGCCGTCAATCCGCCGAAGCGCTTGGTCAGGCCGCGGACTTCCAGCACGACCCGGTTTGAAGTCTTCATATCCATCACGAGCGCGCCTCACGCGAGAGAGCCGCTCCGAGGAAGCCGCCGGGGAAGAACAGCACGACGAGAAGCGCGACCGCCGAGACGATGAAGGTCGCGAGCTCGCCGGTCGGCCTGAGGAATTCGCCGGCGACGATCAGGAAGATCGCGCCCAGCGCCGCGCCAAGTACCGTGCGTCGGCCGCCCAGCACGGCCGAGACGATGACGTTGACGCCGACCGCGACGTCGACCACGGTGCCGACCGAGGCGGTGCCGAAGTAGAACACCAGCAGCGCGCCTGACAACCCTGAGAAGAACGCGCTGACGATGAAGGCGGCAAGCTTGTGCTTGACGATGTTGAAGCCGAGCGCGCCGGCCTGCACCGGGTCCTGGCCGCTCGCCTGCAGCACCAGCCCGACCGGCGATTGCGACAGGCCGTAGAGGATCGCGGCCGAAATCGTCATGAAGCCAAGCGCGATCCAGTAGTTGGCGCCGGCGTTGATGGTGATGACATCCGGGATGGTCAGGCCGATCTCGCCGCCGGTGAGATCGGCAAACACCACGATGAAATTCTGCAGCATCAGCACCGCGACCAGCGTGGTCAGGCCGAAATACGGTCCGCGCACCCGAAGTGCCGGTAGCGCCAGCACGAGGCCGGCGATCACGGAGGCGAGCGCGCCGAGCACGATGCAGAGATAAACCGACCAGCCGAACTGGGCGTTCAGGATGCCGGCGGTGTAGGCGCCGACGCCGATCAGGAAGGTCGGCCCGAAATTGACCTCGCCGGCGAAGCCGAACAGCAGGTCCCAGGCCATCGCGAACACGCCGAAATAGAACGCGACGGTGAGCAGCCCGAGCACGTAGCCGGAGACGTAGAGCGGCAGCGTCGCCGCGATGATGACGAGCGTGAGCGAGATGAAGAACAGGCGTGTCGTAAAGAAGCTGGCCATCTCAGCGCCTCCCCAGAAGGCCCTGGGGCCGGATGTACATCACGAACACGAGCAGCAGCAGCGCCGGAATGGTGCGATAGGCCGGCGAGATCAGATAGGCCGTGAGGGTTTCGAGATAGCCGACCACGAAGGCCGCGATCAGCGAGCCGGAGACGCTGCCGAGACCGCCGAGCACGACGATCGAGAATGCGCTCGCCGTCAGCGGTCCGACGCTGTAGGAACTGACGCCGAGGAACATTCCGAGCAGCACGCCGGCGATGCCGGCGAGGATGCCGTAGATCGCCCACACCACGACATAGATGTTGGTGAGCTCGAGCCCGAGCAGGGTGACGCCGCGCGGGTTCATCGATGCCGCCAGCACCGCCTTTCCGGTGCGGGTGCGGTTCACCAGGAGCCACAACAGCGCGATGACGAAGCAGCACACGATCGCGGTAAAGATCTCGTTCTTGGGCGTGCGGACGCCGAGGATCTCGACGACGCCATCGACGATCGGCAGCACGGTCTTGGCGTTGTTGGTGAAGAAATAAGCGATCACCTCCTGGATCATGATCCCCCACAGCAGCGTGCCGGTGAGGACGAAGATCTCCTTCTCTTCATTCGGTATGCGCCGGGAGTCCTGGATCGGCTTCACCACTGCGAAATAGGTGGCAAAGGCTGTCAGGAGGGCAACTCCGACGCCGATCAGTGCGCCAGCATAGGTGCCGACATTGAGGATGCTGGCGGCGGCCCAGGCCGCCACCGCTGCCGCCACCATGATGGCACCGTGGGAGAGGTTGAGCACACCAGAGACACCGAAGATCAGTGTGAAGCCGGTGGCACCGAGAGCGTAGAGAGCGCTGATGGCAAAGCCATCAATCAGAATCTGGAAAGCTCGCATCTATGATTGGCCAGACGATCTTGCTGGAGGAATGTGCTGCGGAAAGCCGCGTGTGGAAGCTCCCGGGAAGTGGTCCCGGGAGCTGTTCCGGCTAGTTCGAGAGCTTGATGAAACTCGGGAACTTGACGTCGACCTTGGCGACATCCTTGGGCCAGACTGCGCTCTGCTTGCCGTCCTGCCATTGCAGCATCAGTCCGGTGATCAGGCCCTTGCCGTATTTGATCGAGTGGGTGAACGGATCGTCCTTGCCGTAGAACTGGACGCGGCCGATCGTGCCTTCCCAGTCGGTCTTCTCGAGCGCATCGACGAGCTTGTCGGCGTCGGTCGAGCCGGCGCGCTTCACGGCATCGGCGATGTAGTACACCTCGTCGTAAGAGGTGTAGCCGGCATAGGAGGGATAGTTGCCGAACTTCTTCTTGAAGGCTTCTGCGAACGGCACCGACTTCGGCGTCACCGCGACGCCGGGCCCGGAAACGCCCTGGTAGAGCACGCCTTCAGCGGCCTGGTTGGTATCCTTGCCAAAAGTCTCGTTGGTGGCCTGCGACGAGATGCCGAACATCGGGATCGGCACCTGCTGGTTCTTCCACTGCACCGTCGGCTGCACGCCGACATGGGAGATACCGGTGATGATCACGTCGGGCTTTGAGCCCTCGATCTTGTTGAAGATCGGCGTGAAGTCGGTGGTATCAGGCGAGAAGCGGATGTGATCGAGCACCTTGAGCCCGATCTTGGGCAGGCATTCCTCGTAGCCGACGTCGAGCGGCTTGGTCCAGGCGGCGTCCTCGCTCATGATGACCGCGGTCTTCATGTGCATCTTGTCGACGAGGAGGTCCTTGGCGCCGTCGCAAACCGAGAGCGCCAGTGCCGCTGACGTCAGATAGCCGTGGAACGTATACTTGTTCTTCTCGTAATCGGCGTGGACGCTTTTGCTGATCTCGTTGGAAGCAGCACCGGGCGTCACGAACGGCGTTTTCAGCCGCGAAGCCCAGGGCTCGAGCGCCAGCACGACCTCGCTGATGTAGCTGGCGATGACGACCTGCACCTTGTCCTCGTTCACCGCGCGTTGGAACGCGCGCACTGAATCTGCCGAGGAGGAGTGATTGTCGTATCCGATGATCTCGATCTTGCGGCCGTCGACGCCGCCAGTGGCGTTGATCTCGTCGGCGGCAAGCTGTGCCGCCTGAGGGATGGAGGCGCCGGCAATCGCCTGCGCTTCCGCGATCACGCCGATCTTGATGGGATCGGCGGCAAGTGCCGCGCCTGACGCCGTCATCAACGCACCGGCCGCGGCCGCACCGAGCGATATTCGCAATGCTACAGAGAGTCGTTTCTTCATGTTATTCTCTCCCTTTGAAAAGGCCTCTTGTGAGCCATTATGTCGGCAACTATACCGGCGGAGGCATTCTCGGCAAGTGAAACCGCGTTCAGGATTGCGACAGACGAACTAAAGTCTAGCGCTGCGCAAATAGCGGGCGGGAGAGCTGCCGGACCCGTTTCACGCGCAGGCATGCAGATTTCGTCGGTAGGCATGCGCTGCTATCGCGCCCAGCAACCGGATCGTTGAATTGCGATGCCGTCGCGTTGGCTCAGCACGCTCGCAGCAGCCACGGATCGAGCGGCTCGAGCCGGGCGGGATCGAAGGGCGAGATGTCGACGTTGCGCGTCGCACCCTCGGCGATCAGTTGCGCCATTGCCTCGCCCGTGGCGGGTGCATTCAGGATGCCCCACACATTGTGCCCGGTCGCAACATAGAGGCCGTCGCTCTGCGGTACCCGGCCGATCAGCGGCAGGCCGTCCTGTGTCAGCGGCCGGAAGCAAGCCTGCCGCGCAATGATCCTCTCGGAGCGGAACAGCGGCGACAGCCGCTCGGACATGGTTTGCAGGCGCGCGATCGCGTCGTGGTCCGGCGTCACAGCGGCCGGATCGAGCGGAAGCGGCGCGAAGTCGGAGAGAGCGGTGATATGCGTGCTGCCGTCAGCGCGAGGAAAGACCTCGGCTGACACGGCGCTGCCATTCTCTTCGGACTCCAGAAACAGCGCATCGGCCGGGGCATCCGTGCCGGTGTCGTACACGATGCTCGGGCTGCGCTGGCCGAAGACGGCGGGCAGGCTCATCCATTGCGCGGCGAGCAGCGACCATGGTCCCATCGCGATCACGACGGCGTCCGCCTCCACGGTGCGGCCGTCGACCTCGACGCCCGTCGCGGTCGTGCCGTCCGCATCGCGCATGATACCGGCCATGTTGCCGGAACGAAGCTCGGCGCCTTGCGCGAGCGCCGCGTTCATCACGGCTGAGGTGAATTTTTTGGGGTGAACGATCGCAGTGGTCTCCGTCGTGCCGATGCGCTGTGCGATGATGACGCCGTTGCTGAGCCAGCCGAGCGCGGAGGGTGCATCCCTGCGCGGATGGCCATCGGCAGCAACGAAGCCGCTATAAGCGGTCATCGGGCGATAGCCCCAATCGCCTGCGATCTCTTCCGGCAGTTGCGCATGAATCGCAAAGCTCCGTCGCGCCAGCGCATCGAGCGGCGAGCCCTCGCACCAGTTGCGCGCGAGGAAGCCGCCCGCCTTGCCTGATGCTGCGGCCGCGACGTCTGTCCGCTCCACGACGATGACGTCGATGCCGCGGCGGCGGAGAAACCAGGCGGTGCAGGCCCCGATCACGCCGCCGCCGCAAATCACAACGCGCATGAATTCCCTCTACACAATGAAATCCTTCGCATGGAGATCCGCGGTATGGACCCCCCTCCAGCCGCCATGCGCATGATCGCTGATGGAACTACCGGAGTCTCCGCTGAACGCGGCGGACGATCTGTTTTTCATCGATGCAATGACGACGTCATTGTCGGCAGGCCCGGGTCTCCAAACTCAGTCACGAATTGCTGGGTCCCAACGCTGACGATGATGGTGTCGTTTGGCATACGGCGCATCGCGCAACTCCCGGTTCAAGCCGGGCGCGGGAACGAAGAGCAGCATGCCTTCGCGCCGCACTGCGGCCTTGGCGTGCCATTCAATCTTCGTTGGATTGATGGCGGAGATTTGCCCGAGGCGTAACTTGATTGCGACCAGGGAACCGCAACTCTGCGCACGCGTTCGAACTGCTGTCACAACGCGCAAGTTCGCCGCGGTGCTCGTGACCGTTATTTGTGCAGATCGCACCCGCGGAAAGCGATCGGGCGCCGGCGGTCCACGCCGACGCCCGTGCTTGCGATCTCTCGCGCGGGCTCAGCCGGGCCCTGCGCCTTGCGTGGCCGTATATACCGCATAGAGCGACTGGCTCGCGGCCATGAAGAGACGGTTGCGCTTGGGGCCACCGAAGCAGATGTTGCCGCACACTTCGGGCAGCCGGATGCGGCCGAGCAGCTTGCCGTCCGGCGACCACACCGTCACGCCGTTGTAGCCGACGGCGCGGCCGGCGTTGCTGGCGGTCCAGACATTGCCGTTGACGTCGCAGCGCACGCCGTCCGGCCCGCACTTCACGCCGTCGATCACGCACTCGCTGAACCGCTTTTGGTTGGTGAGCTTGTTGTCGCCGCCAACGTCGAACACGAAGATCTCGCCCTTGCCGCCGGGCCCGGTGTCGCCGGGTCCCTTGCCGGTCGACACGACGTAAAGCTTCTTGAAGTCCGGCGAAAAGCACAGGCCGTTCGGATCTGGCACCTGCTCCTCGGTGACGACGAGATCGACACGGCCCGAGGGATCGATGCGATAGCAATTGGTCGGCAGTTCGCGCTTGCCCGGCACGAAGCCGGCCGGCTGCCCAATCCGCGGATTGAGCTTGCCGCCGGAGTTGGTTGGACCGCCTGCGGCATCGGGCTCGCCTTCGTAGAGCTGGCCGCCATAGGGCGGATCGGTAAACCAGTAACTGCCGTCGGGATGCGCGACGACATCGTTAGGCGAGTTCAGCTTCTTGCCGTTGTAATTGTCGCAAAGCACGGTCGCGGTGCCGTCGTGGTCGTAGCGCGTCACCCGCCGGGTCAAATGTTCGCAGGAGAGCTGGCGGCCCTGAAAGTCGAACGAGTTGCCGTTGGAATTGTTGGACGGCGAACGAAACACGCTGACGCGGCCGTCGTCCTCGCTCCAGCGCATCTGCCGGTTGTTGGGAATGTCGCTCCACAGCAGATAGCGGCCTTGTGCACTCCACGCCGGGCCTTCAGCCCACAGCACGCCCGTATAGAGACGCTTGATCGCCGTGTTGGGCTGGGCGAGATCGTTGAAGGACGGATCGACCGCAATGATGTCGGGATCCCAGAAATAGGTGGTCGGGGCACCGTTGGGACCGAAATCGCGTGGCGGGGTGGTGATCGTCGTCGGCGGTGCGGCGGGTCCGGTCTGGGCCAGCGCGGAGCCGGCGCCGGCCATTGTGGCGGCAGCACCCAGCGCGAGCCCCTGAACGAGTGTTCGTCGTGAAAGCGCAGCATCCTGGTCACGCTGCTCGTGGTCACGAGCTTCCTGGCGTGTCATCGCGTCCTCCCGGTCATGTTCGGCTAGCCGGTTGATCCGGCCGAGCAGGGCAAGTTAGTCCGGTCCGATGGCGGTTGCGAGGGGGAGGTACGCATCCTCAGCGTGATATCGGGCCGGCAAAAGCGTGGGAACGTCGAACATGGAAACGACAAATTCGTCCCCGCGTGACGGCTTCCCCGGAACGCCTTCGGAGCGTTGCCAAACTGTGGAGCATGTCAAGCCTTGACCTCCTGCGCGACGCTGGCAGAACGTCACTCGGGGTGTAAAGTCGGAGTTCGCCGTGGTCGCTGTCGTCGTACTGGTTTTGCTGCTCGGGATTGCATTTGCGGCCGGCTATTTCACCCGCGACCACGTCTCCCGCAAAAGGCGAGCTGAGGCGCGCCGCTGGCGCGAGTACTCCGAGCCGGAGTGGCTCGGTGCCAACGCGCCGGCCAACACCAACGAGGTCGCGAACGCCGATAAAGCCGCGCCGGTCGCGACCGGCGAGCTGGGTCAGATGCTGGACCGCTGGGAGACCAGGGCTCGCGCTCGCCGCACGGGATAGCTACCGGCGGAAGGCGCAAGCACTTGCAGCACATCTGGTGATATCGCCCGCGCTGCAATCACGTCAGCCTTTCTGTCCATCTTTTGGCGTTGCAGTTGCTCCTATTTTTCGTCTAGAAACGGCCGATCGAGCCCCCCGGCAACCAACCGTCAACGGTTTTGACCGAGGATTTGAGGGCTCAACAGGGTCTGGCAATGCTGATTCGCGGCCAAATCGATGGGATTTCGGGGGAGGTGGCTCTGGCCGCCGCCACGATCCCGGCCGCGCTGCTGCCCTCCCTCCTTATTGGCGGGCTTCTTCTTACTTGCCCCTGAGGGCCGCCTGGGCGCTCAGGGGTTGGTCGAGATCACCGGACACCTCAAGCGCCCAGAAAACTGATGGCGCAGAAGCTCAAAAGGAAATTTGAAATGGCTACCGTGAACAAGTCCGAGAAGGACCGCGTCATCATTTTCGATACCACCCTGCGCGATGGCGAGCAGTGCCCCGGCGCCACCATGACCTTCGAGGAAAAGATCGAGGTGGCCGAGATGCTGGACGATATGGGCGTCGACGTCATCGAAGCCGGCTTCCCGATCACCTCTGAAGGCGACTTCCAGGCGGTGAGAGAGATCGCCCGCCGCTCTAAGAACGCCGTGATTGCCGGCCTGTCGCGCGCGCATCCCGCCGACATCGACCGTTGCGCCGAGGCGGTGAAATTCGCCAAGCGCGGCCGCGTCCACACCGTGATCGCGACCTCGCCGCTGCATATGCGGGTGAAGTTGAACAAGACCCCGGAGCAGGTGCTCGAGACCTCGGTCGCCATGGTCGCGCGCGCCCGCAACCAGATCGATGACGTCGAATGGTCGGCCGAAGACGCCACCCGCAGCGAGATGGACTATCTGTGCCGCATTGTGGAGGCCGTCATCAAGGCCGGCGCCACCACGGTGAACATTCCGGATACCGTCGGCTACACCACGCCCGAGGAATACACCCACTTCATGCGCACGCTGATCGAGCGCGTGCCGAATTCGGACAAGGCGGTATTCTCGGTGCACTGCCATAACGATCTCGGCATGGCTGTCGCGAATTCGCTGGCCGGCATCGCCGGCGGTGCGCGCCAGATCGAATGCACTGTCAACGGCATCGGCGAGCGGGCGGGCAATGCCGCGCTGGAAGAAGTCGTGATGGCGATCAATGTCCGCAACGACAAGTTTCCGTGGTGGAACAAGATCGACACCACGCAGCTCACCCGCGCCTCGAAGGTGGTGTCGGCGGCGACCTCGTTCCCGGTGCAGTACAACAAGGCCATCGTCGGCCGGAATGCGTTCGCGCATGAAAGCGGCATCCACCAGGACGGCGTGCTGAAGGACGCCTCGACCTACGAGATCATGCGGCCGGAGATGGTCGGCCTGAAGCAGTCCTCGCTGGTGCTCGGCAAGCATTCCGGCCGCCACGCCTTCGTGCACAAGCTGGAGGAGATGGGCTACAAGCTCGGTCCGAACCAGCTGGAAGATGCGTTCACGCGCATGAAGGCGCTGGCCGACCGCAAGAAGGACATCTACGACGAGGACATCGAGGCGCTGGTCGACGAGGAGATGGCGGCTTCGCATGATCGCATCAAGCTGACCTCGCTGACCGTGATCGCCGGTACCCATGGCCCGCAGCGCGCGACCATGAAGCTCGACGTCGACGGCCAGATCAGGATCGAGGAGGCCGAGGGCAACGGTCCGGTCGACGCGGTGTTCAACTGCATCAAGCGCCTGGTGCCGCACGAAGCCAAGCTCGAGCTGTACCAGGTCCATGCGGTGACCGAAGGCACCGACGCGCAGGCCGAAGTCTCGGTGCGGTTGTCGCATGAGGGACGTGCAATGACGGCGCGCGCGGCGGATCCGGATACGCTGGTTGCCTCGGCAAAGGCCTATCTCGGCGCGCTGAACAAGATCGTCATGAAGCGCCAGCGCGACACGGTGACGACGGCAGCGGCGAGCTGACGCTCATTCTCCCGGCCAATCTGCAAAAGCGCGGCGCCCTCGGTGCCGCGTTTTTCGTTGATCGTCCAGTGCGGGCGCTTCTTTCCGGGTACCGCATTTTTGCAAGGAGGCCCCTGCTAAGGGGCAATGGCGCCTTGGCGTGCTTCCCTATAAATCTGCCCCCAAGAGTTCAAGTCCCGGGGGCCGGCGGTCCGTGCCCCATAAGGACATGGGGGGAGGAAGCATGCGGAAACTCATTTTGGCTGCGACATCGATTGCGGCTTTGGCGCTGACCGGGCCGGCATCGGCGCAATCGCCGATCATCATCAAGTTCAGCCACGTCGTGGCCACCGACACGCCGAAGGGCAAGGCGTCGGAGAAATTCAAGGAGCTTGCCGAGAAGTACACCGGCGGCAAGGTCAAGGTCGAGATCTATCCGAACTCGACACTCTACAAGGACAAGGAAGAGCTCGAGGCGCTTCAGCTCGGCAGCGTGCAGATGCTGGCGCCGTCCAACTCCAAGTTCGGCCCGCTCGGCATCCGCGAATTCGAGGTGTTCGATCTGCCCTACATCCTTCCCGACCTGAAGACGCTGCGGAAGGTGACGGAAGGCCCGCTCGGCCTTCGGCTGCTCAAGCTGCTGGACTCCAAGGGCATCACCGGGCTGGCCTATTGGGACAACGGCTTCAAGCAGATGAGCGCCAACAAGAAGCTGGTGACGCCGGCGGACTATCAGGGCGTCAAGTTCCGCATCCAGTCCTCGCGCGTGCTCCAGGCCCAGTTCAAGTCGCTCGGCTCGCTGCCGCAGGTGATGGCGTTCTCGGAAGTCTACCAGGCGCTCCAGACCGGCGTCGTCGACGGGCAGGAGAACACCTGGTCGAACATCTATACCCAGAAGATGCACGAGGTGCAGAAGTACATCACCGAGACCAACCACGGTTACATCGGCTACGTCGTGATCGTGAACAAGAAGTTCTGGGACGATCTGCCGGCCGACATTCGCGACCAGCTCTCGAAGGCGATGAAGGAAGCGACCGACTTCAACAATACGCAGTCGCAGAAAGAGAACGACGCCGCGCTGGCGGAGATCAAGAAGAGCGGAAAGAGCGAGATCATCAAGCTCACGCCGGAGCAGGACGAGGCGATGCGCAAGGCCATGGAGGCGGTCTACAAAGACGCCGCAGGCCGCATCGGCCAGCCGCTGATCGACGAGTTCCAGAAGGAAGCGAAGAGCACGACGAACTGATCCGGATCGGCCGTGAATGAAGGGGCTTCCGTGCAGACCCCGCGGAGGCCCTTTTTTTTGTTGCAAATCGTTTCAGTGTGCATCTGAATGGACATTCAGGGGAGTAAGAAGGCTCTCTCTGTCCAACTTGTAAGTTGCGCGTCAGCCTTGCGACCCTCATCTTCAGGGCGTCCTTCCAAGGAGGTTCGTATGAGGAAGTTTACCATCGCCGCCATTGCCGTGCTCAGCATCGCCGGCTCGGGCGCGGTCTATGCCCAATATCATCGCCCGTGGATGCACGAGCACATGCGCCACATGCGCATGAATCCGGAAGACCGCGCCGCTTTCGTCGACGCGCGGATCGCCGCCGTCCATGCCGGACTGAAGCTTAGCGCGGACCAGGAGAAGCTGTGGCCGCCGGTCGAGAGTGCGGTGCGCGACTTCGCCAAGCTGCGCATCGACCGCGCCAATGCGCGGATGAATGCCGGCCCCGGCGATGCCGGCAAGGACGCTAACAAGGATGCCGACAAGCCCGAGGATCCAATCGCCCGACTGCGCCAGCGCGCCGAGGACATGGGCACGAGCTCGGCGGCCCTGAAGAAGATCGCCGATGCAGCCGATCCGCTCTACAAGACCCTGGACGAGGGCCAGAAGCGGCGCCTCGCCGTACTGACTCGTCACCGCGGCCCGTTCGGCAGCGGCGAAGACGGCCCGCGCCGCCACTTCATGGAACGGGGCATGGACCGCATGATGGAGCGCGGCATGGACCACTTCCACCGTGATCGTTTCGACCGCGACGGCGGCCCGGACCGGGACCGCGAGGGGCGGCTCTAAGCCTTCAAGTGTGGTCTGGGATCAACCTTGGCGAAGCCGCTGGAATCCAGCGGCTTTTCGCTTTCTGAGGACTGTGGAAAAACCTTCGCTGCATCGCTTGCCAGACCGGGATCGCTTTGCTAAACGACCGACCTCGCAAGGCATTGACCGCCTTTCGGGCGCATAGCTCAGTTGGTAGAGCAGCTGACTCTTAATCAGCGGGTCCCAGGTTCGAGCCCTGGTGCGCCCACCAAACAAATCAAACACTTAGCGGTTTGAGCAAACGGCAAAACCAGCGCCGTTTACACCACCGTTTACAGTTTTGTTCTTGCTTCGAGCTTGAGCACGGCAGCTTCTGCGAGCTGAATGTCACGTCCGGGATAGTGTGCATCGAGAATAGCCTCGACGTCCTTCAGGGAGTGACCGGTGACTGCGGCAATCTGTGGCACACTAGCGCCGGCGATCGCCAACCGAACCACCGCCGTGCCGCGCAGGTCATGAAATGTCAGGCCCTCGATACCGGCGCGCTCGCAAGCCTTTGCCCACGATGTCCGAAAACCGTCGGACGTCCAAGGCCGGCCCAGCGTGTTCGTCAAGATAAGGGGTCCCCGACTTTCGGTGGTGTCGAGTAGAGTTCGCAGAGGACCGCCGGCAGGCATTGCGACGCGCCGACTCCCTTCGACTGGCGAAGGCGAATGTAAGGGCTCTCGTAGGCCGACCAGGGCAGCCGCAACAGGTCGCCTTGCCTTTGTCCGCTCCACAAAGCCAAGACCAGCGCCAGCTGGATCTCGGGGGAGCCGACTGACAGGACTGCGGCGATGTTCTGCTCGGTCCAGATCTTGTCTCGGCGGTCTGCGACATAGAGCCGACCACCGCGCTCACAGGGGTTGCGGGTAATGATGCCGCGGTCTTTCCCAAAGGACAGAATGCGCGCCAGTACCGTCCAGGCGAGATCAGCCTTGCGCGGTGTGGCAAAAAGGGGGAAAACCATGGATCTCGAGCTCGCCGGCAAGGTCGCGCTTGTCACCGGTGCCAGCGTCGGCCTCGGCCGCGCGATCGCGCAGATGCTTGCCGAAGAAAGGATGTCGCCTCGCAACCGTGGCCCAGCGAGAAGACCGCCTAAGAAACGCTGCGGAAGAGATTGCGGTTATCGGATGCGAGCGGCCGTTGGTCATTGTCGCGGATATCACGCAGCACGACGCAGCTACGAGGATCAGAGATGATGTGGTTGCCGCTTTCGGCCGACTAGACATCCTCGTCAACAATGCCGGCGGTTCGCGGCCCTTCGACGGGCTCGGCACGCGTCAACAATGGGATGAGGCTATGGCGCTTAATTTCATGCCGGTCGGGAACTCGCCCATGCCTTCGTACCCATAATGCAAGCACAGAAATTCAGCCGGATCGTCAATCTGACGGGAGGCGACGATCGATTGGCGTTGAACGGCGGCATTCCCCCAATGGGGCCACCGACATCTGGGCAAAGTCGCTTTCCCGCGTTGTGGGCAAGGATGGGATCACGGTCAATTCAATCCCGCCAGGTCGGCTGCACTCCGAGCAGATCGACCAGAATTGTTGCCAGGCTCAGCGCAAATGGGTCGCTGAAAATTGTCCTGCCGGCTATATCGGCGAACCGGAAGATCTCGCGGTGCTGGTCGCCTTTCTTGCCTCACCACTTGCCCGTTACATCACGGGACAGGTAGTCCACGTTGACGGAGGTGCGCGACGCTTCTCGCGCTAGCAAGCCGAGTTCTTGCAGAGCGAGTCTGTCAACAGAGCACCTGGACACGCCTCAGGCCGAAATTGGAGCAACTTCCAGAGGCGAACACCGCCTGCTCGAACTGACCTGGCGAGGTAATTTGGCGCCGCTTGGAGGAGCTTGGAAAACGTTACTTTCGGTGCCCCAGTGGACCTGAGGTTCATCTGGGTGAATAAGTGTCTCCTGGAATTTCTGTTCCAGCGAGAGAGCGTTACGGAATTTAGTTGACGCGCGGTTGTCCTGGAAATCCTAGCAACTGAAAAGCGACGCATACGAATCGGAGTAAGCATGCCGACTGATAAGGTTTCATACGAAAGCTTATCAGTTGGGCGCTGGACGGGAGATGGATGCCTGATTTGTCTCAAATAGCAGACCGCAGCTACAGCCGTTGGGATGTCAACTATGCGGCCAGAAGCCGAAACCAGAGTTTGCCCGATGGTGCCAATCAGTTGAGAGCTCATCGAGCGCTATGCGATGCGCGTGCTACGGCTCATCTTCTCGATGTGACGATGCAACAGCAAAGAGTCCAGCGGGGCATAGGAGATTGCGGCCTGTCACGCCCGTCCGCAGCTGGAGGCGATCTAACCCGTTGCGCGTGGGAGCATGCCGCTTGCCGTAATCTCTGCCGAAAGCTCTTCGATCGTCTTGCGTTGCTCCATGGCGGCTTTTCGGATCAGCGCAAAGGCGGCAGGTTCGGCAAGCGCATGCGAATGCATCACCTGGAGAACGGCGGCAAGTACGACACGACGTGACCGCAGGCGCTGCTCGAGTTTGAGGATCTGTTGCTTCAATTCGCTTGTGCGATGGTTTCGCTCGAATGCCATGACGAGCGCTGCATAGATGCCGGCCGATCGCAGCGGCTTAATCAGGAACGAAGCTGGGTCGAGCTCGAACACCAACTTCAAGCGGCTTGGGGTCTCGGTGCCGACCAGCGCGATGACAGGTGATCGCGCCAGGTACGCGCGTTGCGCCGGTTGCAGTAAGGGCAGGAATTCGTCATCGATCAGCGACAGATCCGGTGTGAAGCCGACGGGCTCACCCGGCGTCCATGCAACACCCTCGATCCCGAGACGCTCGAACTGGCGTCGCACGATGGTCGCATCGCGTTCGTCCTTGATGGCAACGAGCGCCTTGCGTCCGCGCAGCGAAAATGAAGACGGTCTGCTCATTTCACAACCCGCAAATGCGGCGCGTTCGGCAATGCGCCGCCCATCGAGATCTCCTTCGAAGGGCTGACCGCAACGTCGAGCTGCGTCAGGTAAGGATCAGGCTTAACAGGCGCGTCGGCTTCCCAGAAGATATCGAACTGTCCTCGCGGATTGGATACGGCAAGCCGCGGTGTAAGGACGCAATGATTGTTGCCGCCGTCGATCCACACCGGTCCTTGCGGCGAATTGTAGCGATATCCCGCCGCGGCGCGCTGCACCTCGGCAATGTCGGACGTGCCCGCGCGCTGCAGCGCGCGCGCCAGCAGATAGACTGCGACATAGGCGGATTGCCCGTCAACGGAGGGGCTGCTGTCCTCGCCATGGCGCGCCTTCCAGCGCGCTACGAAGGCGCGGTTCTCCGGCAGCCGGATGCTCTCGAAATAGGCCGACGACGTGATACAGCCGGCCGATGCCGGCCCGACGATCGCCAGTTCCGGCTCGCACAGGCTACAGCTCAGCATGGGAATCTCCAGCCCGGCAGCCTTGGTGCCGGCGTGAAATGCGCGGATGAAGTCGTAGCTCGAGCTTCCGACCAGCGTATTGAACACGATCGGCGGTTTGCGGCGAACGATCTCGTCGACGATGTGACCGACGGCGCTTTCGCCGAGCTCGAGCAGCCGCTCGGCGAGGATGTGGCCATCTGCCGCGCTGACCAGTTCACGGGTGACGCGATTGGTCTCCCACGTCCACACGTAGTTGGAGCCGACGCAGAAGATTTCCCGTGACAGATTGTCGAGCACGTAGCGGACCAGCGGCAGCACGTTGTGATTGGGCGAGGCGCCGACATAGATCACGTTGTCCGAGCACTCGAAGCCTTCATAGCGGGCAGGATACCAGAGCAGGCGATCGGTGCGCTCCACGATGGGAAGCACCTGCTTCCGCGAGGCCGAGGTGTAACAGCCGATGATGTGCTCGACGCCGACATTGCGAATGAGGTCGTCACAGACCGTGTGATATTCGGAGACGATGCCGCGGGGATCGCGAATATGGGGCGCGATCGCGAAGTCGAACTCCGCCTGGCTGTTGATCTCGTCGACCGCCATCATCGCGCTCTTGAGGATCTCGCGGCCCATTGCCTGATAAGGCCCGGACTGCGAGCAGATGATGCCAACGGGAACATACGGCTTTGTCATTGACTGCTTTCGATCGCGTAACGCGAAGATGAAATCATCATCGCCGATGACAGCGCAAGTGGCTTGCCGTTTTGCTGCGCAGCACTCTCGAAATTTAGGCAGACAGCATCGTTGACAACGCGATGGGCAGGTCCTTAGACTTTTCTCCTACAGGGTGACCTGTCGAACCTCGCGTGCGCCGATCTGGCCGATGACGTCCAGCTCCTTGCACTAAGTGCTTCGTTCGATCACGGACCCTAAAGCGACAGATCATAGCCGCGGCATTTGAGCCATTCGTCACCTCATTCGGGAGGGACGGGTGGCTTTTTTCGTTTGCCGCCGGGAAAGCTGGCGATGCGTCCGCGTAGCCAGAACGGTGACGCATGTGCGAGACGGCGATGTGTCATGTGAGCGGGAGGATGAAGAGCGATGGCGGAAACGGATCTCCACTATCTCGGGCTCGTCGACATCGGGCGAAAGATCCAGGCGAGGGAGCTGTCGCCGGTCGAAGCGACCAAGGCGATGCTCGGGCGGATCGAGAAGCTCGACGGCAAGCTTAAGAGTTTCGCGCATGTGATGGCTGACTCAGCGCTTGCCGACGCCGCCGTGGCCGAGAAGGAAATCGCCTCCGGCAAGGTCAAAGGACCGCTGCATGGGGTGCCGGTGGCGGTCAAGGATCTCTGCTGGGCCAGGGGCGCGCCTGCCGCGCACGGCATGACGATCCATCACGATTTTCGTCCGACTGAGGACGCAACGGTGGTTGCGCGGCTGAAGGAGGCCGGCGCAATCATTCTTGGTAAGCTGCAGCAGACCGAAGGAGCTTACGCCGATCATCATCCGAAGATTGATCCGCCGAAAAATCCGTGGAACGCGGATCTTTGGCCCGGCGCATCCTCGAGCGGTTCCGGCGTCGCTACCGCGGCTGGCCTATGCTTCGGCTCGCTCGGCACCGATACCGGCGGTTCAATCCGCTTTCCGTCCGCGGCCAACGGCGTCACCGGGCTTAAACCGACCTGGGGACGAGTCAGCCGCTACGGCGCTTTCGAACTTGCGGCGACGCTGGATCACATCGGCCCGATGGCGCGGAGCGCTGTCGACTGCGGCGCCATCCTCGGCGTCATCGCGGGGCAGGATCCCAGGGACACGACGTCGGTGCCGCTGCCTGTGCCCGACTATCTCGCCGGTCTCTCCGGCGACCTGCGCGGTGTGACGATCGGCGTCGACCGGCGCTGGACCAGCGAAGGAACCGATGGCGATGCGGCGAAGGTCCTGACCGAAGGGTTGCGTGTGGCGGCCGATCTCGGCGCGAAGATCAATGAGATCATTTTCCCCGATCCCAAGGCGGTCATCGACGACTGGTTCCCGCTCTGCGGCATCGAGGTCGCCGTCGCGCACGAAGACACCTATCCGGCGCGCAAGGACGAGTATGGCCCGGCGCTCGCGGGTCTGCTCGATCTCGGCCGGCAGCAGTCCGGCATGGACTACCAGAAGATCGTGCTTCGCCGCGAGGCATTTCGCGGCGCGGTCCGTGTCCTGTTCGAGACCGTCGATCTCGTCGCGGTGCCGGCACAGGCGTTCGCCGCGCCCACGCTCGCCAAGATGGCGGCGCTCGGCGAGGACGCCTCGCTGATCGGCGGACTGCTGCGCTTCACGTGTCCATTCGACATGACGGGAAGTCCGACCGTGACGCTGCCCGGCGGGTTCGCGGCGAATGGCGGTCCGGTCGGCTTCCAGTTCGTTGGTCGTCATTTCGACGAGGCCGGACTTGTGCGGGCGGGCGACGCGTTCCAGCGCGTCACCGACTGGCACAAACGTCATCCCGGGGTCTGAGTTGAGGAGCTGATCACATGTCCGAAGACTGGTTGAAGACATCAATCATGACCAAGCGCGCGGTCGCCAAAGGCGCGACTGGCGCGACGCATAGCCTGACGATCGAGCAGCAGGGCGGCTTCCATTATGTCTACGGCCCCTATGCCAAGCCGACCCTGTCGATCGACCCGGGTGGGATCGTTGTCGTCGAGACGGAAGATGCCTTTGGCGGCGTGCTCACCAGCGAAAGCGACAGCCCAACCGCCAAACTGAATTTCCCCTATCTCAACCCGCAATGCGGACCGATCGCCGTCAAGGGCGCCAAGAAGGGCGATTGTCTCGCGATCTATATCCGCGACGTCGAGACGCGGGGTGAACAGCCGGCCGGTACGACCTGCATCATTCCGGAATTCGGCGGGCTGGTTGGAACAAGCTCGACGGCGCTGCTCAATCCGCCGCTGCCGGAACGCGTAAAGAAACTGCATGTCGACAGGAACGGCATACGCTGGAACGACAAGATCACGCTGCCCTACGAGCCGTTCATCGGAACCATCGGTGTCTCGCCGGAGATCGAGGCCATCTCGTCGCTTCAGCCTGATTACCACGGCGGCAACATGGATCTGCCCGACGTCGCGCCAGGTGCGATCATCTATTTTCCGGTGCATACCGATGGCGGGATGCTCTACGTCGGCGACTGCCATGCGACGCAAGGCGACGGTGAGCTCTCCGGCGTGGCGCTGGAGCAGCGCGCCACCGTTACATTGCAGGTCGACCTGATCAAGAACTGGAGCTTCGCCTGGCCCCGGCTCGAGACTAAGGACTTCATCATGACGATCGGCAGCGCGCGTCCGCTCGAGGACGCGGCGCGTATCGCCTATCGTGAGCTCGTGCGGTGGATGGCGGCAGATTACGGCTTCGATGAGATCGACGCCTACATGCTGCTCAGCCAGACGGGCCGCATGCGCCTCGGCAACATGGTCGACCCCAAATACACGATGGGAGCATCGATCCTGAAGAATTACCTCAAGCCATGACATCCAGCCGCTTTCAAAAACAGGGGACATCACGATGAGTTCAGGACGTAAGCTCGGAATCGTTTTGCTCGGCGCCATGCTTGGTACAGCTGCGGTGATGAATGTTGCACGCGCGGCAGAGCCGCCGTTGAAAGTGGGGCTGCTCGAGGACGTATCCGGCGATCTCGCCTTCATGGGCATGCCGAAGCTGCACGGTTCCCAGCTGGCCGTCGAGGAAATCAACAAGAGCGGCGGCATCCTGGGGCGGCAGATCGAGCTGATCCACCTCGATCCGCAGGGCGACAACGCCCGATATCAGGAATTCGGCCGCCGTCTGCTCAATCGCGACAAGGTCGACGTATTGATCGGCGGCATCACTTCGGCCTCGCGCGAAGCGCTGCGTCCGATCGTCGACCGCACCTCCACGCCTTATTTTTACACTAACCAGTATGAAGGCGGTGTCTGCGACGCCAGCATGATCAGCATGGGTGCGGTGCCTGAGCAGCAGTTCTCGACGCTGATACCGTGGATGGTCGAGAAGTTCGGCAAGAAAGTCTACGTCATCGCCGCCGACTACAATTTCGGTCAGATCTCGGCAGAGTGGAACCGCAAGATCCTGAAGGATCTCGGCGGTGAGGTAGTGGGCGAAGAGTTCATTCCGCTCGGTGTGTCGCAGTTCGCGCAGACGATCCAGAACATCCAGAAGTCGAAGCCGGATTGGCTGCTCACGATCAATGTCGGTGCCGCCCAGGATTCGTTCTTCGAGCAAGCCGCTGCCGCCAACCTCAACCTGCCGATGGGGTCTTCGATCAAGGTCATGCTCGGCTTCGAGCACAAGCGGTTCAAGCCGCCGGCGCTCAACAACATGCACGCAACCGCGAACTGGTTCGAGGAAATAGACACGCCTGAAGCGACCGAGTTCAAGAAGCGCTGGCACGCGAAATTCCCCGACGAACTCTACATCAACGACATGGGCTACAACGCCTATAACGCGCTCTACATGTACAAGGCGCTGGTCGAGAAGGCGAAGTCGATCAAGCTCGACGACATGCGGAAGGTGATCTCCAGTGGAGACGCCTGCATCGACGCCCCCGAAGGCAAGGTCTGCATCGATCCGAAGAGCCAGCATACCTCGCACCGCATGCGCCTGATCTCGGTCGGGCCGAAGCACGAAGTGAAGGTCGAGAAGGACTACGGGACGATCCAGCCCTACTGGCTTGGTGAGATCGGTTGCGATCTCACCAAGAAGAACGACAAGGATCAGTACACCCCGAGTCATCTCCCCAAGAAGTCGTGACGTCCGGCGGGCACAGATCTTGCTCGTGTTGAGTGTCACGATCTTGAACAAGGCCGGCGCCGCAACGATGCGGCGCCGGGATCGGCAAGGGGATCAAGATGTCGGCTGAAGTATTCTCCGTGTTCTATCAGTTCGCCGACGTGTGTTTGCGTTCCTAATTCTTTCGGCCGCAGGCCTCGCCATTGTGTTCGGCATGATGGGCGTCATCAACATGGCCCACGGCGAGTTCATCATGTGTGGTGCCTATGTGACGGTTGGCCTTGTGAATCTCGGTGTGCCGCTCGCGATTGCCCAGATGCTGGCCGCGCTGACGGCGGGGCTCATCGGTGTCCTCGTCGAATTCCTGGTCGTGCGGCGTTTCTACAAGCGGCCGCTGGATTCGTTGCTCGCGACCTGGGGCCTCAGTCTCATCGTGACGCAATCGATGCTCCTGATTGTCGGGTCTGCCGTACGGGGGATCGGAACGCCGGAGGGAAGCTTCGCAATCGGCGGTTATTCGTTTTCGACCTATCGTCTGGTGCTGTTCGGTTGCGCGGTGGCCGTGCTGGGCGGTCTCTACATCATCTTCATGAAGACGCGGTTCGGAGTGATCGCCCGCGCGACTATGCAGAACGCCGCGATGGCGAAGGCGCTGGGCGCGCGCACAGGCCGCGTCTATGCGATCAGTTTCGGGATCGGCACCGGCCTCGCCGGGCTCTGCGGGGCGCTCTACGCGCCGACCATGACGCTGATTCCGACCATGGGTGCGACATTCGTGGTCGAAAGCTTCGTCACCGTCGTGATCGGAGGAGCGAACGTGCTGCTTGGAACGGCGCCGGCCGCGGTCTTCCTGGCGATAATCCGAATGGCGCTGAACGCGAGCTATGGACAGATCATCGGTCAGATCGGCATGCTGGTGGCTGTCATCCTGATCATTCGGGTGTTGCCCGAAGGGCTCTCTAGCGTGCTGGTCCGCCGTGGGCGCTAAGGGGAAATGTTGATGTTCAAGCTGCTGGAAGGCCCACAGACGCTCGGACGCGGCAAGATCTTCTGGTCATGCTTCCTCGCCGTGCTCGCGGGTGCGCTGACTTATCCGCTGTTCGCCGATTCCTACGACGTGGGCAATTTCGCTTACTTCCTGATCTGGATCTTCATGGCGCTCGGCCTCTGCCTGATGTGGGGCTATGGCGGCATGCTGTCGTTCGGCCAGACCTTGTTCTTCGGCATCGCCGGCTATGGCTATGGCGTGCTCGCCATCAACATGGGCGGCGGCACTGCGACGATCGCCGCACTCGTGCTCTCGGTTGTCCTCGCGATGTTGGCGGCGGGAATTCTCGGCTACTTCATGATCTGGGGTGGGATCAACGGCATCTTCTTCGGCATCGTGACGCTGTCCGCGACGCTCGTGCTTGCCTTCTTCCTTGGTCAGACCGCAGGGCCGGAATGGCACATCGGCCCGGCGCGGTTGAACGGCTTCAACGGCATGAAGGGCATGGACCCGCTGACCGTGGGTGACTTCTATATCGAGGGATCGGCGCTCTATTACATCATGATCGCGCTGATCGTGATCGTCTATCTCGCGCTGCGCATGCTGGTCAATTCGGGGATCGGCAATGTCATCGTGGCAACGCGCGAAAATCCCCAACGCGCGGAGATGCTGGGCTATGACGTCCGGAAATACCAGCTGCTGACATTCGTGATCGGCAGCGGCCTCGCGGGCCTCAGCGGCGCACTCTACACGTCCTGGGGACAGTTTATCACGCCCTCCAGCATCGGCTTGCCGGCAGCCGCGATGCCGATCGTGTGGGTGGCCTTCTCCGGGCGAAACGATCTGACGGCGACCCTGGTCGGGTCGTTCCTGTTGCTGTTCGGCTTTCAGATAATCACGGTCTACAGCCAGCAGGCCGCGCTGGTGCTGATGGGCGCGCTGCTGCTCGCCACGGTGATGCTGGCGCCGCAGGGGTTTGTGCTCGGAATTGGCAAGCTTGCCGCCGACTGGTGGGGTGGGCGCCGACGGCGCGATGATGGCGCCGTCGCGGAGGAGGCCGGTCGCTTACAGCCGGAAGAATCCTGAACATGGCGCTGGTCGAGGTCAAGGGCGTATCCAAGCGCTTCGGCGGATTGACCGCTGTCTCCGATGTCGATCTTACGGTCGACGCGGGCGAGGTGCACTGCCTGATCGGTCCCAACGGTGCCGGCAAGAGCACGTTGTTCAAGCTGATCGTGGGTCTTTACCCACCCACCCAGGGCAGCATCCTGTTCGATACCGTCGACATCACCGCCGAGCGTCCATATGCGCGGGTGCAACGGGGCATGAGCATCAAGATGCAGGCTCCGAGCGTGTTCAAGGAACTTCCGGTCCGGCAGAACATTCAAATCGCGCTCCAGGAGCGATTGTCCGGGGCGGAACGCATCACAGAGGAGGATCGCCTGCTGACGCTGCTCAATCTCGGCCCGGACAGCGAAAAGCTCGCGGGGGCACTGTCGCACGGCCAGCAGCAATGGCTTGAAATCGGGATGGCACTGGCGCTGAAGCCGCAGCTCCTGTTGCTGGACGAGCCGACCGCCGGCATGTCTCCCGAGGAAACCTTCAAGACCGGGGAGTTGATCAAGTCGTTCAATGCCGAAGGCATGACTGTGCTTGTCGTCGAGCATGATATGGCCTTCGTGCGCCAGGTCGCCCAGCGCGTCACGGTGCTGCATCTCGGCAAGATATTTGCGCGCGGCAATCTCGAAAACATCCTGCAGGACGAGAAGGTCGCGGAAATCTATCTCGGTAAAACCCATGCCCACTGATCGGATTCTTGACGTATCGGATCTATGGGCGGGATACGGCGCGACGCCGATCCTGCAGGGTGTCACCATGTCGGTCTCGCGCGGCGAGATCGTCGGCGTGATCGGCCGTAACGGGGTCGGCAAGTCAACCCTGATGCGGTGCCTGATCGGCCTGCTGCAGACTTGGCGCGGCACGATCAGCTTCATGGATCAGGACGTCACAAAGCTCGAAGCCGACGCGCGGGCGAGGGCGGGCTTCGGCTACATCCCGCAGGGGCGCGACGTCTTTCCGCAGATGACCGTTGAGGAAAACCTCCAGGTCGGCGAGTTGATCGGCGGTCCCGACGGTAAGAAGCTGCCGGAGCTCGTCTATGAGTATTTTCCGCGGCTCAGGGAACGCAGGCGGCAGGTCGCGGGGACCATGTCGGGCGGCGAGCAGCAGCAGCTCGCCATCGGCCGCGCGCTGATCGGCAATCCATCCTTGATGATCCTGGACGAACCGTCTGAGGGCATCCAGCCCTCGATCGTCCAACACATCTGCGGGGCGCTGAGATCGTTCCGGAACGAGCTCGGCACTACGATCATCTTCGTCGAGCAAAATCTCGACACGATCCTGGCGATCGCCGAGCGTTGTTACATCATGGAGAAGGGCAAGATCACGCAGTCGCTGGCAGGCGGCGAGGTCAACGAGCATAATGTCCGCGAGCAGCTTCTGCTCTGAACGGCCACGTCGCACGTTATAAGTCGTCAATAGGGAGGGAATGGACATGGATCTGGGACTCAAGGGAGCAAAGGTTCTCGTTACCGGCAGCACCAGGGGCATCGGCAAGGCGATAGCCGACACCTTCGCGGCGGAAGGCGCAGATGTCGGCATCTGCGCCCGCAACCAGGCCGACGTCGATAGTGCTGTCACCGCGATCAAGGCGAAAGGTGTTGCGGCGTTCGGCGGTTCCGTCGACGTCTCCAATGGGCCGGCGCTCAAGGTCTGGGTCGAGGATATGGCCTCGAAACTTGGCGGGATCGATATCGTCGTTGCCAATGTCAGCGCGCTGTCGATTGGGCAGGACGAGGAGAGCTGGGAGAAGGAGTTCTCCACCGACATGATGGGCACGGTGCGGCTGGTCAATGCGGCGATGCCGTATCTTGAGAAGAGCAAGGCCGCTGCGATCGTCACCATCTCCAGCGTGTCGGGCCGCGAGGTCGACTTCGCCAGCGGCCCCTACGGCACGTTCAAGGCTGCGATCATCCATTACACGCAGGGGCTCGCCTTCCAGCTTGCCGGCAAAGGCATCCGCGCCAACTCGGTCTCTCCCGGCAACACCTATTTCGAGGGCGGTGTCTGGAATCAGATCAAGGATGGCAATCCCGAACTGTACAACACCGCGCTGGCGCTCAATCCTACCGGCCGCATGGGAACGCCGCAGGAGATGGCGAACGGCGCTGTGTTCCTTGCCAGCAAGGCGGCGAGCTTCATCACGGGGACCAACCTCGTGGTTGATGGTGCCCTCACGCGCGGCGTGCAGTTCTAGGCGCATATCGAGCAGCGTAGTCACGAGGCCGGCCGTCTGCGGCGCCGGTGAGCGAAGCCATTTCCGACAACAGCAGGGCTGTCAGATGTCAGCGGATCCAATTCACTACAAGTCGATCACCGAACTCTCCGAGCTGTTCCGCCGGGGTGAGCTCCTGCCTTCGAAAGTAACCGAGGCCATGCTGAGCCGGATCGCGAAGCTCGATAGCAAGTTTTACGGTTACGCGCTCGTGCTTGCCGAGCGGGCCATGGCGCAAGCGAAGCGCTGTGACGCAGAGCTTGCCAAGGGCGTCTGGCGTGGACCATTGCATGGCGTGCCGATCGGATTGAAGGATCTCTGCTACACCACGTTCGCACCGACGGCAGGCGGCACTACGATCCATGCCAAGTTCGTTCCGTCCTTCAATGCGACGATCGTGGACCGGCTCGAGCACGCCGGCGCCGTCACTCTTGGCAAGCTCAAGATGACCGAGGGCGCCTATACCAGCCACCATCCGAACGATCAGGCGCCGCTCAATCCCTGGGGTGTCGATTACTGGGTCGGCTCCTCGTCAAGCGGATCGGGCGTGGCGACCTCGGTGGGGCTCTGCTTCGGCTCGATCGGCAGCGACACCGGCGGCTCGATCCGGTTTCCGTCGGCGACCTGCGGATTGACCGGCATCAAGCCGACCTGGGGACGCGTCAGCCGCCACGGCGTCTTTCCGCTGGCGGACTCGCTCGACCATGTCGGGCCGATGTGTCGAAGCGCTGCTGACGCGGCGGCCATGCTCGGCGTCATCGCAGGTGCCGATGTCAACGACCCCACGGCCCTGCAGGCGCCGGTGCCGAACTATCTGGCCGGCATCGGTGACGGCATCCGGGGCGTACGGATCGGCGTGGACCGCAGCTACATCCAGGACGGGATCGATCCGCAGGTGGTCGCTGCGTTGCTGGAAGCCGAACGCACGCTGGCAGCGCTCGGTGCCGATATCCGCGAGGTCAAGTTCCCGGCCTACGAGAAGCTTGTCAGCATGTGGATCCCGATGTGCTCGATCGAAACGGCGGAGGCGCACCTGGAGACCTATCCGTCGCGAAAATCGGAATACGGCCCCGATCTGGCGCAGCTGATCGAGCAGGGCAGGTCGATGAGCGGTATCGAGATCGCGCAGATCCATCATGAGCGACTGAAGTTCTGCGGAAGTCTCGCCGCCTTGTTCGGCGATATCGACTTGCTGCTGATCCCCACAATGCCTGTGCCGATCCCGACGCTGACCAAGATGGCCGAATACGGTGCCGATCCGAACGTGCTGCTCAGTATCCTGCGCTTCACCGCGGTGTTCGACTTCTCGGGCAGCCCCACTATCACGCTGCCGAACGGGATGGCGTCGGACGGCCTGCCGCTCAGCATGCAGCTGGTGGGTCCGCATCTGTCCGAGGATGTGCTTGCCCGCGCCGGTCATGCCTTCCAATCGGTAACGGACTGGCATACCCGGCGCGCGGCCATCGAATGAACGGGGTCACGGAATGATACCAAGACGCGCGCGCAATCTCCTAGCCTGCGGAGTCGACTGGCAGATAGGGCTCATTTAGCGAGTCGAACACGAAATTTGGGTTGGTGAGCCCAGCAGTCAGTCGGCAACCGATATGGCTTCGTCGCAAATGGAGGCAGTTCGCGAACTGATAAGGAAATAGCCGAAAGCTTATCAGTGGTGGCCGGGCGTAGACAAGATGACCGCTTCCGCCCATCTAGCAGGTTTGAGTTGTCGAAAGTCAGCTATGGCCATGAGCGGAAGTCGGATCGAACCGCATATCGTCGATCTCAGCGGATGCCTGGGTAGGTTTTTGGGGAGCCCGAGAGAGCCCAGACGCCACCGGAATTCAATGACTTCCTGCCGTCAGTAGGACTTGCAGTCAGTTACGGATTGGCGTAAGCGGCGCGCTCCGATCGACTGAATCTCGCTCGCAAGCGGCTGCAACCCGTTCGTCATATCGTCGAGACGCTTGCCATTCGGCTCCGGCTATGAAAGCGAGCACTGGAGCACCACCGGCTGAGCACTTGATGTATTCGGGATCGTTGAGGCTCTCGGCGATCGCGGCTTGCAGCTTCTTCGCGATGTCATCGGGCGCGCCCTTCGGCGGCGCAAAGCCGCGCTCGGCGGTCATGATGACGGGAACGCCGGCTTCCTCGGCCGTGGGTACGCCGGGCAATGATGAGGAACTAGGCTTAGACAGGATTGCGATAGCCCGGAGCTCTGCTTTGTTGGTACCGTGAAGCTTAGGCACTTTGCTCAGGCTGACCAGATGGCCGCTGCCGTTCCGCGATAGGAAATCTCATTCGGCTCGACGCCGGCCGCCTTTGCGAGCATGCGGATGGCCAGATGTTTGTTCGTGCCCGCGCCGTTATGGCCGAACGTGACCGAACCCGGCTTCTTGCGCTGCGCGTCGAGCACGCTTGCGAGGGTCGTGAACGGGCTGTCGTTGCGAACGACGATCACGCTGGGATCGTCGACCACGCGCGCAACCAGACGGATTTCGTCCCATGGTGTACAGGGTCTTTCATCGGCAGAAAGTTGTAGCCGGGGACGTTGACGACCCGATCGCGTAGGCATCGGGGACGGCGCGCGCAATCGCTGCGACCGCGATCTCGCCGCCGGCACCGGGCTTGTTGACGACGACAAATCTCGCGTTCCCGCCAAGTCTTTTCTCGACGAAGGGAAGAAGCTTGCGGGCCATCACGTCGGTCCCGCCACCCGCGGCGAAGCCAACGACGACTTCGACCGGGTTGTCGTCGGGCCATGCGGCCCAGGCCGTCCCCGACGCGGTCAGGCCAAGAATCAGAACTACCGTCTGCACCGTCCAGAGCATGAAGGTTATCCTTTCGCTATCGATGCGACGCCATCAACCGACCGGCGACGGGAAGGCGCGCAACCAGGACACAGCCGCTCTCGGATTCAGTGATGTAGAGGCTCTTGTTGTCGGGACCGCCATAGGCCACGTTGGTGGTGGCGAGCCCTTCGCAGGAGCGGATCCGATAGAGCGGCTCGCCCAGGCGGCTGAAAATCCAGTCGGTACCAAGACCGGCGTGAGCAATGGCAAGGTTGTCCTGCTCGTCTATCGCAAGGCCATCGGGCCCCGCCGAGGCTGCCGGACAGTTGAATGAAGATGCCGACCTTCGATGCCGTGCCGTCGGGCATCAGCGGTATCCGCCAGATCGCATTGCCCCTTGTGGCGGCCACGTAGAGGATGTGTTCGCTGCCGTTGAGCACGAGGCCGTTCGGGCTGCGGACGTTGTTGACGATCTGGTCGAGCGTTCCGTCCACGCGCAGGCGATAGACGCGACCGGTCGGGTCGTGCATGCCGGTCTGGCCCTGGTCGGTGAAATAGATGTCGCCATTGCTGGCAAGGACCAGGTCGTTGATGCCTTTGAAACGCTCCGACCAGCGCCGCTCCAGCATGGACGTGACCTTGCCGCTGGCTGGATCGAGCGTCATGAGCCCATAGCGATAGTCCGTGATGACGATCCGCCCGTCGCGCGCGATCTTCAACCCGTTCGGCTCGCCGTCGTACGCCGCTTGGAATGGCATTCAACTGGGACACACCACTGGTGAGTGGCCTTGTGGTCACGGCGGGCGGAGTTGCTTTCACCGGGGCTATGGACGCGTATCTGCGGGCCTTCCGCCTCGACTTCGAGGCGCCGGTGGCGCAACCAGCGAAGGGCGCGGCCGGGCAGAAAAGGATGATGACCACCTGCACCCCCCGTCAAAAAATGTCCGGAGCAGCCTGCTCGTAACAAGCGCTGGATTTTTCGATCGCTACTTACGTTCCGGACGCAGGGCTGGGGGTTCCCCATGCGATTTACAATCCGCGTGTAACCTATTGGTCTATATAGGCTCATTGAACGACCATTTTACAGCTAAGTACCTGTTTGCGTTCGTAGAAGATGAGACTCTTAATCAGCGGGTCCCAGGTTCGAGCCCTGGTGCGCCCACCATCTAATCCACAACAGCATCAGTCGCTTAGGCCGACCTCGGTTCGTTCTTTTGGCCGCCGTGCGGCACGCGTGCGGCAAAAATCCGCCGCACGCCGTGCGGCATTTCGAGCTAATCGCGCCTGTGCCACGGACGGCTCTTGTCGTTCTCGATCGCGCGCGCCCTTTGTGGTCGCAAGAAATCGGTCGATGAGCGCCTCTACCGTCGATCAGGCCGGTCAATACCGCCGCGGCGTTGTTCCTGCGGTCTTCCCGACTGACATCCAGAACGGGGCCGACGATTGGCCCTTTTAGCAACCTCGTCCAGCTTCAACAGGACTTCGTCTGCGTGAAGTCCGGCGGACAGGCGCTGTTGCAGTCCTTCCCCTAACGCTGCGGGCGCAACCGTGAGCAGGTGGCGATCGTCGGCAGTAACGGTAGCGAGGTTCGCCAGCCGGTCGGCGAGCTTGGAAAACGCACGTCGCGCCGGCATCGGTCGCCCGATAGACCAGAGCCAGTCTCCGCGTATCGCGTTAATTAAATGCAAAATGGGAGTCGAATAGGTGATCATCGGCAATGTCAATCGATCAAAAGAGGCAGTTAGCTACGTAAATTCCATTTCAATCCTCGATTTAATCGTGTTATTAAAATCAAGTAGATTGGCGCAGGTTTGGAATGTGTGAGATATAAGGCCATCCTGTCATTTATATTGGAAGTTGCCATGTCGGTCGATTGTGGTCGCGCAGTTGAATGGGATGGAAAGGTTCTGACTGGTTTGGTGGTTGTAAATGGGGTGCCCACCAAGGTAACTGCGGACCGAGCCACTATCCATGCGTATGCCACAGGGTTTAGCGATGCGCTTACCTGGGAGATTGATCGCTTTCGGTCGCAAATCTTCGAGAAGCTGATGCCATTCTTCATTCGACAGAATAGCTGACGGTGCGGTATGGCCTCGCGGCGCATTCGCCAAGCTTTCGGCCAGCGATGTTACAGGAGACAAGCTGGTGATCGTTGGGTCGAGGAGATTGGCGCGATTCGAGATAAACTCACGCCTCCAGCCACCATCGAACTTCCATTTCCTGGCGTCTCGGAATGACTGAAAACTGCAAATGGGTTCTCTTCCTTTGTACGGGCAACTACTACCGCAGCCGGTTTGCGGAGGAACTGTTCAATCACCTTGCTGAACAAGAGGAGCTGCCATGGCGAGCATTCTCCAGAGGCTCTGCCGAGAGGGGGGCGCTTGAGAACACCGGTCCCATCTCCGGCTTTGCACTCGAGGGGTTGCAAGCCCTAGGAATTAGCCCGAAGGGCGCTGATAAATTTCCGCAGGCCTGCAGTTTAGCTGACTTCAGTCAAGCAGATGTCGTCATAGGATTGAAAGAGGCGGAGCATCGATCGATGATCGAACGCCACTTTCCGGCTGTGGCGGACCGGGTCCTGTATTGGCAAGTGGATGATATCGATGTCGCCCAGCCCAGCGATGCCCTGCCGCACCTGACGCAAATGGTCACGAACTTGATCGCTATATCGCGACAACCGGCGGTCCTGAAGGGGCATGCCGAAAGCCTGCGGAAAGAATAGCGGGAGGCGCGGACATCCCCACTCCATCATAGCGCCACCTTCATCCGCGTGAGGCAGATGGTTGTTCTATTCGTTCGCCGAAAGGGCATGGCAGAGCCGTCAGCCCCTGTCCGCATCGACAGCGAAGCAGCCTGGATTGGCCCTCATGGCATTCAGTGTGTCCATTGTTCAATTAATAAAAATCATTGGAGTATTTAAATAAGAATTTGCAACGGGCTCAATTCCCTCCATGGCAGCCAAAGCGCAGTCGGGGAGTCCGGCGCCGTCTGTGATTATTTATGGAATTGAAATGCTATAGCTTAAGGTATATTCCTCATATATTTCGGTAGAATAATATTGTAGACGTCGCTCCCATAAATCGAGCTATTCAGATGTCGATGCATTTATTACCAAGCACACATATCGCTTCGCTCAACAGGTCGCCCAATAAACCCAATCCGGAGCTCCTATTCTCGTCGGAGCATGCGGATGCCAAGCCTCTTCACTTGGGGTGTAGGTTCAGGCGGGTGACGGATATTGCTAAAACGTGGCCACCGAGGCAACGGAGGGCTCTCCAAGAGCAGTTGGACAAGGTTGAGCGTGAAATCGAGATGTACATTCAAGTCGATGGATTTGAAAAAGATCGGTTCAATCGAGAGTCTTACTTATGGACTGCAGAAGATCGAATCGAGTGGCAGGAAACACAAATTGGCAATGCTCAACGTTTGAACGAACTACTTGAAGAGCGTAACGATCTGCAAAAGCAGCTTCGATCGTAAGAGCGCAACCTTTAGCCCCGTGCCACCGAACAGGGAGCACCGAGAGGCTCATATGGGCAATATCAAAGAGGTCATTCTTCGAGCGGTACCCCAAATGTTGTTCTTCACGGGATATGCGGCTGTCTTTCTGCTTGCGGTGCATCTTTACGTCTCGCTAGCGTGGGGTGCACGACAGTAACGAGGAGGAGGTGGCACGCAGTGTCCTTTCGCTGCCGACCAGGCTGGCTCCGATTTTCGTCCCAGGCCCTAAAGCTGCGCCGATGGCGAGCACGGTGGATCATTCGAAAACTCAGACGGATCTATCAGTAAGATGTCACCCCGGCGGGAGGAAGGACTAAGCAGCAGGCGCCCCGCCAAAACGAGAGGGCCCCATTGAGGCCATCTCCCGGGAATTTATGCGGTTGAACATTCTTTCACGACGGCAAAGCGAGCGGATGCTGTTAGGGCGACGGCACTCAACCGTGCGCTGCCGGAGGGGTACCTTGGCCTCAAAGCCGGCGAGATCCCATGCCCGCGATTGCGTGTGCCCGGCCCTTGGGCTCTCATTTTCCGACCAAGCGCTGAACCTGTAAGCTGAGGCTGGTAAGGGCCTCCCAGGGATCTATCCAACATCGGAGAATGTGAGAATCACCGCCTGTCCGCGTGCGCTCCAACCTTGCTCGCAATGCATCGCAAAGAGACATAAGGCCGGCATAGGTCCCCAAATCCTGTTCAATTATTTAATTTATTCAAGTGAGAAATTTTAAACGGCAAGCTTAAATTCGACAAAATACAAGGCGTTCTCTTGGCTGGGGCGGGGCCATTAATCGGGAGTCCCCTGCATGTTTAGTCGAGTAGTAACTGCGTTAATTTTCGCTTTAACAATCTCCGTTTCTTCGGAGGCGCGCCCTTTACGTCCTCCTCCACCCGAATGCAACGTCACTATGCCCTGCGATTTTTCAACGTCGTTGGTGCACATGCAGAGATCTAGCAGATCAGCACGAGGTCTAAAACCAGATGCTGTTCGGAGCTTAAGGATGTCCGCAGTCAGCTCAGACATGGCTGAGACTGAGATCGTCGGCGGTCGTCCAGCCGGTTGCCCTCGATCGTTCTGTGGATGTGGTGCGGCAATACGAGTGTTTGGTCGCATAGTGCCGGAACTTAACCTGGCGGCTAATTGGCTGCGTTTTCCGCGCGGCTCGCCCGCCCCGGGAATGGCTGCAGCGCGACGCGGACACGTCTTTGTCCTGGAGCGGCACATCGCCGGTGACATCTGGTTGGCGTATGACGCAAACTCGGGAGGGCACGCGACGAGGATCCACGCGCGCTCCCTAAGGGGGTACACCATCGTGAACCCTCGCTCAGCCTAGCAGCATCGTGCAGCGCGTCCCATCAGGACTCCACATCCAGGCGGCACGCCTCCTGTCGAGAACCGCAGCGGAGATTCGCTGCGGCTTCTCTCGCTCGGACAATTTGCAGGCGACCAGTCGTTTAATGTTTTGCAGGAGCCGTTATCGGCGATCGGGCCGATGAACGAGATCCGCATCCCCGCTTAGCGCGGTCGCCTGCGAAGTTCGAAGCTAGGCGCGATTCTACCCGGTGAGGGCGAAAGGACCATGATAGCGATCAGCTGAGAGGAGGTAGGACCCGATCTCTCAACTTGCACATAGCCGCTGCGGATCTGGCCGAAGCGGCATAGCAACAGTCTCCATTGAGAAGCGCATCATTTCGCTTCTATCAGGCGCGGCCAAGTTCCTTTCCACGGGTCGGAAGGTGGAGCGCAACAGAACTCAGCAAGCGCGGTGCCAAATAAGGCTATCCATCCGGTCCGCATTCCACCGTTAATTCGGCCAGACGTATACGCCGACGATATTCGACATCAGCACGACGGCGCCCTTCCGAACAACTTGACAAGCTGAGTGACCGGTTCCTCCACCCAAGCCTCGCGAGCAAACCAATTGTGATTGGCGCGGCAAATTGGACAATGAGTATTGCCGAAAAACACGACGCTTCGCAGAAATGTCTCACGATCGGACATGATACCGGTGGGAATAACGTGACCGGTTTGGGGGCACTTGACCATAATCATACCCATGTAGGCCTTTCCTAGATATTGCTCGCTGCTGATCGGAAACCGGCTGGCTTGAGTGGGAGTGCTGTTTACTTAGCGGCATCGGGCGCTGGGCGTTTGCTTGGCGCCATGAGAGATGCCGGTGACGGCGCATCTCGACAGCTTCACTCCTCGTTCTTCACTTCGTCATATGTTCGCTTCGAAAAAATCAATTTGCAAATTAAATCGCATTTGCTCGAATGAATCGAGCGTATGCGTTCTGGAAATCGGAATAAGGATCGATGGATATCTGTCGTTGATGAGCCGGTTAATCGTCGGCGGGTCTCCGAGCGCCTTCTACGAGCGCGCCCCTTGGTATCAAGGGGGATGGTGCAGGTTCAATCATACGGCGCATTTTTATTATATTTGACGCCGCGAATATTTATTGTCAATTCTGCCGCATGACGTAAGCTAACTTTGTAAGTTGTGCTGTGCTGGGAGGGAACCATGTGGGAATCAAATCATAACAAGCGCAACATCGGCTCCGCTACGCTGCAGTTCGCCAAAATGCGCGACCAATTAATAATCATCGGTGAAAGGGAACGAATTTTAAAAGAGCGCAGTGCTGATCGTGAAGCCTATCGGTATCTGCTGGACGCTCACCGCTTAGCTGTGCTGCACAGCGATTGTACAGAAGATGTGGTGAACAATTCTCGAACCAGAACAGGCGAGGGCAATCAGCTGGCTGCTTGACCCGTCGGTGTCTGGCCATTTTCGAAGTGATGTGTGCCCACGCTAGATGCTGGGCTTGGATCTGAGGCGGCTGTTCGTTCCATCGAAGGCTGTGGAACAGTGCATCGCAGATTTCGTCGCGGCTGGCTCGGCACGGTGACGAGATTAAATACTGCTCATGTTGGCTGGAGCCGTGCTCGAAAAATCATCAGAAAAAGTGGTGTTGAGGCCAGCTGTGGATGCAGTCTTCGCACTGCTGGATGGCCGACCCGTGCTATTTAGTGAGACAAGGCAGAACATCTATCAGCTGGACCAGCTGGGTGCATTTATCTGGTGCAAGTTGGCAGAGGGCGCTTCTTTGGCAACCGTTTATCGGGAGCTCGGAGAGCTGGACATTGTTGAGCACGCGGCGCGCCGGTTCACGTGGCAGGCTATAGACGCTTGGACAGATCAAGGGCTGCTCGACGTCGATTGGCAAATCTCGGCCAGTTGTGCCTTCTCAGCCATTTTAGGGCGGCATCGTATCAGTGTCCGGGCTGACAATCGGGAGCTCCTGCAGCGGTTGGTTTCGCTATTTTGCATCCTGGACAACGAGGATGGCGAAAACGATATCGCAATCGAGGCGATGCTGCTGGACGATCGAGTGTTCTTCCGAGGAATTGACGGGGGCGTCCACAGATGTGAACTCGAAGCACTTGCACCTACAGTCAAAGCGTACTTGACCGAGCGGCTTATTCGAAGCGATCGATGGGTCTTCGCCCTCCATGCCGCGTCTCTTGCGAATTGCGGGACTGGCTTGCTGTTGTGCGGCCAGCCGGGAGCCGGCAAGTCGACGCTTACACTGCAATTGGTGGACGCAGGATTTCAGTATACCGGTGACGATGTTGCGCTGATTGGTGATGATGGCGCGGTCTGTGGATTTCCATTTGCTCTCACTCTCAAGGAAGGGTCATGGGAGTTGTTGTCGCTGTTGCATAGCAGTTGGGACGGCGTCACGCATTGCAGGGCCGACGGCGCTCAGGTGCGATACTTGCCTATTCGGAACGCGCACATTGGAAGCCTTTCTGCGAGTTGGATCATTTTTTTGAACCGGGTTGCGAGCGGCACGGCCGAGCTGGCATCGCTGGATCAGCTGGATTCGATGAAGCGGCTCATTGACGGCGCATTTGCCGCCGACGGAAGGCTGTCGCAGGCCGGGTTTTTTGCTTTGAAGCGGATTGTCGCCGGCGCGCGATCGTTTCAGCTTACCTACTCCCAGTCGGGAGAGGCCCGGGCGCTGCTGATGGACTTGTGCAATGGCAAAGCATAGTGCGGCACTGACGAGCCTCTGTAATTGCCTTCGAGGTTTGCCGCCTGCCGATGTGGAGTGGACGTCCGTAATCGGCCTCGCAAACGAGACATTGACGACGCCCGCGCTCATTGACTTCGTCGATCAATTTGCATCGGTGTTGCCGGACGACGTCTGCGCGTATATCCGACAGGTCTATCACCGAAACGTACTGCGCAACGACCGGTTGGCGGTTCAATTGGAAGAAGCCGTCATTGCGATGAACGGCCAAGGAGTGACGCCAATATTGCTCAAGGGAGCAGCAACGCTAGCCACCGCGCCTGATGAACGGCGAGGGATTCGGCTGATGTCTGATCTGGATATTATGGTCATGCCGGACGAAGCTGAAAGGGCGGTCGCCGCTCTGGGCGCAATTGGCTATCAAATTCATGAGCGGTCCCTTCCCGAAAGCCAGAGATGGTATGTAGAGCTGAACCGGTCGCGGGATGTCGGGACCATCGATCTGCAGCGCGCTGCTCCAGGCCCCGGATACTTCAACCGCGATCCCGGACAAACCCTGAATCATTGCGTCCCCACGCGGTTGGGGCCCGGGAGCGCGTATGTTCCCACGCCTACCTACCGGGCGCTTATCTTGATCATCCACGATCAGTTTCAAGACTTCGGTTACTGGCTGGGCGACCTCGATCTGCGACATCTTCTTGAATTGCGAGATTTGAGCAGTCCCCTCGGGGGTATCGATTGGAATGAGCTTATCTCTCATCTTTCGGGTGAATTGATGAAGAACGCAGTTGAAACCCAGTTGTTCGCTCTCGCTGAGCTGCTCGGGGTTGAGATCCCGCGCTCGCTGCGCTCCCGACTGATTCCGCGTCTGCAGTTCATGCGACAATTGATGCAAGCGCGCTATCCCGCCACTCGTGTGCCCTTCCTCGCGATGACTGTTCTGGACCTCAGAAATTACCGTAGGGAGGCGGCCATTGGCCGCACGAAAACCAGCGCGCGCCCGCGTGGATTGTGGTCTGTCCCAAGAGCGAGCACCTTACAGTTGCTGTTGAGAGCGACCACCGCGGTTCGTACGGGAAAGGTCTAGGGTCAGCGACGGTCTCACGAGCGCTTTCGAGGGATTGGCGGCAGATCCCTTGGCGGAACGGGTTTTGCAATCAGCTACCTACTCGCAGGTCGGTAGACTGTTTTCCAGAATCCGCAGGGCAGGCATTTCCAGGCAAGTCAAATTTGCGCCTGCGCAGAGCTAGGAATGCCCTTGACCACCAGCAATCCGATCGGGTGATTCGTCGTTCTCGTGAATCCTGAACTCCTCCAACGTGTGCCCTGATTGGAGCGCGGCAACCAGCCAGCGAGGCTGTTTACCGCGTCCCGACCAAGTCTCTGTCGGCTGGAGTGGGTTAAGGTATTTCGGTACGACCTTTGGGTATTTGCGGCGTGGTGGCTGCCCCGTCCCCGTCTCGGCTGCTCCGCTTTCAGCTTGGCCCAATTGATCGGGTTGGTTGAGTTGCGCAAGACGCTTTTCCAGTTGACGCTTCTCGGCGGTTATCTTTTCAGCAAGAATCTTGGTCAGCTCCTCGTGGAGAAGCCAAAGTTCCTCAAAATCCATAGCTTCGAGATCCTGCTTGCGCATAGCATTCTCGTCACCGTTCGACTGACTGGTTGCCCATCTATCATCTTCTACATTCGAGTATCGTGACCGAGCCGCGAATGAACGATTGACGAAGTCAGTACCGGAATTGACCTGGCAATAAAATTATTATATATGATTTAATAATTATTGCGACGATTATTTATTAATGCTTTCGAGCAAAGAAATTGCTGATGGAGGAGCAGTCTTGATCGAACTTCCTCTTGAACGTCTTCAAGATTCAGTCAGCCGATTTATCGTTCCCTCGGCCTCATTTTCGGACATCCAGGCTCTGATGGCCCAAATCGAGCTCAGGCAGCGTGCACTGCGGGATATCGAAGTTATTCGCTCCCGTCTGCGGGTATGGGACGACCGTACGGTAATAAGGATGCCCAGACGAAGGAAGAGCGCCTCGGCGCGTCAAGCGTCCTTCTTGAGGCTGCGGCGCGAAAAGTTGTTCACGCGACCGGCTTGATCTCATCCCAAGGTCCGGTTTGACGTTTGATGCGTTCCGCGGCCCTGCGCTGGGCGCGTGAAATTACTTCTCCGCGGTTAAATTCTGCGGATCACTCATTCTCCAGACTTGATTAATAACCGAGACGCAGCTATCTGGAACGAAGGTTCCAGTCGGTTCCGCACATTTTGCGGGACAATTTGGCTCTTCGTCTTGATTAATGTCAATCGGGCCAATATTAGATGATCGCAACTAAAAGGTGAGCCCATGTCGGCTAAGAAACTCGAACTAGAATCCATGTCTCTTGACGATCTCTGGTCGCTTCATGAGGAAATTAGCGGGATGTTGTCTGAGCGGATCAAGGCGGAGAAGCACGAACTGGAGAAGCGCTTAGCAGTTCTCGGGGGCGGGATGGCTGTTTTAGCGGACTCCCGTGGCGCAGGCGCGTCTCCGACCGGAAAGCAGAGGCGTAAATATCCGCGAGTTCTGCCGAAGTATCGGAACCCACAGACGTCCGAGACCTGGTCAGGGCGTGGCAAGCGGCCGCGGTGGTTGGTTGCAGCAGTGAAGTCCGGTCGAAGGGTTGAGGACTTTCGCATAGGCGAAGCGGGTCCTAAGCTTCGTCAGCGGGGCTGACCGGCTCGGCAATGATCGGCGGCAAGCTAGCCGGCGCAGCCACATAAATCTGTGCGCCTAGTAGGCATTGCGGCCACGCAGCACCTCCACGGGGGTTCGCAGCAAGATTGCGAGATCCAACCGAGGGCTCCAGTTGTCGATGTACCAGAGATCATATTGTACACGTGTTTCGACCATGACCGCTGTAGGAGTCGGGCCGCGGCAGCCGTGGACTTGAGCCCACCCAGTCAATCCCGGCCTGACCCTGCGGCGAAGGGCATAGTTGCGCACCAGCTTGTCAAATTCTCCGTCGTGAGCCAAGGCATGAGGACGGGGGCCCACCAGTGACATGCTGCCGTCGAGTACATTCAGCAGCTGTGGCAGTTCGTCGAAGCTTGTCCGGCGCAGCCATTTGCCGACGCGGGTAACGCGTCGATCGGCGCGGTCGGCCTGAAGGATCACAGGCCCGTCCTCGAGCACATGCATCGTCCGAAATTTGCGGATCAAGAAGGTCCGGCCGTTAAAGCCGCAGCGTTGTTGTCGAAAGAATACAGGGCCAGGAGAATCCAGCTTGATCGCCACCGTAGCCAGCGCGAGGAGCGGTGCAAATATCGTCAAGGCGAGGCCTGCGCCAACGAGATCGATGGTTCGTTTCGTCGCGCATTCAATGGGCGTGAGGGGACCGCGCTGAAGTTCTACACAAACGGCACTTCCGAGACTCCGCGTAGGATGTCGAAGCAACTCGGATGTTGTGCCGACCGGCACGAACATGATCGGGAAAGGCAATACCCGTAAATCGGCAACCAAGGCCCGAAGTTCGGGCCATCGTTCCGGGTTAGCCTCCACCACCACTTGGTCAAGCTGGGAACTGCGAATGTAGTCAATCACGCGGCTGGCGAGCCGCCTTCTACTGGCAGGACCGAAGCCCATCGGAGGCAAGCTGAACCTTCCCTTGACGCAGTAACCGTGCATTGCCAACGTTTCAGACAGCCCGGCATTTTCCGATAGAGGTTGATCGCTGATCAAAGCGATGTTCGTGCTAGCAAATTTTCTACCGCTCAGGCCTCTACCGAGAAGTGTCCTGACACCCCACCGTTCGGCAATAAGCAAGCCTAGGCCGATGACAGCGAAGAGTGAGCCTGCTTCTTGAGAAGAACCCGGACCGATCGCAAAGCCGAACACGGCCCAAATCAAAAGCAACAATGACGTCCACGCCAAACAAAGGGCGCGTATCTGATTTCGAAGGACAAGGAGCTCAACTGGCCGATAGAGGCCATGGGTCTTCAACAGGCAAACGAGACAAGCTGCGCTGACCAGTGCCAAGCAAAGTGCGTTACTCAAGTCACCTGCGGCCTGCGCATCTTGAATTTGGTGCAGCGACCTAGAAACGACGCTCGCAAATAGAATGGTCGCAACATCCGCACAGAGCGCCACGTATTCGATCGACTCGTATCTGAGGGGCCAGTTATGCTGGCGGGGTACCGCTGGCCCCGGACTGACACAATCCGTCTCATCTTGATCGGGGAAATGTCGGTTCACGAAATTCATTGCCGGGCGCCCTAGATTAACTATTTAATTTATTATTAATCTATTGGAATTATCAAGTATGAAATGTTGGTCCGTGTTATTTAAATTTGCTCAAAGTCATGGTCCGTGGCGGAAATTCTTTCGGTGCCGGAACTCGCAACGCAGTCGGGTGGGCTCCGTACCCGGGTCTTGGAGCGGCAGTTTCACTCGCGGAGCGTTTTGCCGCAGAGGTAAGGCTTCCTGCACGCAAGCCGCCGTCACGGAACCAGAGGATTCTATCGAGAACCCTGACGAGAACGCGGCGCGCGCATGTTGTCGAGGTACGTCGGATCAAGCTCCGAAATTAGGCTCTCGAGATAGATCTTCCCCTCGCTTGAGGCTGACCGGTACGCGGTCACAAGCGCTGATCTGATAGCAGATCCACGCGTAACGACGAGGCTGACGTCCCGCTTGATCAAGTCCCGAAATTCAAGCTCCCGTACCACAGCATCTGTAGCGAGCGCGACCGATAGCCTTAACGGAAGCAGATCCAAATCGTTCGGCGCAGTATAGTACGACATCTTGAGCATGGCTGCCGTGCTCGACTGGGACGAATTCTGCTTCGACGCCGCGAGCATGAGCCAAATGTCGCCGTGAAGCGGCGAAGAGCGCAATGACCGGACCAAAGAACTCGACGCTGCCGGAAGTTCGGTCTTTTGCTCGTCCGCGGCGAGAGCTGGCTCCCCGCGGGGTAGCGATTCGCCGTGGATTCGAAAGTCTCCGCGCGCAGCCGCAACCGAAACTGGTTTCGAGATCCCGTTTGGCCATGCCGCTGCGGCCGAAACAGCTGCCGACAAAGAAGACTGACCAGCGAGATACCACGTGGGGAGAACCATCCACATTGTCTGCATGATCAGCACTATTCCAAGCACCATCAGGGCAACGCGCGGCCAAATGGTGACAAGCGCTGAGGCGAGCCTTGGACGAGACGCCGGAACGGGACCGGCCATCCAATCCGAGGCCTCTTTCGATTCCACGGTTAAGGCCTCGCGGCCTACACCGGGGACGCTTTGGCCGAATGCTAGTCCAAAAAGCGCTGCGACCAGGAGCGATGCGCCAAGACCCAGAATTCCATGCTCGGCAAAGGCTAATATTGGCAGTGCAATCGAAGCGCCGGCGCCCAAGGCTGGATATACGTAATCGTAACCGCGTGACAGAGAACGCCTGAACAGGATACAAGCGCCAAGCATTGCAATCACTACGAGGCCGCAAAGGAACGCCCACCCCATGTCGATAACGATTGCAGCGGCAGCCGTTGACCTTTCTCGCGGGGCGCCGATATCGACGTCCCCATAAAGAGGCAAGAGGACCGTCGAAGCGCCGGCACCGGATCCCGCCGGCCTGACGTCCTGTAGCATCCGTTCTGTCGCGATCTGGCTGCTCGTCGACAACGCGATCGTCACATCGGTGTTAGTCCTGAATGGAATGACCGTTGCGCCGGCAATAAAGAGTATTGCGGCGGTTGCGAGAACACCAGCGGTCCCCCACAAGCCCAAGTACCATCTCCGAATACTGAACACCGAGACCAAGATTCCTGATCCAAGGAGGGCGGCAATGACGGCGGCGGAGTCGGTTCGAATGAGCAGCGCGGTCATGCACACAATCATTGCGATGATCGCGGCGGACAAAGCAGGGAGCGGGGTTGGCGCGACTATTCCTGGCCGCCTGTGCCGCCGCAATTGATCCGCTGCGCGTATCGCCGTCGCGCAGGCGAGCAAGACGCCAAGCACAGCGACGGTTGAGCCGTCGGGTCCGGCGACAGCACGTGCTTCCTTACCGAACCACATGGCTGTCGCAATGGTGGTTACCGACAGTAGGAGATGCAGGACTTGCGCTGCGCGATATCGGTCAAGCGTGATGACCGCAGTGACGAAGGCCGCGGCGAGCACAGCGCAATACTGCGCGAGCGAGAGCATAGTCGCACCAATATCGACTGTAATCATTTCGGCGAGGGGCTCGTTTAAGGCCGCCGAAGCAGTTGCCCAGATGGGATTGCCGAGCGTGTCCACGGGCATCGGCACCGCCTGTAACGCCATCCAGAGCGCCGGCGCCGCGAGTACAACGACGAGATAAGGCCGGAGCAGCTTGGCGAGCCCGAGGGATGCGGATGACGGAAAGATCGCCACAACGAACGCGGCTGTTGCAAGTATGAACGATGCCAATCCCAAGCTCTGTAGGCTTTCCGGCAATGTGAGCGCCGCGGTGATCGCCACTAACTCGGCTAACATGACAAGCCGGATAATCATTTAAACACCACCTTGTCGCGCGGCCACTCCACTGATCCGCTAGGCGGAGAACGGGGGGCCACTACGAGACAGCCTCAAGACCCGGAAAGTCCATAACGGATGTAATGGCTATCATGATAGTAGTAGCTCCGGTGTCCGTCATATCGAGCCATTGCCTTGGTATCCGTCTTGCTGAGAACTGCTCCAATCAGCGATTCGTGGATGTTGGGTGCCGTGTGCAGCGCGTGCTGCACGACATCTATTTTGGTTCGGCCCCATTCAACAACGAGAATGTAGCAGTCTATTAGAGACGAAGTGGCTCGGACATCGACCAGCGGTGTCAGGGGAGGGAGGTCGACGATGACGTAGTCGTAGTCGGCTCGCAAACGGTCGAACAACTTGCTTATCGCGTCGGCGCAAAGAATTTCGCTGGTGTGAAGCAGAGGTCCCCGCCGCACGGCAGGTAGAAATGCAAGATTGGTCGTCGGATCCCGCCAGATAGTGTCCGCGAGGGAGCGGCTGCCGTTTGCCACCTCGATAATTCCGGCGGCAGCTTTGGGCGCAAAGATCGCTGATAGTGAGGGATTCCTGAGGTCGCAATCGACGATGATAGCTCTCTTGCCGGTGTGCCCGATCAATTGCGCGAGCGAGGCTGCAATCGTGGTCTTCCCCTCATTCGGCAGGGCCGAGGTAATGCCGATGACCTGGGAGGAGATTTTCGCCGGATTATGGTCGATGGCTAGCTTGATGGAACGAATTGCCTCGGTATATCGAGATAGCGGCATCCCGACCACGGTTCGATGAATTGCGGTTGGAGACGAAGCTATCTGTTGCTGAACATCATCGTGGGTTTGCTGGAGTCGAACTGGTAGCTTCGGAGATTTGCGGGCCGGTAACAATGGGACCAAAGATAGACAAGGCAATTCCAACACAGTTTCCACTTGTGAAGAGGTGCGAAAGACGCGGTCCATAAGGTCTCTGAGCAGCGCCAAGCCTACGCCTAGCGCGAGACCGCCGAGGATGCCGACCGCCAGCACCAGCCTTGTCTTTGGCTTGCTCTTGCTCGACGGTGGCGAAGCGGGAGAGATTACCCGCGTTTCCGAGATGGAGAATGTCTCCTGCTGTGCGGAGCCCATGTAACGCTGCAGGAAAGTCTCATACAAGCTACGCAAGCCCTTTGCCCGGCTTTCCAAATCCTTGATAGTCAGCTCAGCAGAATTGACTGAACGGGACTGCGAAACGGCCTTGGACAACTGCTTTTCGATTTCTTCCTGCCGCTGTTTAGCGAGCTCGAATTCGCTTCGGCTGACTTCGGCAAGTCTTCTGACTTCGTCGAGAAGAGAGACGCGAAACTCCCGAATGCGGTTCCGGATATTGACAACTGCCAAGTGGTCGCGACCGACCTTGGCCGTCAACTCGGCCTCACGTCTCGTGAGTTCTAGATACTGTTGGCGTAGCCCCGTAATGATCTGACTGTTCGTCGCATCGGCCCCGACAGCATCCAGATTGATCATCGAGGACGGCTTCTTCGGATCGGAGGCAAGGAGAGATTCATAGCGAGCCAACTTGGCCGCGGCCTCCGACGCCTGGGCACGTGCGGCAGCCAGTCGATTGTTGATTTCTGTGATCTGCTGCTCGTCGATGGACTTTCCGTCCAAAGATACGATATTGTTCTGGGCCTTGTAGACGTCGACAGCACGTTGTGCAGCGAGGGCTTGGTCACCGAGATCGCGCAGCCTCTCCTGCAGCCAGCTTGTTGCCTTGCGATTGGCGTCGAACTTTGCATTGAACTGGTCCGCAACATAGGTATTGGCTACCGCGTTGACGATCTCCGCGGCTCGGGCCGCGTTGCTCGAATTGAAGCTGATCTCAATGACGCTGCTGAACCCGACACGCCCCGCTGAAAGCCGATTCAGAAATGCGTCTACGAGAGTGTCCGATGGTTCGCCCTTCGTATCGGGTGGGCTGTCTTTCCTCGATCCAGGCGAGGCCCATGTCCGAATCCGCTGCCAGAGCGACTGTAGAGATAGCCCTGACGAATTAAAGTCCGGATCGTCAGCCAGTTTCAACTGGTCGATTACCGCAACCGCGGTGGCCTTTGATCTCAGGAGTTGAAGCTGGGTCTCGATTTGACTGAGATCGAAGGCCGGCTCGGCGAGAAGTGATTGCTGCTGGACAAATTGGGGCCTTGGATTAGCCAACAGGAGCTGAACCTGCGCGGTATAGGTTGGAGGCACCACCCGGAGATAAAGCAGGCTGGCCGCAGTCACGAGTCCAGCAGTGACAAGGATCACGAGATATTGGCGCCGTAGAAGCCCGATCCCGAAATTGATGATGTCGCTTATTCCTCCGCCCTGTGCCTGGGCTGGTTGAGCCAGCCCGTTCACCGGCAGCCGTAATCTATCCGTGTGTTGAAGATTGTTCTGGAGCATCACGTACCTGTCTGACAGTGGGTCACGTTTAGGCCGCCCGCCCGCAGACCAACGTTCAGGGAGAACGTGCGGGCGCCGATAGATTATATACATTAAAAAATCTGCTTGCCAATTTAAATAAATCATATATTAATTTAAGTGTGGCTGAAAATAAGGGCGAGGCCGCTGCTTCGATGCGACATCGACAAAAAAAGATGATGTTTCCGAAGTTTACGTTCGGATTGGTGTTTGCATCGCAAATAATGTGAGCGTTAGAAAATAATGTGAGCGTTAGAGACGAGTTGGCGGACGGAAAATTGATCCTATCGAAGATTATAATCTGCGTTAAACCTGTTCGAAATTGAGGGCCGGCAGGAGGTGCCCAATGCTGGAACTGCGATCCTTGGCTATCCCTGATGTCAAAGTAATTCGAACAGATCGGTTCTCCGATGCCCGCGGCTACTTCTGTGAAACCTTTCGGCGATCGGCTTTTGCCGAAAAGGGGATCCTCCATGACTTCGTTCAGGATAATCAGTCCAGCTCAGATCGGATCGGCACAGTGCGCGGCTTGCATTTCCAGCGACCGCCCTTCGCCCAGGCCAAGCTCATACGGGTGTTGAACGGGGCCATTCTGGATGTTGCCGTTGATCTCCGGCGTTCATCGCCCAACTTCGGCAAGCACGTCGCCATCCGGTTGGATAGCGAAAGCGGTGAGCAGCTGTTCATTCCGAAGGGATTCGCGCATGGTTTCTGTACGCTGCAGCCCAAGACCGTCGTCTTGTACAAAGTCGACCAGGTCTACGCGCCGAGCCATGACTGCGGCGTCTATTGGGCTGATCCCGCATTAGCAATCAAGTGGCCGGTGACAACCTCAGAGGCTCAGATATCGCCAAAGGACCAGACCCTTCCTGTGCTCAGCCAAGTAGCTTGCGTTTTCGAATAGCGGAGATGAGTAAGATGCGTATCTTGGTGACCGGCGGAGCGGGCTTTATCGGCTCTGCGGTGTGTCGCCGTTTAGTGCTGCAGACCGGTGCCGCAGTGATCAACGTCGACAAGTTGACATACGCAGCCGACCTGGCTTCGCTGGCGAGCATCGAGGGGCTGGGGTCCTATGCGTTCCTGCAGTCCGACATCTGCGATCGACAGGTTATGGATCTCGCGTTCGCCGACTACGAGCCGGATGCGATCATACATCTGGCCGCCGAAAGCCACGTCGACCGTTCGATCGCCGGGCCCGAGGCCTTCGTCAGCACCAACATAGTTGGCACCTACACGCTGTTGGAGGCGGCCAGGATTTACTACGAACGTCTGCCGCTTCCGCGGCGGAAGCAGTTCCGATTCATCCACGTATCGACAGACGAAGTCTACGGTTCATTGGGGCCGGAGGACTTGTTTCGCGAGGACACGCCCTACAGGCCGAGTTCGCCGTATTCGGCGAGCAAGGCGGCCTCGGACCACCTCGCGCTCGCGTGGTTCAGAACCTACGGACTGCCAGTCATCGTATCGAATTGTTCGAACAATTACGGACCGTACCAGTTCCCGGAAAAGCTCATCCCGTTGACGATCCTCAATGCGATCGACCGGAAGCCACTACCGGTCTATGGCGACGGCGGAAATATTCGCGACTGGCTTCACGTCGATGATCACGCCGCCGGCTTGATAAGACTTCTGTACGAGGGGAGACCGGGTGAGAAATACAATTTCGGCGGAGACAGCCAGCGATCCAACCTGGAAGTGGTCACCCGGATTTGTGATGTGCTGGATCGGTTATCTCCGGGCGCGGGAGTGAGACGATCTCTCATTGCTTTCGTGCCGGATCGTCCGGGACATGATTCGCGCTATGCCGTCGACGCGTCGAAGGCACATCGCGAACTTGGCTGGGAGCCGACGAGGGCCTTCGAACAGGGCTTGGCCGAAACGGTCGGATGGTATCTCAAAAACCGTGCATGGTGGGAGCGTGCTCGCTGCGGTGTCTATGACGGCTCGCGTCTGGGTCTCCTCGCGGTCCAACATTGAGGTGAAGATGACCGATCGACCCATCCTCATTGCCGGGCGGAACGGTCAGCTGGCAAAGTGCCTACGTGATCTCGCCACAATGCGCGGTCTGCCTGCTGTGGCTCTCGGGCACCGAGAACTTGATCTGGAGAACCGCGAAGGAATCGACAAGCTCATCGCTTCGATCGCGCCGTCTGCAATCATCAATGCGGCCGCTTATACGGCGGTTGACAAGGCCGAATCTGAAGCAGCGAAAGTGTTCAGCATCAACCGCGATGGCGCGGCGACGCTAGCAAATGTTGCTTGGCAGATGAGCGTGCCACTCATCCATCTCTCGACCGACTATGTGTTCGACGGCGCGAAACCGGATGCGTATGACGAAAGCGACATCCCCGCGCCGTTGAATGTCTACGGCGCGTCGAAGCTTGCCGGCGAAGCAGCCGTATTGGCCACGCATCCGCTCGCGACCGTGATCAGATGCTCGTGGCTTTACAGCCCTTATGGCAGCAACTTCGTTCGAACGATGCTGCGGCTATGTGAGACGCAGCCCATCGTAAGGGTTGTTCGGGATCAACATGGAAATCCGACCTCAGCATTGGACCTTGCGGAAGCCGTCCTTCGGATCGCAGAACGGTCAGTAACGGCCGATCGCAGGGCCACGGCCGGCATTTTTCATCTCGCCGGTCAAGGTGAGACAAGCTGGCACGACTTTGCGCAGGCAATCTTCTACGAGCTTTCCCGTCGTGGAGCGCGAATTCCGGCGCTCGAAGCGATCACCACCGAAGAGTTTCCCACCGCTGCGCGTCGGCCACGGAACTCGTGCCTGGACTCATCTAAGGCCGAACGTGTGTTCGGGATTCGATTGGCCCCTTGGCGCCACTCACTCGAAGTCTGTCTCGACCGGCTGGTTGGAGAAGGAGAAACCGATGCTCAAGGGAATCGTGCTGGCTGGCGGCAGCGGAACGCGCCTCTATCCGATCACGCACGTGGTCAGCAAGCAGTTGCTCCCGATTTATGACAAGCCGATGATCTATTATCCCCTGTCGACGCTGATGTTGGCAGGAATTCGCGAAATTCTGATTATCACCACGCCTTCAGACAGGTGTCAGTTCGAGCGGTTGCTGGGGGACGGCAGCCAATGGGGCATTCGGCTCAGCTATGCGGAACAAGCCCGCCCCGCCGGTCTCGCGGACGCCTTCATCGTTGGTGCCGATTTCATCGGAAACGATCGGGTGGCGATGGTGCTTGGGGACAATATCTTTTTCGGCGATGGCTTGAGCGAATTACTTGCCAGGGCGGCAGGACGTGAAGAAGGCGCAACGGTTTTCGCTTATCACGTGCGGGACCCAGAACGATATGGCGTCGTCGCGTTTGACGAGGCGGACCGCCCAGTATCGATCGAGGAGAAGCCCAGACGGCCACCTTCGAATTGGGCGATTACAGGGCTGTATTTTTTCGATAATCGCGTTGTCCGCTACGCCCGTCGCGTCGAGCCGTCGTCGCGGGGAGAGCTCGAGATTACCGATCTTCAGATGCGCTACCTTTCAGCCAGCGCGCTGCACGTTGAGCGCATGGGGCGGGGGTTTGCCTGGCTGGATACCGGCACGGTCGAGTCTCTTATCGATGCCGGGATGTTCGTGCAGACCCTTGAAAAGCGGCAGGGAATGAAGGTTGCCTGTCTCGAGGAGGTTGCCTTTAGACTCGGCTTCATCAATCGTGATCAACTTCTCGCGCTGGCGCAACCGTTGGAGAAGAGCGGTTACGGCAAATATCTGAACGAAATCACTCGGCTGACGCATTTTGCTTCGAAATAGCGCTCCTTGGTCGATAACTATATTTGTTTTAAACGCGCGCACATTGAATTGACCTGCGGTCTAAAATATAACTAAATGTCTATAGTTTATTTGTTTAATCGGATTGGCCATGCTTATTCAAAAGGCGAGTGCCTTTGGTCGGGGAGCCCGGGCCGTTTCTTCAGCGGAAGATATTCCCGCGGATTTGAATGTTTTTTGGCGAGAATCGCCGTTGTGGAATGCATTCGAGGACTCCGATCCGCCCGGCCTTTGGATCCCGCTGTTCGCTCATCCGCCAGCAAGCGGGTCATCCAGTCCGCCCCATCTTTTCTCTGCGCCCTTCCAAACGCGATTGTCTGAGCTGCTGTCGTCGACGTCTTTGACGAGCCGCTATCAGGGCCCGAAGTTCCCATTTGCAGCAAACGAACGGACGTCGCCGACATCATCATCGATTTCGGTCCCGAGCACCACGCACTGGACCAATTCCAGCGGTGGAGTCTGGGATATTGCCACGAATTGGAGCGCCGGCGTCCCGACGATCATTGACTCTGCGGTCTTCGATGCGGCAGGAGCGTATATCGTCACCGGCGCGTCCAGTGTTGATATTAAGAGTCTGGTCGTTGATGCAGGCGCGACGCTTTCGTTTGGTGTCGGATCGCCCTTTATCGTCGAAGGCGATGTAGTGAACAACGGGGCTGTCGAAGGAGGGTCGTTCCCTGGCGATGGCATTGCTACAGGGAAACTTAAGGGCGACGTCACCGGCATAGGATCTTTCGAAATTTCAGACAAGGCGATCCTTGAGATTGAAGGTTCGGTTTCCGGGCAGTTCTTGAATGGATCATTCTCGGGCATAATCGTGTCGTTCGACGCGGGAAGTGGCACGCTTGTCCTCGATCAGTCGGCCAAGTTCCACGGGTTGATTGCAGGTTCGTCGCCGGGGGCAGCGCTTTCGCCAGCGAACCTGATCGACCTGAAAGATCTACCCTTCACATCATCGATGTCGGCGACCGTCCACTACGACAATAGCTCGAATATCAGCGTAGTTGATTTCAGCAATGGTGCGGCCGATATCACCTTGTTGTTCTCGGGGATGGACTCGAATTGGAATTTTAAAAGTGATGGGCAGGGAGGCACCATTGTGTCCGATCCGCCCACGAATACCATCGTACTGGAAAACCAAAAGCCAGGTACGCCGAAAAGTGTCTGGCAGATTCAGCCAGGAGACAATTCGACTCTGACCCAAGGGTTTGCGACAGCAATCAGCACCGATGTCGGAGGGACGGTCCAATTCAAGATAAACAATCTGACTGGCAACCCGAATTACCACGTCGATGTTTACCGCCTGGGCTATTATGGAGGCGATGGTGCCAGACTAGTTACGAGTCTGCAGCATCAGGCGGCAGCCGCGGTCGTCCAACCTGCTCCGTTAAGTGACCCGTCGACTGGCCTCGTAGATGCCGGCAACTGGAGCGTAACCGACGCCTGGAGCGTGCCAACCGATGCGGTCTCGGGCGTCTACATCGCCAGCGTCATCAACGGCACCCAGATTTTCCAGATCCCGTTCGTCATAAGGAACGACGCTTCGCACAGCGATATCGTCTTGCAGACAAGTGATGAGGACTGGCAAGCTTACAACGGTTGGGGAGGCGCCAACCTTTATTTCGGGAACGGCCCGGGCATCAACGGATCGGCTTTCGCGGTCAGTTACAATCGCCCTCTCGTAACGCGTGACGGCGAGGGAACCTTTTCTGAGGGGGGAGACTCCCCGTTCACGGCTGAGTTTGCGGCCATTCAGTGGCTCGAGCAAAACGGGTACGATGTCTCCTACATTTCTGGAATCGATGCTGCGACAAACGGCTCGTTGTTGCTCAATCACAAAGTGTTCATGGACGCGGGGCATGACGAGTATTGGACCGAAGCTCAGCGCGCCAACGTAGAGGCCGCAGCGCATGCTGGCGTGAACCTTGCGTTTCTCACAGGCAACGAGATCTTTTGGAAAACAAGGTTGGCACCCAGCATCGACGGCAGCGGATCGGCCAACCGCACACTCATCAGCTATAAGGATACGCACGCAAATGCGCTGATTGATCCAACAGGACAGGCGACCGGAAATTACTCTGACCCGCGGTTCGGTCCGCCTCTTCCCTCGAACGAGTTGACCGGTACATTGTTCGCGGTCAACGCATTTCGGTACGATACGATCACGATACCGTATCCAATGACCCAATTGCGCTTCTGGCGCAACACGGCCGTCGCGCAAACGTCAGCCGGGCAGACCGCCTCGCTCGTACCGGGCCTGTTAGGTGTTGAATGGGACACCGCGCCGGACAACGGATTTCGCCCGGCGGGGTTGATCAGCGTCTCATCTTCAACGGTGCAGGTAAGTGGGCAGTATCTCCTCGATTATGGCAACACGTTCGCGGATGGCACAGCGACGCACAATCTCGTGCTGCATCGGGATCCCGTTAGTGGTGCACTGATATTCTCGGCCGGTTCAATCAACTGGCCATGGGCGCTTGCTAGCGACCACGATGGACCGGCGACTCCGGTAGATCCGAACGTACAGCAGGCGATGGTTAACCTGTTTGCCGACATGGGGGTTCAGCCGGCAACGCTGCAGGCGAACTTGACTGCCGCGACCCAGTCGACAGACGGTACGGCGCCGACCTCTGGTGTCATCAATCTCTCGGCTGCCAGCGTTGTCGAGGGACAATCGATCACGGTGATGGGATCGGCCGCTGACGCCGGTGGAAAGATTGCCGGCGTCGAAATCTCCACGAATGGTGGAACAACCTGGCATCCGGCCAACAGTAACGTCGGCGCGGCGAATGTGACGTGGTCATACACGTTCGTCACAGGGGCTCAGGGGACCTATAACCTTAAGACCAGGGCAATCGACGACAGCCTGAACCTGGAAACACCGGGTGCAGGGGTTACCTACACCGTCACGCCGTCTTCCAACCAGACACTCTTCAATATTACCGATACGCCTGCGGTGATCTCAAATAGCGATTCCGGTTCAGTTGAGCTTGGTGTCAAGTTCGTCCCCGCCGTGTCGGGCAAGATCACCAGCATTCGTTTCTACAAAGCGCCTGAGAACATTGGCACTCACATCGGTGATCTCTGGACCACAAACGGCACCCTGCTTGGGAGCGCCACCTTCACCAACGAAACGGCGAGCGGCTGGCAGCAGGTTAATTTCGCCACTCCTATCACTGTTAACGCTGGCGTGACGTATGTTGCTTCCTATCACACGAACACCGGCCACTATTCCTCAACTGATTTCTACTTCATCAACTACGAAGGCCTTACGAAAGGGGCGCTCACTGCGCTTGGCAGCAGCCTCAACGGCGTCTTTGCCTATGGCACTGGCCCGATCTTCCCCGACGATGTTTCCTCTACGAAAGCCCCAAATTACTGGGTCGACGTCGTTTTCTCTGATACAGGCGTGACGTCGCCGCAAGCTAACGGGGACAGTGGCTTCACGGTTACCCAAAATGGTGTGCTGAACATTCCGGCATCAGCGCTGCTCGCGAACGACACCAACCCGTCCGGGCTGGCTTTCTCACTTACCAGCGTCGGTAATCCGGCCAATGGAAACGTAAGCTACAATGCGCAGAACCAGACGGTGACCTTTACCCCCACCAATGGGTATGCTGGGATAGCGAGTTTCACCTATACGATCACAGACACGAGCGGCCAAAGCGGGTCCGGCCAGGTGTCACTCAAGGTCGATTATCTCGTCTCTGCGCAGAGCCTGTTCGGCACCAATGATGCGCCAGGGGTCGCCAATTCCGGCGATACCAGCCCCGTCGAAGTTGGAGTCAAGTTTACCGCATCCGTGAACGGGACAATAACCGGTCTGCGTTTCTACAAGGGATCATTGAATACCGGTGCCCATGTTGCAGATCTCTGGAGCTCGACTGGAGCGCTGCTTGCGACTGCCATATTCGCGAACGAGACAGCCAGCGGTTGGCAGCAGGTCAACTTCTCCAACCCTGTGGCCATCACGGCAGGCGCCACCTACGTCGCGTCCTATCATACCAACGGTAATTATTCCGGTACGCCCAACTATTTCACGGCATCGCTTGCCAATGGCCAGTTAACGGCTCCGGCTAGCGGCAATGGTGTCTATGGCTACGGATCCGGAAGCATTTTCCCGACCAGCACCTACAAAGCCGCCAACTACTGGGTGGACGTCGTGTTCAGCGGATCCTCCACCACGAATAATACGCCGCCCACCGCGGTTGCTGACGTCGGTGATGCCACCGAGAAGGGCGGGTTCAACAACAGCACCGGTGGCACGGCGGCCACCGGTAACGTGCTGACCAACGATACCGATCCCGATGCGAACGATACCAAGACGGTCACCGCCTTCAGCTTCGGCTCGACCAGTGGTGCACTTGGTTCAGCACTATCTGGAGCGCATGGCAGCCTCGTGCTCAATGCCTCGGGCACCTTCACGTACACGGTCAGCGAGACGGATCCGGCCGTGCAGGCCTTGCGGCTGTCGACCAACATGCTCACCGACGTGTTCAATTACACGATGCGCGACACCGCCGGCGCCACGTCATCGACAACGCTCACCGTTACCATTCATGGCGCCAACGACGCGCCAGTGCTGGCCGTCCAGACTGGCGATCAGACCGCGACAGTCGGCACGTCATTCTCCTTAACGCTGCCTGCGGGCACCTTCACCGACGTCGATTCCGGGGATTCGCTCGCCTACACAGCGACCGCCGCCGACGGCACGGCACTTCCCGCATGGCTGACCTTCGATGCCTCGACACGGACCTTCAGCGGGACACCAACGTCCACCAGTGCTGGCACCCTCAGCGTCAAGACGTCGGTCACCGATGTCGGCGGTCTGTCAGTCAGCGAGACGTTCAATCTCGCGGTGACGACAGCGCCCTCAGGCGTGAGCCTGTTCTCGACCTCGGACACGCCGGCCATTCTGTCGAATTCCGATACGTCGCAAGTCAACCTTGGCATGCAATTCACCTCCTCCGTGGCAGGCACGATCACCGGCATCAAGTACTACAAGAGCGCAAATGACCCCGGGACCCATACGGGCTCGTTGTGGAGCAGCACCGGTACGCTGCTGGCGAGCGCGACCTTCGCCAACGAGGGTAGCAGTGGCTGGCAGACCGTCACATTCAGCAATCCCGTGTCCATCGCCGCTGGCATCCCCTACGTCGCGAGCTTTCACAGCAACGGCCACTATGCCTCCAGCACCAGCTACTTCACCACCGCTCGCACCAGTGGTCCGCTCACGGCTCCTGCGAACATCAATGGCGTCTACACCTACGGAACGAGCAATCTGTTCCCGACCAGCACCTACAAAGCCGCCAACTACTGGGTGGACGTCGTGTTCAGCGGATCCTCCACCACGAATAATACGCCGCCCACCGCGGTTGCTGACGTCGGTGATGCCACCGAGAAGGGCGGGTTCAACAACAGCACCGGTGGCACGGCGGCCACCGGTAACGTGCTGACCAACGATACCGATCCCGATGCGAACGATACCAAGACGGTCACCGCCTTCAGCTTCGGCTCGACCAGTGGTGCACTTGGTTCAGCACTATCTGGAGCGCATGGCAGCCTCGTGCTCAATGCCTCGGGCACCTTCACGTACACGGTCAGCGAGACGGATCCGGCCGTGCAGGCCTTGCGGCTGTCGACCAACATGCTCACCGACGTGTTCAATTACACGATGCGCGACACCGCCGGCGCCACGTCATCGACAACGCTCACCGTTACCATTCATGGCGCCAACGACGCGCCAGTGCTGGCCGTCCAGACTGGCGATCAGACCGCGACAGTCGGCACGTCATTCTCCTTAACGCTGCCTGCGGGCACCTTCACCGACGTCGATTCCGGGGATTCGCTCGCCTACACAGCGACCGCCGCCGACGGCACGGCACTTCCCGCATGGCTGACCTTCGATGCCTCGACACGGACCTTCAGCGGGACACCAACGTCCACCAGTGCTGGCACCCTCAGCGTCAAGACGTCGGTCACCGATGTCGGCGGTCTGTCAGTCAGCGAGACGTTCAATCTCGCGGTGACGACAGCGCCCTCAGGCGTGAGCCTGTTCTCGACCTCGGACACGCCGGCCATTCTGTCGAATTCCGATACGTCGCAAGTCAACCTTGGCATGCAATTCACCTCCTCCGTGGCAGGCACGATCACCGGCATCAAGTACTACAAGAGCGCAAATGACCCCGGGACCCATACGGGCTCGTTGTGGAGCAGCACCGGTACGCTGCTGGCGAGCGCGACCTTCGCCAACGAGGGTAGCAGTGGCTGGCAGACCGTCACATTCAGCAATCCCGTGTCCATCGCCGCTGGCATCCCCTACGTCGCGAGCTTTCACAGCAACGGCCACTATGCCTCCAGCACCAGCTACTTCACCACCGCTCGCACCAGTGGTCCGCTCACGGCTCCTGCGAACATCAATGGCGTCTACACCTACGGAACGAGCAATCTGTTCCCGACCAGCACCTACAAAGCCGCCAACTACTGGGTGGACGTCGTGTTCAACAGCTTGAGCGGCGGCGCCAACCAGTTACCAGTCGCTGCGAACGACAGCGGCCTCTACGCCACGCAGAACGTCCCCTTCGCGATACCGACCTCGGTACTGCTTGCCAACGACACCGATCCCGATGGCGATAAGCTCACGATCACGAGCGCGAGCGGCGGTGTGAATGGCGTTGCCAGCTTCAACGCCCAAAGCAACAGCGTGATCTTCACTCCGACGACCGGCTACACGGGATCGGCGTCCTTCAACTACAGCATCTCCGATGGCCATGGTGGCACCGCCAGTACATCCGTCGCTCTCAATGTGACCGCTGCGTCTTCGACGACTGTGAGCCTGTTCAGCGCAAGTCAGGTGCCTAGCATTGTGGCAGCCAATGATCCAAATTCCGTGGAACTGGGCGTCAAGTTTCAGACGTCTACCCCTGGCGATGTTGTCGGCATTCGCTTTTACAAGGGGCCGTCCAACACGGGCACCCACGTTGCGGATCTTTGGAGCAACACTGGTTTGCTGGCAACCGCGACATTTACCAGCGAAACGGCTGGTGGCTGGCAGCAGGTCAATTTTGCCACGCCCGTGACGATCATGCCGGGAACCACCTACGTCGCCTCCTATCACACCGCCGGCAATTACGCGGCTGATCCGGGCCTCCTCGCCAGCGCAATTACCAACGGACCTCTGACGGCTCCATCCTCGGCATCGATCGCCGGCAACGGTGTGTTTGCGTACGGGACGGATAGCCTGTTTCCAAACAACACTTACAACGCAACGAGCTACGGCGTTGATGTGGTTTTCAGGCAGCAGCTCGCAGCATAGGAGACACCAGATGCACGCCGAACTTTATACCGACGGAATCGAAGAAATTACCGTTAGCGGAACCATCGTCCGCGTCGATCTGGTCAGTCTTTCACCGACGGAGCGTGACGCCAACAATGTGCCGAAACGCGTGTTTTCTCAGCGGCTGATCCTTTCGGTCGAATCCTTCGCCAATTCGGTCGATGTGATGCAGAAGGCGCTTCAGGGGTTGGTCGACGCGGGCGTGATCCGGCGGAATCAGCCAGCTGATTCGCACAACGGTGCGTCGGTCGTACGCGATGCGCTCGCGCCCAACGCGCCACGGTCTCAAAATGTCTCTTCAAACTTCCGGTGAAATCGACTCCGCTGGTGGCGCGAAAGGCCGGGTTGCGGAGCCGCCTGGATTGGCGACACAGACGGCCTTGGAATGCCTGTCCAAGATTGCCGGTTATCATGGCCTCGACCTGGCGGTCGAGCGTCTAAAGCACGCCTATGCCGTAGCCGCTCCGCTCTCGTTGAACCTTCTATTGCGCATGGCCAAGGATGCAGGTCTGCGCGCGAGAAGCACGAAAATGGAGTGGGGTGCGCTGATCCGTCTCGGAGAAGCCTACCCGGCGCTGACGCGGCTCGCCAATGGCAACTGGATCGTTGTCCTTGGTGCAGGAGTGGGAGCTGAGGGCACTGAGGTCGTCAGCGTCTTCGACCCGCTCGCCGACCGCAAGGACGAGGTCTTGGTTGTCGACCGGGCCCGATTCTGTGCCCAATGGGCCGGGGACACCATCCTGATCAAGCGCGAGCAGTTGACACGGGATGGGCGCAGGAGTTTCGGCCTCCGGTGGTTCGTACCGGAATTGCTTCTTCAATGGCGACTGTTCAGGGACGTCGCGATTGCCGCCATCCTGCTCTATGCGTTGGGCCTTGTCACCCCGATCTTTTTCCAGCTCGTCATCGACAAAGTTCTGGTTCACGAGAGCTTCACCACGCTCTACGTACTCGCGGCAGGGGCGGCCGCAGCACTAGTCTTTGACGCGATATTCGGCTTTCTGCGGCGCTACCTGCTGCTTTATGCGACCAATAAGGTCGACATTCGAGTTGCTACAAAGACGTTCGGTCATCTCCTCGGGCTGCCGGTCACCTTCTTCGAGCACATGGCAGCGGGGGTCTTGGTCAAGCACATGCAGCAAGCGGCGCGGATCCGTGAGTTTCTGACCGGCCGACTATTCTTAACCACCCTCGACGCGCTTTCGCTATTCGTCTTCCTGCCGGTCCTTGCGCTCTACAGCGTCAAGTTGACACTTATGGTTCTGGCCTTCACTGCCGCGAGCGGCGCTGTTGTCGGCCTGCTCATGGGCCCGTTCCGGCGACGTCTTTACGATCTTTACCAGGCGGAAGGCGCGCGGCAGGCTCTCCTCGTCGAAACAGTTCACGGTATGCGCACGGTGAAGTCGCTAGGGATGGAGCCCGTGCAGGGCAGGATTTGGGATAGCCGCTGTGCACAGTCGATCACCATGCGATTCGGTGTCGAGAAGATTTCCGCCGGTGCCCAGGCCCTCACTGGATTTCTCGAGAAGATCATGACACTTGGGATCATCGCTGTCGGAGCACTCGATGTCTTCGCTGGAGAAATGACAATCGGCGCGCTGGTCGCCTTTAACATGTTGGCCGGCAGGGTCTCCGGACCACTGGTCCAACTCGTGACCATGGTGCACGAATACCAGGAAGTTGCTCTTGCCGTGAAAATGCTTGGCGAGGTGATGAATCAGAAGCCTGAGCGTGATGGCAAGAAAGATGGGCTGCGGCCCGACTTCGCCGGAAAAATCGAGTTCGAGAGTGTTTCTTTTCGCTACGGAGCTGAGGGAGCGCCGGCGCTCGATGATGTCTCCTTCACCGTCGAGCCGGGTTCGATCTTCGGGATCGTGGGCCGAAGCGGCTCTGGCAAGACGACGCTCACAAGGCTGATTTCGGGCATGTATCCGGTGCAACAGGGACTACTCCGTATCGACGGATACGATTCGAGGGAGCTCGACTTGGCACACCTGCGCCGAAACCTCGGAATCGTCTTGCAGGATAATTTCCTGTTTCGAGGGACGGTCCGCGACAATATCGCCTGCGTGAAACGGGACGCGACATTTGCCGAAGTCGTCGCTGCGGCGCAGCTCGCAGGCGCCGACGAGTTCATCGAGCGGTTGCCCCGTGGCTTCGACACCATGCTCGAGGAAGATGCCTCGAACCTGTCCGGCGGGCAGAAGCAGCGGCTCGCGATTGCGAGGGCTCTCATCGTCAATCCACGGATCGTGATTTTCGATGAGGCGACGAGTGCCCTCGATTCCGAAAGCGAAATGATCATCAAGCGCAATCTCCGCCGTTTGGCGGCAGGGCGTACCGTCATCATCGTCTCGCATCGGCTGTCAATGCTGACCGAAGCAAGCCAGATCCTGGTGATGGACCGCGGCCGAATCGTTGACGTAGATCGCCACGACCACCTTCTGTCGAAATGCACCATTTACAGGCATTTGTGGAACCAACAGATGAAGCAGATTGCATGAAGGAGACAAGGCAATCACGCGCGGACACGAAGCCGGACGGTCTGGTTCTGGCCAGAACGGTCGAGCGACGGCGCAAGCTATTCAGGTCAGTGCCGAGGCAAGCGCCTGCAATCGTCGAATTCCAGTCCGATGCGACCGAAGTCGAACAGCAAGCGCCGCCGCGGATTGCGCGTCTCACTCTCTATAGTGTGCTTGCAATGATTGCCTTCGCGGTGACCTGGGCATCCGTATCGCAGGTGGAGATGATCGTCACGGCGCAGGGGAAATTGACCACGATACGTCCAAACCTGGTCGTGCAACCGTTGGAAACGTCGGTCATACGCGAGATCCACGTCAAGGCCGGTGATCGCGTCAACCGCGGCGACGTTCTGGCTACGCTCGATCCGACTTTCTCGCAGGCGGATTTCGATCAATTGCGCGGCAAAGTGGCGGGATTCGATGCGTCGATCGATCGCCTGGGCGCCGAACTAAATGGAACCCAATATTCCGTCACGGAGCTCTCGAATGCGGACCAGGTCCTGCAGGGCAAGTTGTTCTTGCAGAGGAGGGCCGCCTATGAAGCGCAGATCCAAAACTACGACGCACAGATCGCTTCCGCTCAGGCCAATCTTAAGACGGCGCAGAACGAAGAGGCGGTTCTCATTCAGCGACTCGACACGATGCGTTCAATTGAAGCTATGCGCACCACACTGATGGACAAGGAGGTCGGTTCGAGGCTGAACTTCCTATTGTCTCGCGATGCACGGCTCGAGGTCGAGAGCAATTTGGCGCGCGTTCATGGAAGTATCGCCGATAGTACACATCGGCTGGATAAGGCCCGGGCTGACCAAAAGGTCTTCGCCGAGGAGTTTCGTCGCACCACCTACCAGGAACTGGTGGAGACCGTCCCGAAGCGCAATAGCGCAGCAGAGGAATTGAAGAAGGCCGACCTTCGTCGGCAGCTGATCGTCCTGCAGGCGCCGGCAGATGCCGTGGTGCTGGAGATCGCAAACCGGACAGTCGGCTCGGTGGTTCGCGAAGCGGAAACGCTGTTTGTCCTGGTTCCTCGTGATGTGCCTCTCCAGGCGGAGGTCAATGTCGAGGGTCGAGATATTGGTCAGGTGGCGGTTGGAGAAGCTGTCCGCATCAAGTTCGAAGCGTTTCCTTTCCAGAAGTACGGAACTGCAACGGGCGAAGTCCGCGTCATCAGTCAGGACACGTTCTCGCCCGACCCGAAAGCCGAAGGTGTGCGCCGCGCGCCAGCTCCCTATTACCGCGTACTGGTCGATTTGTCCGACGCTCACCTTCGGGTGCCGCCTGAGCGCATTCAACTGATTCCAGGTATGGCCGTGACGGCCGAAATGAAAGTCGGAAAGCGCACCGTGATTTCATATTTCCTGTACCCGTTGCTTCGCGGTCTGGATGAAAGCATCCGAGAATACTAGGGCATTCAGGGCAGACGGCGATCCAATGAAAGCAGTTCCAGCGGCACCGTAGCACGCGCTGCTGGAATTGTAGGCCAATCGCAAGCCATGTTCCGGCGGCCGCGACCACCCAAATGATCCGATGGCGCACAGGACCGCACTGGCTTAAGTGCCCGCCGACGGAATGCGCTGGATTGCTCGCTAGCGGCGTGAAAGTCTAACGGCGATGCGAGTACGAGCAGTCCCTCCGCCATGCTCCAATAGTGCGCGATCTGCCCGTCTCACTTTGCACCACATCTCGCGACGCGAGCCATGGGCCGATCGAAAGGCGAACGTCTTCGCGCCTGGTCCGCGCCAACACTGGTTGCGAACGGGAGTGGGGACCCCCGGCTGAGCCTCGTGCAGCGGCCGCACGCCCAGATGTCGGATCACGATGCCGGCGCGTTGCAGGTCCGTTCTCTACCTCAAATTCCGAACCGATTGCTCGGAAATTCTGCGCGTCGAGACTGCGAGGCGGGCTCAGCCGCTGAGGTACATAATAATGGCTTCAATTAATTCGACTTGCGCGAATCCAGCTCGAAATATCCTGTTTCTGCATGCGGTTGCGTGTTTTAAAAATCTAATAAGATGGTCACTTGAAAATAATGACGGATCCTGTATTGTTAGATTATGAATTAAATAGAACATTAAATCAACTTTAATGGTCGTGTTTCCTCGCAGGAGCCGTGATGCGTCCGCAGCGTCGATGTTCAAACATGGTCGAGACCGTGCCTCTCGCGAGCGCGCCATCCACGACCGGCAACCCACGCAGCATTTATCAGGAACCAGAGCGCATCTGATGGCAAGACATCAGGACCAAAATACTGCTCGCCGAGCGCTTGATTATCAAGGACGCTTCTCATGATCTTCGTAACAGTAGGTACGCAAGTTCAGTTTGACCGTCTGATCCGAACGGTCGATGAATGGGCCGGTGCACGGGCGAGAAGCGATGTGTTCGCTCAGATCGGGCCATCAAGGCATCAATGCAAGCACATCCGCTCCGAACGGTTCGTCGACCCCAGCGGATTCAGAAATTGCGTTGAGGCCGCAAGCTTGGTGATCGCTCATGCGGGCATGGGCTCCATCATTACCGCCCTCGAACTTGGGAAGAGAATTATTGTCGTGCCGCGTCGTGCAAGCTTAGGCGAACACCGAAACGATCATCAGGTCGCAACGGCAAAACAGTTTGCCGCGCAGGGCCGGATTGAGGTCGCTTTTGAGGAAAGCGAACTAGCCGACAAGCTTGATCAACTGGACGTCCTCAACCGATGCGAGCGCCTCGGTGGAGAAGCATCACCGCAGCTGATCACGACAATTCGGACTTTTATTGAATCGGGACATATCCGTTCCCAAGCTACCAGCGCTTCAGCTTAGGCGGTCAACATGGAGCTACAAGTCGGTCGAGCCTCTTTTCGTCTCGAGTCGTGTGAGACCGATGGAGGGGGTGCATACGCCAACGACCAAGGCTGCCAAAGAACGGGGCGGTGCTGCTTGACGTATCCTCCATGATCGTGAGCTGGAATGTACGGGATGCACTGCGCGCGTGCCGGCGTTCATTTCCGACTGGTATTGGCCAGCAGTTTGGTCATCGCCAGAGCAACCGAAAGCGATAGCCAAGTAAATTCAACATTTCACCCGATTTCAGATCACCGGTGCAATTATGTCGAGCGACACAATAGGAATTGGAGTTATCGGATACGGCTATTGGGGACCGAACCTAGTCCGCAATTTCGCTGCTCATCCCTCGGCGCGTCTAATCGGCGTATGCGACTTTGACTCGGAAAAGCTCGGGGCCAGCAAGCGGCTTTATCCAGGGGTGATAACAACATCCTGTTGCGACGAACTGCTCAAGAACCCTGCCGTCGATGCCGTGGCTATCGCTACGCCGGTTCATACACACTATGAACTGGCTCTATCCGCACTCAGGGCGGGCAAGCACGTTCTCGTGGAGAAGCCGCTTGCACAAAGTTCAGATCAGGCCAGACACCTGATCGATGAGGCGGATCGGCGCGGTCTGATATTGAGCGTGGACCACACTTTCGTCTATACGCCGGCCGTGCGGAAGATCCGCGAGCTCATGGTCAAGAAGGAGCTCGGGAGCGTCTATTACTACGACGGCACACGCGCGAGCCTTGGCCTGTTCCAGAGTGACGTCAACGTGATCTGGGACTTGGCGGTGCACGACATTTCGATCATTCACTATATCTTCGATGAGCAGCCCGTTGCCGTTTCGGCTACAGGATCATGCCATGTGGTCGGCTCGCCGGAAAACATGGCTCATATCACGTTGTTCTTCGACAGTGCATGCGTGGCTCACATCAGCGTCAATTGGCTCTCGCCGATCAAGGTTCGCCAGACGTTCATCGGAGGCAGCAAGAAGATGATCGTTTATGACGATCTTGAGCCGACGGAAAAGATCAAGGTGTATGACAAGGGCATCACGGTCGATGGCTCCTCCGACAAAGCCCATCAGTTCCGGATCGGTTATCGGGCCGGCGATATGTGGGCGCCCCACGTCTCCCCCAGGGAAGCGCTGCAGGTCGAGGTCGACCACTTCATCGAATGTGTGCGTAGCGGGACGCAACCGATTTCGAATGGCATGTCCGGGCTGCGGGTGATCGAGGTCCTGGAGGCTGCATCGCGCTCGATCGCCGAGCACGGCAAACCGGTCCTGCTGAAGCGGCAGCAGCGCAGGGTTCCGGAGCGTGCGACGGCAACGGTCTGAACCATTGGCGGGCAACATTCAAATGCGCGAGCAGCGCGACGGTCTCGCAATGAGTTCGGTACGACGCTCCATCCTGTTTTCGGCGGTCGATCGCTATGGCAGTCTCGTGCTGTTCCTGGTAGTCACCGCCGTCCTCTCTCGTCTGCTATCGCCCACGGAATTCGGAGTGTATGCGGTTGTCAATGCCGTGACCGCGGTAATTGGCGCGTCCTTTCAGGAGTTCGGGGGGGGGAATTATCTGATTCAGAAGCGTGATCTATCTCCAGCCGATATTCGCTCAGCCTTCACCATCTCGCTGGGGATCTCAGTAGCCATCGCGCTTCTTCTGTTAGTTCTTGCGGGCGCGCTCTCAGATCTCTTCGCCCAGGACGGTCTCAAGAAGGGCATAGAGGTGTCGGCGCTGAATTTTTTCCTGGCGCCATTTTCCGGCACAATTTCAGCCTTGCTGCGCCGGGACATGAAGTTCGGCACGTTAGCCATCTGCAACTTCGCCGCGGGTGTGGCTGTTGCAGTGGTCTCGATCGGGCTAGCGATAGCGGGATTCAGCTATATGGCCCCGGTCTGGGGTGCCTTGGCGGGAAGCGTGGTTCTGACCTTGACGCTGCTCGCCAGTCATCGGGACTTCGACGCGCTGCGTCCCTCGCTCCTCAAATATCGCGAAATCGTCAGCTTCGGCCTTTATGCCAGCGGGATCAGCGTCATCAACGTCTTCTACAATCTGGCGCCCCAGCTGTTCCTTGCAAGAATTCTGGACTTCATGTCCGTCGGTCTGTACAGCCGCGCGAGTAACCTGACGCAAACGTTCGACAAGCTCGTTACGCAGGTATTGAACCCTGTGATCATGCCCGCGATTGTCGCAAGGCGCCAAGCGGGGGATGACCTGAAGGCCGTTTATCTCGAGGCGATCGAGCTGCTCTCCGCCGCGCATTGGCCCTTCCTGATATTCGTGGCCATCATGGCGCGTCCGATCATCGCAATCTGGCTCGGCGAGACATGGCTGGAGGTCGTGCCTCTGGTGCGGTTGCTCTGCATCGCAAACATGGCGCTTTTCGCAGCGTGCTTGAGCTATCCGATGCTCGTAGCGGTCGGAAGTGTGCGGGATGCTTTGGTGTCCTCCTTCATCTCGCTACCTCCGTCGCTGCTTGTAATTTTTGGCGCATCCTTCTTCGGTGTGCACGCTGTCGCCGCCTCCGCAGTTTTGACGTTGCCCTTCCAGGCTGCCGTCGCGATCTATTTTATCGGGCGGCATCTAGGCTTCAGGCCAACAAACATTCTTCGCGCGCTGATGAAGAGCGGTGTGGTCACGGCGGTAACCGCTTTAGGCACATCCGGCTGTGCGGCGCTGACGGAAGCGGGGATCGTGACACCGCTTGCCGGTTTGGCCTCGGGATTGTGTGCTGCGGCGCTTTGCTGGTCGCTAGGGCTGCTAGTGACCGGCCACCCGCTACTGCATCAGCTCCATCTCGCCGCAGCTAGTCTCGCCCGTGCTGCACCAAAGCTGAGGCCATCGCGTTCAGCCCTGTGAGGCCTTCTGCCGATTCTTGGAGGCGTAGATGCCTATTACAAAGGACGTAGAGCTCGGTAGGGACGTCAGGATCTTTCATCCCGATCTAGTCAACCTGTATGGTTGCACAGTAGGTGACGAGAGCAGGATCGGAACCTTCGTCGAGATCCAGGCGGGGGCAAAGATCGGTGCGCGTTGCAAGATATCGTCGCACAGCTTCATCTGCGAGGGCGTCACGATCGAGGACGAAGTGTTCGTCGGTCATGGCGTGATGTTCACGAACGACAAGCATCCGAAGGCAACGGCCGCGGATGGTCGTCCTCAGCAAGCTTCGGACTGGACACTGCAACGCACTCATGTGGGCAGGGGAGCTTCGATCGGCTCGAACGCCACCATTCTGTGCGGTGTAACGATCGGAGAGGGGGCCTCCGTAGGCGCGGGTGCGGTGGTGACGAAGGACGTTCCGCCCGGCGCCACCGTCGCGGGAGTGCCCGCCCGGTTCTGTCCGGAGCCGGAAACCACCATCCTGAGCGATCGTGGCTCGTCAGAGCCGCTTCGCAAGCCATTTTAATCCGAATATATTTATTATAGTGTAATGCTTGATTAAATGCTTATAATGTGGATTAATTGTTTTTATATCCTGTTGGTCCAAATAAGGTTTTGAATCTTGATACCCTTCCTTGATCTGAAAGCCCAATATCGCCAAATCAAGCCGGAAATCGACGCCGCGGTGGCTCGGGTCCTCGCTAGCGGGCACTTTGTGCTCGGGCCGGAGGTCACCGCCTTCGAGGGTCGCTTTGCGGATTATTGCCGGACCGCCCATTGCCGCGCGGTGAACAGTGGCACTTCCGCGCTTCACCTTGCCTTGCTGGCGGCGGGCGTTGGACCCGGTGACGAAGTCATCACAGTATCCATGACGTTCGTCGCGACGACCGCGGCCATTCTCTACAGCGGCGCGAGGCCGGTGTTTGTCGACGTCGACCCTGTAACATGGACGATGGATCCCGGCTTGATCGAGGCCGCGATAACACCGCGAACCAAAGCTATTCTGCCAGTTCATCTCCACGGGCTGATGGCCGACATGGATCCCATAATGGAGATCGCGCGTCGTCACGGTCTGGTCGTCATCGAGGACGCCGCGCAGGCGCACGGCGCGGAATACCGGGGACGTCGCGCAGGCTCGATTGGCGATCTGGGATGCTTCAGCTTTTATCCCGGAAAGAATCTTGGAGCGTTTGGCGAGGGTGGGGCCATCGTAACCGATCGGCCTGAATTCGCGCGCCGTGTGTCACTGCTGCGGGATTGGGGACAGGAGGCGAAATACGACCACGTCATCCCCGGATATAACTATCGCATGGACGAAATTCAGAGCGCGATACTGAACGTCAAGCTGGACTACATTGAGCGCTGGACGGAAGCGCGTCAGTCGCTCGCTGAGCGATACAATGCACTGCTGTCCGATCTCCCATTCGCGCGTCCCCAGCCGCCCCGGTACGCTCGTCACGTCTATCACGTCTATGCGGTCAGGTTGCAGCGCCGCGACGACGCGCTGACGCTAATGCGTGATTCCGGCATTGGCGCCGGGATTCACTATCCCGTTCCGGTGCATCTGCAGAGAGCCTATTCAGAACTCGGTTATCATGCCGGTGATCTCCCCGTCACCGAGATGCTTGCGAACGACTTCCTCTCTCTTCCCATCTATCCGGAGTTGCTGCCGGTACAGGCGGCCGAAGTTGTCTCCACATTGAGGAGCGCGGCGGCACTGCGGCCCAGCGAAACGATCAGCAACCGTGTGGAGCATCCACAAAGCGTCATGACATGGTCCCACAACAGGAGAGCGTCTTGATTGATCTCAAGGGAAAACGCGTTCTGATCACCGGCGGCGCGGGATTCATCGGCTCCCACATCGTTGATCTGCTTTGCGACGAGGGCTGCATCGAGATCGTTGCCCTCGACAACATGGTCAGGGGCCGGCCGGAAAATCTCCGGCGTGCGCTCGGGCGTGGACCGGTGAGATTGGTTCACGGCGACATACGCGATCGCAAGCTGATGGAAGCGCTGGTAAAGGCTGCCGATATCGTGTTTCACCAGGCCGCACTCCGCATCACTCATTGTGCAGCCGAGCCACGCCTCGCCAAGGAAGTCATGGTGGACGCCACCTACGACCTGCTGGAGCTGTGCATCAAGCACGATATTGAGAAGATCGTCGCAGCCTCCTCGGCATCCGTATATGGCATGGCCGAGGAGTTTCCGACAACCGAGCGGCAGAATCCGTACAACAACCGGACTCTCTATGGAGTCGCCAAGGCGTTTAACGAAGGGCTTCTGCGGGCCTTCAACGATGTATGCGGCCTCGATTACGTGGCGTTCCGGTATTTCAACGTCTATGGCAGCCGGATGGATATCCACGGACGGTACACCGAGGTCTTGATCCGCTGGATGGAGCGGCTGGAGGCCGGATTGCCTCCCATCATCTTTGGTGACGGCCGTCAGAGCATGGATTTCGTCCACGTCCGCGACATCGCGCGCGCCAACATCCTTGCAGCCAGGTCAAAGATTACCGATGAGGTCTTCAACGTTGGGAGCGGCACTGAAACCAGCCTGACGGAGCTGGCTATGGCGCTTGCGTCTGTGATGGGACGCCGAGGCTTGACACCCGAATTCGGGCCGGAGCGCTCGGTCAATCCGGTACCACGACGACTAGCATCGACGGGCAAGGCAGAACGTCTGCTGGGTTTCCGCACCACGGTTTCGCTGGAGCAGGGGCTCGCCGATCTCGTGAAATGGTGGCGATCCGAACGCGAGCTCGCTTCGGATCGTCAGCGGCAGGCGGCGGCATCGTGATTGCGGCTGAGGCGGAACGCGCGGCCGTGCCATCCGGATAGATTTCGTTGGTGCCGCCGATGGCGGCTTAGCAGGGGCTCGCGCTGAGACTGACGGACCCCGCGGCCGCCTCAGAGAGGCACGGAAGTCGGATCCATTCCACCGGGCCAGCCATGATTTCGATCGTCGTCCCAGCCCACAATGAGAGTTCCGTGATTGCTCGGACGTTGAGCCAATGGGTCGGCAAGCCAGGTTCGGACGAGCTGCGCGTGGTCGTCGTTTGCAACGGCTGTACAGACGGCACCGCGAATATCGCTCGGCGTTTCGGCTCGACCATCAAGGTTGTGGAGTCGGACACCGCAAGGAAGACCCACGCTCTGAATCTTGGTGATCAAGTCGCGAACATCTTTCCGCGAATTTATGCTGACGCCGATATCGTTATTACCGTTCATGCCATTCTAGCTTTGGCAAGACGCCTCAATGAAGGTGACGTTTTGGCGGTGGCGCCTACGGCAGACATCAATCTGGCGGGCTGTTCCTGGCTCGTCCGCAAATACTTCGGAATTCGGTCACGGTTGCCGTCTTCGCGCGAGGGAATCGGAGGTTCAGGCGTCTACGCCTTGTCCGAGGCCGGACGCACGCGGTTCGGCCAATTTCCAGACATCACTGCTGATGACACCTATGTTCGACTTCAGTTCAGACGGGAAGAGAGGGAGACTCTGCCCCACGTGAGGTCCACGGTATTCGCCCCACGCACTCTGCTGCAGCTCGTCGCCGTCAGAACACGGGCCTATAGGGGAACATTCGAGCTCGCCCGGCGCTTTCCCGAGCTGCGCGCAAACAAGGGAGCGGGCAATAATCGGACGCTCGTTACACTGTTCAAAGAACCTCGCTTATGGCCGGGATTGTTGATCTATTGCTGGGTGAACATTGCTGCTCGATGTAACGCAACCAGAGGCGGCCGACGTGGAGATCATCTCTGGCAACGAGACGAGACTTCGCGGGTGGCGCTGCCAGATTCGATCAAATGAGGCCCTAATTCGGTTGGGCGCGTGATAGGAAAACCGAACGCGTCGCGCCATATAAAATGCTTGATTTTAAATGGCTTGCTTGTTAATTTAAATGGCATTTAATATTGAATGCTGGCAATTCGAGGCTTTCGATACGGGAGCTTGCGAATCTTGCAGCATCTTAGGGAGGCCAGCCAATGCTTCGGAGCCCGGTCTTTGATCGCAACCCGGTGCTGAACCCCTATACGGAGCGGTCACGCAACGTACGGCCGAAAGTGCTGGCAGTCTCTTCGGGTGGGGGCCATTGGGTGCAGCTGCTGCGGATCAAACCCGCTTTCGAGCATTGCGAGGTTACGTTCGTCACCGTCCATGAATCTTATGGCGCGCAGGTGCCCGACCACAAGTTCTACCTCGTCAACGATGCTAACCGCTGGACCAAGATCGCGCTGTTGAAAGCAGCGCGCAGGATCGCCTGGATCGTTTGGAATGAAAAGCCGGACATCGTAGTCTCGACGGGGGCCGCTCCGGGATATTTGGCGTTGCGATTCGGACAAATAATGGGTGCGCGCACCATCTGGCTCGACAGCATCGCCAACGTTGAGCAGCTTTCGATGTCGGGAGACCGAATTGGCCATTGCGCCGACCTCTGGCTAACGCAGTGGCCTCATCTGGCGCGACCCAACGGGCCCTACTACACAGGCGCGGTGCTGTGAGCTTCGCGATGGGCGCAGCGCCGGGATATCTTGAGCGCTTCGTCCACACGGTTGATGAGTGGGCCAGCGGGGCCGAGCGGCTCGGTACACAGGCATCGCACGACCGCACGCATTGGTTTGTCGGATAGATACTGTTGTTGTGGGCGGGCACGAGCAATGTGGAGTGGCAGAGACGCAGATATCCCAGGCACGCGCCGCCAAATTCTGGGCCTAACCGCAGCGCGGCGCCGCGCGTGCAACGCAGTTCATCGACATCGGACCTTGTCAAAGGAAGTGTAAATGAAAGAATCTCACGCCGGCGCGCATGTAATGGAGGCGGATGACCTGCCGAATAATCGGGCCGCCAGCAGTGCGCTGGAGCAGGGCCCGGCGCAATTCGTGAAGTGGCGGCGCGCGGAACGCAAGCTCGTTGCGGTCAGCCCGCGAGAGGCGGTTGCGTCGTGATTCCGATCGCACTGCCGCTCCTCGCCGACGAAGAAGCGGGTGCCGCGCGCGCAGTCGTTCTATCGGGCTGGGTGTCGCAAGGTCCGCAAGTCGCCGCCTTCGAGCAAGAATTCGCCACCCTTGTCGGCGCACCCTTCGCATGCGCTGTATCAAATTGTACCACAGCCCTGCAGCTCGCGTTGGCGGCGCTGGACATCGGACCCGGTGACGAGGTGATCACGCCGAGTCATTCTTTCATCGCAACGGCCAACTCGGTCCGGTTTCAAGGCGCAACACCCGTTTTTGTAGACATCGATCCGTTAACCTACAACATCGAGCCCACCCGGCTGGTGGAAGCGATAACCCCGCGAACGCGCGCGATCATCGCAGTCCACCAAATGGGCATGCCTTGCGACCTTGCAACACTTACCGAGATAACTGACCGTCATGGCATTGTCCTGATCGAGGATGCGGCGTGTGCTGCCGGCAGTAAAATCCACATGAATGGGCAATGGGAGTCGATTGGAAAGCCGCATGGCCGCATCGGCTGCTTTTCTTTTCACCCTCGGAAAGTGATCACAACCGGAGAAGGCGGGATGCTGACCACCGCCGATCCGGAGCTTGATCGCAAATTCAGACTGTTGCGCCAACATGGCATGAGCGTCCCTGACACGGTGCGGCATGGTTCGCCTCAAGTAATCTTCGAGGATTATCTCGTCGTCGGGTACAATTACCGCATGACCGACATACAAGCGGCGATCGGTCGCAAACAGCTCGAACGCCTTCCGCAACTGGTGGCGCGACGCCGCGCCATCGCTGCCAGATACACCGAGCTACTCTCCAATTTCGAGGGTCTGCGCGTGCCGGGGGAGCCCGAGTGGGCCAGGTCCAATTGGCAAAGCTATTGCGTGCGTTTGCCTGACCACCTCGACCAGCGCACCGTGATGCAAGACCTGCTCGATAAGGGAATCGCGACACGACGGGGGATCATGTGCTCGCACCGCGAACCCGCTTACGCTAATGGGAAGCAGCGCCATGATCTCCGTCAATCCGAACTCGCGCAGGATCGTTCGATACTGCTGCCGATTTACGCGCAAATGAGCCAGGACGATGTCAATCGAGTCATCGGTGCCCTGCTGGAGCACATCCGAATAGCTTGATAGTCAGGATAACGGGAATGGCGAAGGTCGATATTGTTGTCCCCTGTTACAATTATGGGCGCTTCCTTGAGGCTTGCGTGTCGAGCATTCTCAGCCAATCCGTTTCGGATTTGCGCGTACTTATCATCGACGACTGCTCCTCGGACGATTCGGTGTCAGTCGCAAGGAAATTGGAGCAAAGCGACCCGAGGGTGACGGTGAGAGCGCATTCGCGCAATCATGGTCATATCAATACGTTCAATGAAGGAATCGCGTGGGCATCATCCGAATACTTCTTGCTTTTGTCCGCTGACGATCTGCTGGTTCCCGGAGCCCTCCAGCGGGCAACGGAGATCATGGACGCAAACTCCGACGTTGTTCTTACATATGGAGAATGCATCCTCTGGTTTGACGATTTACCGATTCCTGCGTTACCTGCGGGCGAGAACCATTCTTGGACACGGCAAGACCTGATAAAAGAGATGTGCACCACAGCCAGAAATGACGTTCCCTCAGCGACCGCAATTGCGCGGACACGGACACAGAAGGCGATCGGCGGATACCTCACGTCGCTCCCTCACGCCGGCGATATGGAAATGTGGTTACGTTTTGCTGCGCACGGCACAGTTGCCCAGATCAATGCGGTGCAGGCAATCTATCGCAAGCATTCGTCGGCGATGTCCAACGCCTACTTTGCCAAGAGAATACTAGATTATCGGCAGTGCTTGCTCGCGTTCGAGAGCTTTTTTGATGAATGCGGGGATCGCGTTCCAAATTCGCGGAGTTTACGTGCCCGGGCGCGCCATACGCTGGCTCACCAAGTGTTTCGCAGTGGGATCGGATTGCTGCGACGTGGGCGCCTTAGTGACGGCCTTTGCCACATACACGAAGCCACAACCATGGATCGCCGGTTGCGATACTTTCCGCCAATTTGGCGAGTGCTGAAGATTCCAGGCAAAGACGGCCGTCGATGGGCGTTGTCCGTTATCAGAAGAGCGCCGGGCAGGCTATTGGACTAACGAATTGCTCGCTCGGCTCACGAGGTCGATGACAATCATTTCGTTTCCTTATGGAATCAAAACAAATGCGATGCCCGATTGTCCTCGCTTGTGACCGGCGGTATTCTATGCCGCTTGCAACGACCCTGCGGTCAGTTGTGGAGACGAATAGAAGCGACGAACCGCTCGAGTTTCATGTGCTTGTCGACGGTGTTTCCGAGCGTATCCGAAAGAGAATATTGGACTCTCTTCCGCATGGTTCTGCGTCGATCCGATGGATCGAAGTAGACTTGGAGATGTTTCGGGACTTCTCGACCATTAGGTACATTTCAAAAGTCACCTACGCCCGATTCCTTATCCCCCGCATCTTTCCGAACACTGTCTCCAGGGTTTTGTATCTAGACTCCGATCTCCTCGTTCTTGATGACTTGCAGGCGCTCTGCGCAACAGATCTCGGGGGAAAGGTTCTTGGCGCGGTTCTGGACGGCCTCGATTCTCAGCTAAAAAATCAAACCGTTCACGCACCGGTGCCTCGCGTGCGAGACTACTTTAATGCCGGTGTACTTCTAATAGACCTTGACCAATGGCGACAGGCGAAAATCTCCGAAACGGCGTTAGACTATCTCAAGCGCTATCCTGGATCGCCCTACTCGGATCAAGACGCACTGAATGTTGCGTGTGATGGCCTTTGGAAAGGGCTCGATTCCCGATGGAATTATCTGGCTTACAACACGGAGCTCGACGTCTCCGAATTGGCAGGCCAGTACAAACCCAGCATAGTTCACTTCACGACCTGGAACAAACCTTGGAGACCTGGCGTTCCAAACGCGAATGCAGCGTTGTACGATTCGTTTCGAAGCCGCACGCGGTTCGCGCGCAACTCTATGGACAAAATGGAAAGCACGCTGCGTATTGGTTGGTCCCGCATAAAAAGGTTCAGGGACGCGAGACGGGTCAAATCAACTCGGTCGGACATCATGATTGATCGTCAGGTTGATCGGAGTCGCTACAAATAGTCGAAACAGTCTCCTCTTGATCATCCGATCGCGGGGGGTCGGCTAGATTAGGGAGTAAGGCCAAAGTGAGAACCGCCTTTCGGGCGGGATTCAACTCTTTGGCGTCTCGAAGTCGATACCCGCCCTTGACGCGTACGGAGTTCGCAACCAGCGCGGTCGAACTTGATCAGACAGACCAAGGAGGTGCGAAAGCGTCCCGGAAGATGTCTTCCTCCGGGCGATTGCGTTGAAGGTGGAGAAGGCCGCGTTCGTCATTCAAGCGCGTAAGTCACCCCACTGCTGTCGCTCGAAGACCCGGCGAGCGATAGCAGCGGCGAGCCGCCTACTCATATCGGTGGATCGATCCGTCGCTTTCTATTTTTGGAAGCCCATGCGCCTGGCTCTGCCCGCGAGACGGGTAAGCAGACTGCTTGTGTTGCGCGCTCTTGGCGTCTCCAATTTCAGCGAGCCATCTGCCCTCTTTTCAACAAGAGTCAGGCAGTCCAAGTTTTGTGATTCGTCCCAATCTATCGTAACTTGCTCGAGCACACGCAATCCAGATCTGGTGGCCGCGTGCGCGAACAGATTCTTGCTCATAAAATTGCGCCAATGAGGATTATTTCTGTACTCCGATCCGGGATACTTGTCTAAGTTGGAGTGATGAAACAGTGCGCGGCCGCCGTGTCTGAGAATGCGAGAAGCATCCTGCAGGTAGGAGAAAACGGCGTCATACTCGAAATGCACCATCGCATCGAAACAGAATATAGCGGAGACGGACCCATCCTCGACGGGATGGAAGTCGTAGCCGCTATTGGTATGCACGCTTACTCCTGAAACGTCCGAAAATCGTCGCCTACAATGCAGCACATTATCCTCGACGACATCGAGCAGAACTAGCGATTGAAGCGCCGTCTGATCGCCCTTTGTGCTCAACAAACGAACGGAATGGCGACCGTGCCCGCACGCGAGTTCCACGGTTGACGTCGTATCCAGTTTCTCGAACAGGCGTCGGAATTGCGTTCCCGGTTTCCAAAACGGATCGGTCCAGGCATCCGATTCCGCTTTGTTGTAATAATCTGTGCTCTTCCAATCTCGCGCGATCTCTAAAGTTCGGGAAGAAACTGTGGCCATCACGCCATCTCCATATTTAACCGCGTGCACGGTTTTTTTAATGCGGCCAACTATATCACATATTAATCGTAATAATAAGCTCGGGACGCTTGAATATCGTACTTCTGCGCGACACGCCTTTTTTCATACGGATTGGCATCCGATTCCGCGGAAACTGGCTGCGCGCGGACCTGCGTTGAAGTCGCTAATTATCCTTGATTTAATTGGCTGGCGCTGGATAAACCTATTTTCTTCATCCGACTAATGTGATTTAAATGGTTAGATTTCGGGCTGAACAGAGCCGCGGTCGGAACCATGGAGGTGGGAACATACCGGCTTTCCGGACAAGCTGACGAGAGGCCATGTCAGGGATTGATGATGTGAGTGCGCGCGTCGCCGAGAGCGTGCAATTTGTCCTAGGGCCGGAGTCCGTCGCCTTTGAAACTCGCTTTGCGAGCTGCCGCAAAGTCAATCACCGTCTCGCGCTCGACAGCAGGACCCATCCTAGACATGCCAGCCCGTCGAAGACAAAACACTGTCCTCTACTGACCAGGAGCTCTTCATGCCGTCCCAAGCACTTTCGCCCAAAGCTGAAGGGATGGCTGACCAACCCCTCGTCACTGTTGTGATGTGCGTTTACAATGCAGGGGAGTATTTTCGGCCTTCGCTGCTGAGCGTCATCGATCAGACCTATACGAAGCTAGATATCGTCATTATCGATGATGGCAGCACGGACGGCTGTTTCGAAACAGTTCAGGATTTACTGATAGACGAGCGTATTCGCGTGATCCATCAGGCGAATTCAGGCAAGCCTATGGCTATCAATCGAGCGCTCGATCAGATCCGCGGCGAGTACTACGCAATTCAAGACGCGGATGACATCAGCCACCCAACCAGAATCGAAAAGCAACTTCGTGCGCTGCTGAACAAGCCGCATTTGGCTGCCGTATTCTGCGGTAACGAGCTTATTATCGACGGGACATTTATGGCCCCCGTGTTTTCACCGAAAAGCGAGGACCATTGCCGATCCGAGAACAGAGCTTTTCGAATGCCGGCTCTTGATCCCACAGGAATGTTTCGAATGTCGTTGGTCGGCCATATGCGTTTCGCGCCTTCATTGCAGGTTGCCGAGACCTACGATTACATATTGAGAATTGGCGAACAGCACCCGATGATTGTATTGGGCGAGTGCCTTTATGCGTACCGCATTCTTCCCAATTCACTCACCCGGCGTGCGCCGACGTGGCGCAAGCAATTCGAGTTTGAGGCTTTTAGCAGAGCGTGCGAGCGGCGAGGTCTGCGGTTCGAGCAACAATGCGATGATAAGGGTCCTGGATCCCGTAACAGCTTGATGGACAACAATATCGCTGCGCATTTTATCAACAGCGTATTGGATTCACGTCGTTCAAACCGTCGGTTATCAGCCCTAAGAACGGCTTGGCGATGTGCTCGTCTGCATCCCACGGATCCATACTATTACAAGGCACTTGCCTACGCGCTGATGCCACCCAGCCTGACAAGTCGGTTGCGTCGCGACTTCCTGGCGATTCCCTTGGAGACGACGAAATGAAGCGCTTGTCAGGACGGAATGGTCGACCTGATGGGGCGCCTCGAGTTTGAGCGCTGCTTCTTGTTGGCGGGATGTCTTGGGAGTTCGAGGTATTCGCTATGAGCCGCAAAAGCTTAGAATTGAACCCGGGTTTTCAAATTGCCTATCTGCCGGATCGGCAGCAGAGTCTAGTTAGGCGCGCTGCAGACCGTTCGCCCTCAAGTTCCGAGCTATATCTCAAGCTATTATTGGTCACGATCTTTCTGCCCGAGGGTCTATCGTTCTTCATCGGGGACTTTCGCCTCACCGTCGCTCGAGTTCTGATTTTTGTGATGTCGATGGTGGCGATATCGCGGCTCTCCCAGCGCGACAGGCGAACTGTAGTCCGCGTCCCATCTGATTTTGTGGCTCCGCTTGCGGGCATTTGGATGATCTTGGCTGCCACCATTACGGATGGTCTCACGGGTCTCAAGGGATCCGGGATAGAGGCAATTTCATTCACCGGTGCATATTTGTGTTTCCGGTATCTTCCCGCTCCGGGCGATAGTCCCGTGGGACTCGCACGCTTCTCCTGTAAGCTGATTATTGTGGTCATCGGTATCGCGCTTCTCGACCCTCTGACTGATAGGCTATTCACCTACGACTTCGTCAAAGGCATTACTGGTTATGTGAAACCTAGTTATGAGGACGCGTTAGCGTTGAAGTCCGAGACATTATTCAGGAACGGGGGCATTCGCGCTATGGGTCCCCTGGAACATTCGATATTATTCGGCGCCGTTTGCGTTTGGTTCGGGACGTTGGCTTTTACTACGTTCAGGACCCGGGTATTCGGCTGGGCTGTTGCAGGCATCGCGCTCGTCGGTGTGTCGGTTTCGCAGGCGCGGAGTCCATTACTGGCGTATGTGATCGGATTTGCTCTGGCGATTTTTTACGCTGCGACGCCTCGCTTTACCACTCGATGGAAGCTGGTCGGACTGGCTGTGACAGTTCTTCTCGTTACTGTTTTCACTTTCTCTGGCAAGCCTGTCGTGACCCTTGTACGCCTTGGCGGAGTGAGTGCCGAGGCGGCTTGGTACCGTCAAGCGATCTGGGAGGCCGGGGGGCCTGTCGTACTCGGTTCGCCGATCTTCGGAATTGGCTTGAACGGCGACTGGAATTGGCAGTCTCATGGGGCGCTTGTGAGTGCGAGCGTGGATGCCTTTTGGCTTGGCGCTGCAATGAACTATGGAATTCCTGGAAGCGCACTGATCCTTTTGACGCTTGTGAGCTCATGCTGGCTTGGTGCGATCGACAGATCACCTCATCTCACTCCTGAAGAGGGACGGCTGTCAGTTGCGCTGGGCATTGTCATAGCAACTATCGTTTTTGTGGGGTTCATAGTCCATTTTTGGGGCATCTGTTTCATTCTTATTGCTGTCTTTGCCGGGATGCGAGCGAACCTCGCGGAAACCGCGGTACTGCGCGATAGAGCCGCAAGAGCGGCGGAGACTTGGAGTGATTAAATTAGCGGAAGCGCGTTTTGCTGCGAGGCCGTGGCTCGCGGGCCACATAGCGGAGCGTCAGTTCTGGAGTGATCGCAAATGGTACCCAGCCGTTGGCGAGCATGCCGATCGGGATTTCCTCTCTCGTTTCGCAGGCCTGGCACTAGCGAATGCCGCGAATAAGTACTCGGCGACGAATGGGACGCCGGGATTGTAGCAAGGCTGAGTGTCTTTGAGCGGTTCTTGCGCAGTGTTTCGTGGCCTATCTGCTAGTTCGAGCGAAGGTATCTGTCATGGCCATCCAGGATATTCGAACTCCGACCTTTGATGCGGGGCTTCAGATTCGACAGATTCCGCGAATTATTCACCAAATATATTTCTCAAAGAGTCCGTTACCGATCTGCTTGGCAAACAATATACGAGCCATCAAAGCGATGAACCCCGGCTGGGAACACCGACTGTACGACGATCAAGCGATCAATAGCTTCATCGTCAAGCACTATGGCCCGGAAATCGCGAACCTGTTTCACAAGATCAATCCGCAGTACGGAGCGGCGCGGGCTGATCTCTTCCGCTATCTCCTGCTGTACAAGTGCGGCGGCGTCTATATCGATATCAAAAGCACAACTGTCCAGCCGCTCGACGGAGTCATTCGATTAGACGATAGGTTCATTCTGTCGCTTTGGCGGAACAGCCCCGGAGAGCCGCACGCGGGCTGGGGCGTGCACAAAGAGTTTGGCGCGGACAGGAAGCGCGAATTGCAACAGTGGCATATCATAGCCGCGGCCGGTCATCCATTTCTGAAGGCGGTGATTGAGCGCGTTCTGGCGAATATTCAGAATTACCGATCGTGGGTGCATGGCGTCGGAAACAAGGGCGTCTGGAGAACAACGGGCCCCATAGCGTATACGTTGGCTATCGAGCCGCTGATGAGTAGCAACAGTTACCGCATGGTCGCAAACGAGACGGAGCTGTCACTGCAGTTCAACATATATAGCGATCACTCCAATCTTTTCGGCAGGTATTACGGGGTGCTCTCAGACCCCATCGTCACGATGGACGGATGGTTTTCCACTCCAGCGCATCACATCTATTCCCAGGTGCGCAATGTATACCGCTACTTTAAAGCCCCTGGCGTACCAAAGCGCTCCGCTCCTTAGCCTCCCCAAGCCTGATGAGCACTTGAGCCCCACAACCGCCACTGGAGGAATGTTCAGTGGCAGGACAACGAACGCAGATATGGCACCCGCGGCGATGGGGTGCGCTTGCATACGAAGCGCCTTTTACAGCCGTGTCTTGTGTAGCGGATCGTCGCGTCAGCCATAACCGAATTAGATAGATTACATTATAAATATAATGCTAGGATAATATAACCGGCCGGCATCATGGCAGGACTGCGACACAATATTGGGCTCGGAGGAGTTAGATCGGAGTGGAGCAGGGGAGCCTTATTGTCGAATTTGCAGGTATGATCGTAAGTTTTTGCTGTTCTGAGGATATTGAGACTCGTTTTGAGGCGCTGTTGTCTGCGATGTCCGCGCCTGATGAGCCTCTTCGATCCGGGCTAGGGTAAGGTCGGATTTTGGGAATGCTTCATCATCGCGCCGAACCGTTTCGGGATCTCTCAGCAGAGTTCGTCGAATTATCCATGTCTCCCAGCTTCGTCAGCGGCGCGAGGAGGGGGAGATCTGCCGAGATTCCCATCATTGAATCAGCGCGGAAAATGGCGGAACGCCTCTTTCCGAAAGGTGCCATGCTCCTTTTTGTACGGTCGTTTGCGCCGTGTGAGGCGACAAGATGAGCCAGTGCCACCTCTCCGGCAGGCAAACGGCGCGGCGGATCGGCTTCGCGACGATCGGCGACGCAAGCGAAGTCAGGTTCTGGTCCGGCACTCCCTTTCATATGGCCGAATCTCTCGCAGCCGAAGGTCACGAGGTGGTCCAAATCGGTCCCCTCAGCGCACCGATGCTGCCTCTTTACAAGACCTATTCCAAAGTTCGCCGTGCCTTTCACGGGCGGGGCCTCTCCCCATTCCATGCGGGGCCAGTCGTTGCACAATATGCCGCGGACGCTGCGCGCAAAATCCACGCTGTCGCGCCCGATTTCGTCTTCGCGCCCGCCGGCTCCACCTTCGCCTGGGGAGTGCCCAAGGGCATTCCCCTCGTCTACGCGTCCGACGCGACCTTTCGGCTGGTCGACAATTACCATCCGAACTATCGGAACTTATCGCGCAACGCCCGGGAGGTAGCAGAACGCCTGGAACGCGATACGATCGCACGTGCTGATCTGGTCCTCTACCCGTCGGAATGGGCCGCCGAATCTGCTGTTAGAGATTACGGTGCCGACCCCACGCGGGTGCATGTCATTCCCTGGGGCGCCAATCTTAAAGAAGCACCCAAGCGTGAGTCTGTGCTGGGGCGCCGCAAGCCGGGTCCGTGCCGGCTCCTCTTCATCGGTGCCAATTGGGAAGAGAAGGGCGCGGACATCGCGATCGGGGCTCTCGCCGAACTAAAGGACAGGGGCCTGGAGATGGAGCTCGTGATCTGCGGATGCACTCCGCCCAAGCCTATCAACCAGGATGGCCTGACGATCATTCCTTACCTCAACAAGAATGATCGTGAGCAGCGCGACCGGCTCGATCAACTCTATCGCGACGCGGATTTCTTTCTGCTGCCGACCCGGGCAGATTGCTACGGCATCGTGTTTTGCGAAGCGGCAGCCCACGGCGTACCGAGCGTCGCGCCTGCCACCGGTGGTGTCTCCTGTGCTATCCGTGACGGAGAGACGGGCATCTTGTTGCCGCGGGATGCGAAGAAGGCGGATTATGCGCGGGTCATCTTCGAGACCTTTGCGGATCAGGATCGGCTGGCTCGCCTGAGACAATCGAGCCGTGATGCCTTCGAGGCCCGATTGAACTGGCAGGCTTGGGCCCAGCAGGTCTCAAATCTGATACAAACTCTATGATTGTCCTGAACTACCACGAGTTGGTGGAAGCCTCGCCTTCGAACGCGTGGTCCCTGACGCACGACACGTTCGAGGCGCATCTCTCGCTTTGCTCGGATGGGCTGGTCTCGCCTCAGAGTTTTCTGAGGCATTGCCCCGATCCGAAGGCCAGCCGCACCGGTGGTGTCCTCTTGACTTTCGACGATGGATTTCTTTCTGACTACACGCAAGTCTATGCTCGTTACATGACGTCCGGTCGGATTCCAGGGTTCATGTCTTTTATCCCGGTAGACTTGGTAGGCTCGCCCGGACGTATGAGCTGGGGAATGATTGAGGAGCTCGGCAGGAGTGGCGTTGCGATCGGCTCACATGGCATGGCCCACGTCGATTTGACGACTGTTTCAGATGCAAACCTCGACCGCGAGCTTGGGGTGTCGAAGTCGATGCTTGAGGATCGCCTCGGGCAAGAGGTTACTCTTTTCGCTTTTCCATACGGACGCTTCTCCCGACGGGTCTGGGAGGCGGCGCTAAGGGCTGGCTACACACACCTCTTTACAATTCAGCTTGGGCATCATCGCGGGTTCGAGCCCTTCCTCTATTCCCGCCTTTGCCTGACGAACAACATGGATGCGGAATACATGCGCCAGCACTTGCTTGATCCGAATGCGATGCGCGCCTTTGGCTGGCGGATCAGTACAAGACTTGGGCTCTATCGCCCACTGATGCGCTGGCGATATCGATAGCTTCTCTGGGTCGGGCTCTGTCGGACGTCGCATTCGGAGCTGCGCAAGCGTTTAGGTTGGCGGTGGTCCCTCTTCATCGTGGAGGGCAAATGAGAAGGTGTCTGGACTATGTCGACCGCTAGCGTCAACCTCGCCGTCATCATCGTCTCCTACCGCAATGCCGATGACGTCGATCGCTGCTTGAAGTCGCTCGCTCGTTCGGATTGGGATCAGTTCGAGATTTTCATTTGCGAAAATGGTGGGGAAGCAGCCTACCGGAAACTGCTGGCTGTGCTCGTGGGACCGGACCGAACGTTGCAACGAATTTCGGATGCGTCGGATACTCTTGACCAGCCACGGAAGCGACTGGCCGAAGTGGTCAAATGCCGGTTTCAGGATCGCACGAATACTGTCCGAGTCGGACTCGCAATCGATAACCTCGGTTACGGAGGCGGGGTCAATGCGTGGCTCGAGCCATTGCTCGGCGTTCCCGGTTGGGGTTCGGTGCTTGTCCTGAATCCCGATACCGAAGTGGACAGCCGCGGCCTGTCTGAATTGATTGCCAAGTCTGCCGAGGGGTTCGGCATGGTGGGCGGAAGCCTGGTCTTCCACAATACCCCCGACAAGATCATCAACTACGGACTGTGTTGGTCTCGAACGACAGGCCGTGTTGTTGCCATAGGAAGAAATGCGCCAATTGGCAGTGCACCCTCTGTCGAGGACCTCGACCGGATCGATGCGGTAAGCGGGGCGTGTGTTCTGGCAACGCGAGCGTTCGTCGAAGACGTCGGTCTCATGGCTGAGGATTATTTCCTTTATATGGAAGATCTGGATTGGGGACGGCGGCGGGGAAAGCACCGCATCGGCTTCGCGAGCAAGGCCATCATTCGCCACATTGGAGGAACGACCATCGGCTCGGCCGTTGCCCCCGAGAAGCGCTCGCATCTCTCGATCTATTTGTCTGCCCGCAATGGCATTGTCTATGCGCGGCGCTTTGCGGGATCGCGCTGGATTTGCCATTTCGGAGTCGGACTGTTGTTCGTGGTGCGCTACGTGCTCAAAGGCTCCTTGTCGGCCGGAAGAGTCGCTCTCGTAGGTTTGCTCGACGGCGCCAAAGGCAAGACTGGGCGGCCGGATGCCGCGCCCGCACCGCAACGGTTCGATTGATCTGGGACAATCCCGACCAGTATCTCGGCACCGGCCACGGATTTGAATTCGCTGAAATCGCGGAGGCTCCGCCGGCATGGCCATCGTCGATCTGTTATCGTCCAGCAGCAATCGAACTGAAGATCAACGACGGTTATGCGCTTGATGTCCGCAGGTGAAGTGATCGTTGCGACACATAGTCCTGGGTGGCGAGTCCTCACCTTCTTCCAGCGGCTCAAGTCCCTCAGCGAAAGCATCTGGCGGGATATAATACCGACATTGAATATTGAATTGGTTTCCTGCTGTAGGGGCCGCTCCTGGCGAGCCGCCAACTGTTGATGGCGGCAACCTTGGAATCAAGCATACGTCAGTATGTCTTCGTTCGTTCTCTCTGAGCCTCTTTCAACGGTGCACGAGTGCTTGATCGAACTAAGGAATTGTCGTCGCATTTAAATTCACGCGGTGCGACTTTGGTCGAGATAGTTAAGAAATGACCTTGGGCGGGCCGTCGTGTCGTCGCAAAAAAGCCTCCCCCCGTCGAGAAGAGGAACCCAACGGCGCTGCGCCAGCAGGGCCGCGCTTGGGTACCGTCGCTCGGGGAAATCGAAATGGGCGCGTGCCTAGGGTAAATCAAATCTAATCTACTAGGAGAAAACTAGATGGCGACCATTCCTCTGAGCTGGGATGATCCGATGTTCAGCAACGTTACGAACTCGACTGGGGGCGCGCTTCCCGCTGGCGGGACACTTTCGAACGCAAGCATTACCGATTTCAGCGGTGACGCGGTCGTCGGAGGCTTTGGCTCATTTAACCTCGATCACGTCCGTATCGACGCGAGAGAAGGCGTACGCATCGCGGGAAGCGGCGATATAACCATTAGCAATTCTTATATTGAAACGACGGGAGAAGCCGGCGATCACGCCGATGGCATTCAGGCCTATGCTCCTGGCGGCACCGGGAATGTGACAGTCAAGAACACGACAATCGTCGGCCACGCCAATGGCAATGACACCGCTGGGATGTTCGTTGCAGACGAATACAGTGGGACATTTACCTACGAAAATGTGGTGTTCGAAGGTGGCCAGTTTGGTTTGCGTATCGCGGCGGACACCAGCGATATCAACGTCTCCCTAAAGGACGTATATTTTGTGGGAACGACCTATCTCTTCCAGGAGGTCAATGCGCCCATACACATTACTCAGTGGGAAAATGTACGTTCCGCAACAATCGTGAATGGTCAACTCGTTCCGGGTGATCTCATCCCGCCGCCTTGGCCGGTTGAAGGGTCGAGCGCACCGACTGCGCCGACGACACCGAGCGCACCGGATGCGCCCACTATCGCTTCGTTCTCAGACGACAGCGGCGTCGCTGGTGACAAGATCACCAAGGACAATACGCTTGAACTCAAGGGGACCGCTGCTGCTGGTAGCACCGTCACGATCTTCGACGGTTCGACCCAGCTCGGCACGACGACTGCGAGTTCGACCGGTAGCTGGGACTACATCACGAAGGTCCTGACTGACGCCAAGCACACGCTCACCGCGACGTCGACCAACGCGTCGGGTCAAATGAGCGCGACGTCGTCTGCGCTGGCCGTTACCGTCGACACCAAGGCGCCGACTGCGCCGACCATCGGCAGCCATACGGTGAACAGTGGCAATCAGATGGCGATGTCCGGCAACGCCGAAGCGAGCAGCGTGGTGAAGGTGTTCGACGGCACGACCCAGATCGGTAGCGCGACTGCCAACAGCAGTGGCGTGTGGACCTATACCACCGCTGCTCTGGCGGCTGGTTCGCACAGCCTAATCGCGAAGGCAGTGGACGCGGCAGGCAACACCGGTGCGGCATCGACCGCGGTCACGGCCAGCATCGGCACCTCGGCGCCGGCCACACCGACTTCGCCAACTTCTGGTCACCAAATCGAGTCGGCTGGTGCGACAACTCTCGTTGAGAGCGGCGGCAAATATTACCTGAACAGCAGCACCGGCTCGGGCCCCTCGCTGAAGAGCCACGGTGTGGATTTTGCGGACGGGTCAGATGGCACCTGGGCACCGATCGGTGCGGAGAAGACGGCGACGGGCTATCAGGTTGTCTGGAAAGAAGGCGGCGGTCATTACACTGCCTGGAACACCGACAACAATGGCAACTACGTTTCCCATGTCGGCACCCTGACCGGCTCCACGTCGGGTGGCTACGTGTCGGGTTCGGACGCTGGCCTTAAGTCGCTTGAGACGAGCTTCCATCAGGATCTCAACGGCGATGGGCAAATCGGTACTTCCACTGCAACCACGCCGACGTCGCCGACTCCCAGTAAGGTTGTCGAGTCGGCTGGCGCGACAACTCTCGTTGAGGGCAGCGGCAAATATTACCTCAAGGACAGCAGCGGAGCAGGCCCCTCGCTGAAGAGCCACGGTGTGGATTTTGTCGATGGATCGGATGGCACTTGGGCACCGATTGGTGCGGAGAAGACGGCGACGGGCTATCAGGTTGTCTGGAAGGAGGGCTCCGGAGTCTATACGGCCTGGAACACCGACAACAACGGCAACTACGTTTCCCATGTCAGCACGCTGACCGGCTCCTCGTCGGGTGGTTTCGTGTCGGGGACGGACTCTGGTCTCAAATCGCTCGAGACGAGCTTCCATCAGGATCTCAACGGTGACGGGCAGATCGGTGCTTCCACTACAGCTGCGTCCTCCACGGCATCGGCGAGCACCAGTCAGGTCGCGGCTACTTCTGGCAGTACGTTCGTCGCTTCGACGGGCAACACGACACTGAAGGGCACTTCTGGCAACGACACCTTCGTTGGCAGCAGCCAGGCCGACACTTTCGTGTTTGCGTCGAAGTTCGGCCATGACGTCATCAAGGACTTCGCTGCCAGTGGACCCGCTCACGACACGGTCCAATTCAGCAAGAGCGTATTCGACAGTTTTGCGAGCGTTCTCTCCCACGCGGCCCAGTCAGGCCCCGACGTCGTCATCGCGACGGGGAGCGACACGCTCACGCTGAAGAACACCAAGCTGGATGCGTTGAACAGCCACGACTTCCACTTCGCGTAAGGGGGCGGGCACACCACACAGATTAGTACTCAACAACTGCCGCGGGGATCTCTTGGGGGATCTTCCGAGGCATCTTTCAAGGGCGGGTGCCATGACTGACTTTGGACGGCGGGGGGTGATCCCCCCGCCTGCGAATCTCTATCGAATTCCACTTTTGCATTTGTCAGGATTATGGTCGGGTGGACGACGGTCGGCGGATGACGCCGAACTGCCGACGCCGCGACTGATCGCCTGGGCAAAGCGCGCAATCGAAATCCTGCGGCAACGGATGTTCGCTGGTCGACCCCGGCCGGCGGAGCATTATGACGAGCCCCAATCAGAGATGTCGGCTTTCCTGCGCTCTTGCCGCCGGGTTTTCTGGGCTCTCGCGGCCTTCAGCGGGATGAGTAATCTCCTTATGCTCACCGGGTCGTTTTTCATGCTGCAAGTCTATGATCGGGTGCTGCCCGGGCGCAGCATACCGACGCTGATCGCCCTTTTGGTTTTGGCCACGGTTCTTTACCTGTTTCAGGGTGGGCTCGACCTCGTCAGGAGCAGGATCAGCGCCCGGGTCGGCCGGTATTTCGATGAAAGGCTCGGCGTTCGGATCTTCGACGCGCTTGTTCGCTTGCCTCTCAAGACCAGGGCCGATGGCGATGGCTTGCAGCCGGTACGGGACCTTGATCAGGTCCGCAGCTTCCTGTCGAGCGGAGGACCGACGGCGCTCTTCGATCTGCCTTGGATGCCGATCTATCTCGGCGTCTGCTTCCTCTTTCACTTCTGGATCGGCGTCACTGCGCTGGCCGGCGCGCTGGTGCTGGTCGGCATTACGATGCTCACGGAAACACGCACCCGAGGGCCGGCAAAGGCGTCCTCGCGCCTGGCCGTTTCGCGAACTGCCCTTGCGCTCGAGGGGCGGCGAAATGCCGAGGTTCTGCAGGCCATGGGCATGCGGCAACAAGCGGCTTTCCGATGGCGGGATGCCAACGCGAAGTACCTCGCCGCCCATGAGCGGGCCAGCGATGCCGCAAACGGACTCGGTGGCGCCTCCAAGATCTTTCGGGCGATTTTGCAATCCCTTGTTCTCGCCGTTGGCGCCGTCCTCGTCATCAACCAGGAATCGAGCGCGGGCATCATCATTGCCGGATCGATTCTCACCGCGCGTGCACTGGCGCCCGTCGAAATGGCTATTGCGAACTGGAAAGGTTTCGTTGCCGCGCGGCAATCGGGGCAACGGCTCGATCACTTGCTGAAGCTTCTGCCCAACGAGGAGAAGCGCTTGGCATTGCCGGCGCCTGTTGAAACCCTCACCGTCGAGCAACTCTATATTGGCGCCCCGAACTCCGAGAGGCCCACACTCAGCGAAGTATCGTTCCAGCTGCGGAGCGGGCAGGCGGTTGGAATTATTGGTCCGAGCGGATCCGGCAAGTCGACGTTGGCTCGTGCACTGGTTGGGGTGTGGCCGTGCATTCGAGGCAGGGTCCGGCTCGACAATGCCGCGCTCGATCACTGGTCTTCAGACACCCTTGGCAAGCACATCGGTTATCTGCCTCAGGACGTTGAATTGTTCGACGGCAGCATCGCAATGAACATTGCTCGGTTCGACCCGGAGGCAACGGCCGCTGCTGTTCTGGAAGCCTCACATGCTGCGGGCGCGCACCAGCTCATCCTTTCCCTCCCGGACGGCTACAGCACGAAGATTGGCGAGGGAGGGCTCGCGCTGTCGGCGGGTCAGCGGCAGCGTATCGGACTCGCGCGCGCATTTTTCGGCAAGCCCTTCCTAGTAGTGCTTGATGAGCCGTCTTCCAATCTCGATGCCGAGGGCGAGGAGGCCTTGACCGAGGCGATCCTGAACGTGCGCCGCCGGGGAGGAATTGTCGCCGTTGTCGCCCATCGTCCGAAGGCGCTGGAAGGTGTGGACCATGTCTTGTGCCTTGGGGAAGGCAAGGTTCAGTCCTTCGGCAAGAGAGAGGAGGTTCTCAAGAGAGTGTTACGAAATCCCGCAGCGCTCAAGGTCGTCGCGGAAGCTCAAGGAGGCGGTCGATGAACGGCCAAGTGGCACCGGCGATGCAATCCATCCAGCGTTACATGATCGTTGGTATGATCATGTTCGGTTTGGTAACCTTTGGGATCGGCGGTTGGGCAACAACGACCCAATTGTCTGGCGCGGTGATCGCCCAGGGCGTGGTCGTGGTGGATTCGAGCGTCAAGAAGGTTCAGCATTCCACTGGTGGGATCGTGGGAGAGTTGCGCGTGCGGGAGGGCGCCCGGGTCAATGCAGGGGACATCTTGATCCGCCTCGACGAGACCCAGACGCTCGCGAATGCTACCATCGTCACAAACAGCCTCGATGAGCTGTTCGCGCGGCAGGCTCGTCTCGAGGCCGAGCGCGATGGCGCCGAGCAGGTTGTGTTTCCAAAGGTGCTGCTCGACCGGGCCAACGAGAGTAACTCCGAGGCGAGCCGCGCAATCACCGCCGAGCGGAAGCTGTTCGACCTGCGTCGTCAGGCGAGAAGCGGCCAAAAAGCGCAGTTGCTGGAGAAAAGCGCGCAGCTGGAAAATGAGATCAAGGGCTATACAGGGCAGACCGAGGCCAAGGTGAAGGAAGTCGATTTCATCCGCCAGGAGCTGGAGGGCGTTCGCAGCCTCTGGCAAAAAAATCTGGTGCCGATCACGCGGCTCAATTCTCTCGAGCGCGATGCCGCCCGGCTCGAAGGCGAGCGCAGCCAGCTGGCAGGAATGATTGCTCAGTCGAAAGGCAAGATTTCCGAAATCGGCCTCCAGATCATTCAGATCGACCAGGACCTACGAACGGAAGTCGGCAAGGACCTGATCGAAACGCGATCGAAACTCTCTGAGCTGGGCGAGCGTAAAACGGCGGCGGTCGATCAACTGAATCGGGTCGATATCAGGGCACCGCAATCCGGACGTGTCCATGAGCTGAGCGTCCACACGGTTGGCGGTGTAATCTCTCCCGGCGAGCAGATCATGCTGATCGTGCCCGACGCGGACTCGCTTGCGGTTGAGGTCAAGATCGCACCGCGCGATATCGACCAGGTCTATCTGGGGCAGACCGCGACGATGCGCTTCGCGGCATTCAACCAGAAGACCACGCCCGAAATCGATGGAGATGTCAGCATGGTCTCCGCAGACATCACACAGGATCAGCGTGCCGGCACGAGTTACTACACGGGCCGCGTCCTGCTGACGCCCGAGGAGCTGGCGAAACTCGGGTCAGCCAAGCTGCTCCCCGGAATGCCGGTGGAGGTCTTCATCAAGACGGGAGGTCGGACCGCGTTGTCCTATCTGCTCAAGCCGCTGCACGACCAGGCGGAGCGCGCATTCAAGGAGCGCTGAGTCGTCGCTGGACACGAATGACACAGCCCCGAGTGCACCAGCACCGGGGTTGTTTATCAACGAGCACTGAGCTCATATGAAGGAGCTATTAGAGAAATGACATCGCGGCCAATCATACTCTCAGAAGACCCGGTCATTCGTCTTTATGACGATGTCTTAGAACAGCACTTGTTGGCCGACGTTCAAGACTATCTGCAAAGTACATCGTGGAAATTTGGAGCAGTATCATTCAAGGCACCCGGCAGTTATCGCTATTGGTACAAGCATTTTGCCGGTGGATACGACGAAGCTGACACGTCAGATTGTTCAGGTGTCTTGTTGAACGAAGCTCCAGTCATCTGGAAAATGTGGAGCCTCTTGGAGCGGTCGATTTTCAAAGATCACACGCTGATGAGGTGCTATGCAAACGGTTATCCGTACGGATGCGACGGCTCAGCTCATTTGGATTCGGCCGATCCCAATGACTACACGGCAGTCTTTTATTCTAATCCAACTTGGGACCCTAATTGGGCGGGTGAGACCGTCTTCCTGACTCAACAGCCTCCACCAGATATCGTTGCAGCCGTACTGCCACGTCCAAATCGTCTAGTGCTTTTCCAGGGGAATGTTCCACACGCCGCAAGAGGAATCTCAAGAATTTGTCCATTGCTGCGGATAACGTTGATGTTCAAGACGAAAAAGAGATTCAACTGAACAAGGGGACGCAGAGCTCGCGGACGCGCCGTGAGTTGGGCGATTAGCGACAAGAACTACTCGTCGGGTTGCATCCGAAGGCCCTGAGGTCAAGTTTGTTCGGCGCGAACAGCGTGCCGGCAGTAGCCAACACAGCGATCGCATCATCCTGATGCCGAAGGAGCTGGAGAAACTCGGGTCGGCCAGTCAGCATGTCACGTCGCACTGCGCTGTCCTGCCCTCTCGAGCCGCCGCAGGTTCAGGTGGGACGGGCATTCGAGGGACGCTGAGCCGTTGCCAAACGAGGAATGATGGGGCCCCGAGTGCACCAAACCACTCGGGCTCCGCATTCAACGAGCACCGAGCTGACGCCCAGCCTGTACAATATGTCTGGAGCCGGAAGGCGTGGCTCAAGGGTTCTGAGGCCGCCAGAGATAAGACACAAGGGTGGACAGCTTTCGCGCCTGCATCAATCTCGATTGGGCGCTTCCGAGCAACCCTAGAGATTGCCTGGGGTGAGCCTTCCAATACCGATCCAAGTCTTCGCCAGTGAGGGTCCAGGGCCTCTGCCAGGGCCGACGGCCCCTCGCAGAAGCGATGTGGCCGCAATGGAGCGCTCCATTGCCAAAGCGGTTGATGTGCGCCCATGCCCGGGGCCAACACCATGTCGCAAGGATATTAAAGACTCCACTGAAAGAAATAAATAATTATTTTTATTGAATTAATAATTCATTTTAAATAGAGTTAAATAATACTTGCCGCAGTGCTTTCCGCTTCCGCACTGCCAATGGATCCGAGCCTCAATCTGGCGTTTACGAGGGATCGGCGGATGAATCGTGCGTACGGCTCGGTCGTCGCGGCGGCGCTCGCTGCCGTGATCGGCGGAACTGAATGGGCGCGCGCAGGGCGCACGGCCCTGCCGGCGACGCTGAGCGCAATCAATCAGCACATCGCGCTGGGAAGCCCGACGCTACCACCCTTTGCGCACACCGCGTTCTGCCTGCGCTATGAGGCGGAATGTCTGCAGCGGCGATCATTTCGCGGTGGGCTGATCCGCCTGACCGAGGACCGGTGGGCGGCTCTGCAAGAGGTCAATCGCGCAGTCAACCTCGCCATTGTGCCGGCTCGCAACGAGCTCGGCCTTGCCGGTGAGGAGTGGGTCATCAATCCCAATCACGGCGATTGCAATGACTACGCGGTGAGCAAGCGCCACGAGTTGCTTCAGCTTGGCTGGCCAGCGCGAGTGCTGTTATTGAGCGAAGTCGTCCTCGGTTCTGGAGAACACCATTTGGTGCTTCTCGTACGCACCCGCCGCGGCGATTTCGTTCTCGACAATCTTACGCCGCAAATCAAGCCATGGTCGCAGACGCCCTATCGCTGGGTTCGCGTACAGATACCCGACAATAATCGCGTGTGGGCGACGATCAGTCGGCCATGAGTATGATTGGCTGATGTGGCGGAGGCCTTGCGCGCTGTTCCTGGAAATCTCCCCGGCCTTTCCGGGTGCTCTCAGCAGCGCGCTGGGATTCGGATTCGGTTCGTGCGAGTAAGCCCTCAGGCTTGCTCGTTCCATCTGGCCTAGCCCAGAGGAATAATATCGTCGTTTTTATTTGAAGCGAAATTAAATATACCGTATATAATAGGATCCAAACTTCCCATTGAGAAAGATTGAAATGGCGACTTCCCCGGCGATCGAGATTGGTGGTTACGAGAGGGCAGCGTCGAGCAGTTTTAGGCTGGCCCGATTTTCCATATTTCTCGACCTCATCAATTCGATTCCGACGATGGGGCGTGCTCTGCGGATTCTCGACGTCGGCGGAGTTGAATCCTACTGGAAGGACAAGAGAAAACTGATAGGCAGGCCTGTCGAAATAACCCTGGTAAACTTGGACGACGCGCAACCTGCAGCCCAACCGGGATTTATATTCCTGCACGGGAACGCCTGTCACATGCCTGAATTCGCCAACAACAGCTTCGACGTGATCCACTCGAATTCCGTGATCGAACATGTAGGTCAATGGTCGGACATGATGTCAATGGCGAAGGAGATCCGCAGAATCGCTCCAAACTACTTTGTACAAACACCCTATTTCTGGTTTCCGATCGAGCCTCACGCGAGAACGCCACTCCTGCATTGGCTCCCCGAGTCCCTTAAGTTCCGGCTGGTCATGACCCGCAAGTTGGGCCCTTATTGGTCCAAAGCGGCAACCGTCGATGAGGCGATGAGGACCGTTCAGTCTTCGTCCTTACTCGACCGGCGGATGTTTTCCGCGCTTTTTCCCGATGCCGCCGTCATCCCGGAAAAATATCTTGGAATGACCAAGTCACTTATGGCAGTTCGGAAGAATTCTGAGATCACGTCAGACAAGTAAGTTCAGACCCGATCGAAGTAGTACCCTGAGCTATTTGATGACTGCGGGCCAGGATGGACGTACTGGCTTGCGGTTACCATTCGGCCTCGCCCAAGTCTCGACGCCATTTGTTCGAGCGCGCATGCTGCCCAGCGTCGGCTGAGCGGCTCCTCGGGAAATCTTGCGTTCTCTCAAAGTGCCCTCAGGGGCGTCGGATCGGTCTTACGACAACAAGCTGACCATTTTGAATGACGCAATCATTCACGTTGGTCCACTCATCGATAATAAAGTCGGTGATGAAGAACTTGCGGAAGCGGAACGGTCCGACGAAGCACACGTTCTTCATTCGTAAGTGTGCGTTCATGTAACCATCGGCGTGAAGACGCAGACCAAAAGGCCCGCCATGGAACATGACGTTTTCTAGATCAACCAGATCGGGCTTCCAGTTGTCGGCGACAAATATCCCGGCGGTCGCGGAGGTGTTGTGCGCGACAATGGAAGTATTGCGCAGAGTAATCGTTCCGTGATTGCCGGGGCCATAGGCCTGGATCACGTCGGCGTGGTCATCGTCTTGTCCGGTCGCCTCAAGATAAGAGTCCGAAATTGCGATATTGCCCTTGATCGCTCGGATACATTCGCGAGATTGTATTCGGAGTCTTGTCAATGTGCAGCTGCCCCAGCAGCCAACCGTGTTATCGCCAACTTCATAATAGATATAGCTTCGATCTGTGATTGATCCACCATCCGGTACGCCATTATCCAGACGGCTGTAGGAGACAGCACTGGTAAACCGCGCATCGTCAAAGGAAAGTGGCGGTCCACTCGAAGGCATCGATGACGGAGCGGGTTCAGAAGTAGGAGCGGGGGCTGCTGCAGGAGCAGGCGACGAGTTAGCTGGGGCAGGATTGGATTTCTGCTCTTGAGCCGCGGCGGTCGGCGGCATTGCTCCGGTCCCCAAACTCAAGGAGATCGACGCAATAGACGTCAATATTTTTGCAACTCTCATCAGTCCCCCTGAACGGCCTCGATCTTCTGCAACTTTTCGCGCAATTGGGATTCGATATAACTGGCAGGGCTCACAATCGGGGTTAGGAAAAGCACCATTGGCCGCATCAGGGTCACTTCCCGAACATCGAAGTTCGTGCCATTCCACACGGCACGAGCAATAGCTGTCCCCGAACGGTCACAGTTCGACGCTTACTATGGCCGGCATCCGTCAGGAGCCGACAGCGAGCCCCAGAGCGGGCGCGGCTGAGGGGTCCACCCAACGTCGGATTGTGCCATCGAATATATCGGCTCCGTAGAGCCACCCATCGGGGCCTTTTTGCAGGTCGACGATGCCTTGCGCGTTGTTGTCCACCAACTGGACGCTGGCAACTTGCCGGCTTGCGTTCAAGGTCGCAGCGAAGATCGTTCCGTTGTAGACATCGTCGAAGAAAATGGTGTTCTGGTTGTAGAAATCTCCCGCTGTTATCACGTGGAAATTGTCCGGAGCACCGTGGCTCTCAGCTAGGATGGGAGCTACGGCAGGCGGGTCGGTCGTATTGTTGCGGTTGCCATTGTTGTAGAAGGTGATCGCCTGGGCGAGGTCCTGGTAGCTGGCGGTTTTGTTCGGACCCTCGAGATAGGGCCATCCGAAGTTCGATCCGGCCGGGCCGGTATCGAGCTCCTCCCAGCTGTCCCAACCCACATCTCCGAGCACGGGCAGATTGGTGACCGGATCGAAGCTGAAGCGATAAGAGTTGCGGACGCCGTAGTAGAAGACCTTCGACTGATTACTGTTGGGATCGCTGGCCTGATAGAATGGATTTCCGGGCGCTCCTTCACCTGTGGTCGGATCGATCCGCAACAGCTTGCCGGAGAGATTGTGGGTGTCTTGGACTCGCACTGCACGAGAGTCCGCGAAATTGTATGACGTACCGTCGCCCACGGTGAGATAGAGATAGCCGTCGGGGCCAAAATGAACGGCGCCGATGGAATGCGAGTCGCCGTCCGTCGCCAGATAATCGCGAATGTTTTGGTTCTGAATCCCCGCGTGGTTCGGATCGTTGTCCTGCGTTCCGGTCTCTATCTGGCTGGCGGGGGCCGTTATGGTGGTGCCGTTGACGATACCTGATGGAGGAATGCTGGGATCGCCGTTGCTGTCCATGTCCGGCTGACTCGTATACGCCCAAATGCTGTTCTTGCCGACGAGTACGAACTCGCTCGCCGGATCGGCGACCATTGTGTTAGGGTTGACAGTCACCCTCACCAGACGAGAAGGGCGATTCCCGGCCTGATCGGGTCCTGCGAGTCCCGTCTGGCCCGCCGTCTCGGGCGGATCGTAGGTGTAAAGCAGGTAGACATAGGGGCTGCCTGCGAAGAAATTCGGGTTCACCGCGATGCCGAGAAGTCCGCGATCGCCGACGTCATTTACCTCGCTCGAAAGATCGATGAGCGGCGTAGATCGCAGGGTGCCGTTGTCCACCACGCGTACCACGCCGTCTTTCTGCGCGACGAGCATGTAGCGGCCGTCGGGAGTCCAATCGATCGCTGTTGGTTCGTTCAGCCCGGTCACGGCCGTCTGGCCCACCAGATTGCCGAGGTCGGGGTTGTCATTGTCGAGGATCTTCACTGTCGTCGTCGCCTGTGCGCCGAGAGTGGCGCCCGTCGGGTTGCTCAAGGTGACGGTGAAGGTCTCGTCGCTCTCCGGTGTCGTATCGTTGATGATCGGAACCGTGATGGTCTGGGTCACCTGGCCAACGGCGAAGGTCACCGTGCCGGACGTGGCTGTGTAGTCCAATCCCGAGACCGCGCTGCCGTTACTTGTTGTGAAGCCGATCGTGGCAGCTTGACTGGCATTGCCGCTGCGCAGCAGCGTGATCGTCGCTGTCGGTGTGCCCTCGGCAACGCTCACGGCGGCGTCCGCCATTGCGATCGAGATGGGTGAGTCGTCGTCGACGATGGAGACGAGCACAGTGCGCGGGGCTCCAAGAGAGCCGGAACTGGGATTCTGAAGCCCGACAGCGAACGTCTCAGTGCCCTCGGTGAGCTGATCGTTCACAATCGGGATGGTGAAGCTCTTGGTGCTCTCTCCGGGTCCGAAGACGATCTGCCCGGTGTTCACCCGACCATTGAACGTGGGTTGGGTGTAATCCAGCCCCGCCGTAGCCGTGCCACCGGTGCCAATTTCATTCGTCGTGTACTCCACGGTCGTTTGAGACTGAAGGTCGCCAGAGCGTGCGACGGTGATCGTGGCTGTGCCCGCGGCTTCACTGACATAGATTGTGGAACTGCTAAGCAGTGCGATGACGTTGGATTGGGCGAACACGACGTCGCGGAAATAGTTCGTATTCTGATAGGCGGAGGTCGGGAAGACGCCCGCGCTGTAGTTGAAGACGCCGGCGCCCGCCGCAGCGTTCAGGCCACCATTGCTGAGGCCGGAGGCGAAGCCTTGGGTGGTGGAGACGTAGTAGCTGTTGATATTGACAGAGACCACGTAGGTCGTGGCGGCCGCGATGGTGAGCGGGGTGGCGAGCGCCTGCTGCTGCCAACCCGATGCGCCTTCGTTGGTGAACGTGACCGTCGCCAGCTCCTGGCCGGTGGCCGACCAGATGTGGCCAATATGGGTGCCGGTCTCGTTCGAGGCCTTGTAGTAGCGGATTGCCTGGATCACGCCGGACGTGTCGCTGGTGAAGCGCATCCCCAGCTCATAATCGGCCCCGATCCCGTCAGTGGCATTGGTGATGGACGGCGTTTGGGTGGTGAGCAGAGTGGTACCCGAACTCGCAGCTGCAACCGTCGCGGTGGCCGCGCTCGTCACGTTCTCGCTGGTGCCAAGCAGGTCGGTGTAGGTCGTGTTCACCCGAATCCGCTTGCCGACCAGGCTGCTGTCGAGGGTGAGGCTCGAGGTCGTGGCGGCCAGATTGGTCCACGTCGTGCCGTCGGGGCTGCTCTGCCAGTGATAGGTGATGCTGGCGGGCACGCCGTCAGGATCCGTGACGTTGGCCATCAGCGTTTGGTTCTGGCTCGCCGTGCCGTTGATCGCGACGACGCCGAGGTCGTTGACATTGGCCACCGCCGTTGCGGTCGCGGAGCTCACCGGGGTTTCGCTGCTGCCCAGCAGGTCCGTGTAGAAGGCGGTGGCACGTATGAAGTTGCCGACCTGGGCCTGCCCCAGGGTCAGCGTTTTCGCGGTCGCGCCAGTGATGTTGGTCCACGTGCTGCCGTTCGTGCTCTGTTGCCACTGATACGAGATGGTACCGGGCACTCCGTCCGTATCGCTCACCGTCGCAGTCAAAATCTGGTTCTGCGTCGGGGTCCCGCTGACGCTCACGGCGCCGGGGCGATTGTTGGGATTTGACGAGCCCGCGGCAAACACGACGTCGCGGAAGTAGTTTGTATTCTGATAGATAGCGGTCGGAAAAATACCCTTTGTCAAGTCGTAGACGCCGGCGCCGGCCGCAGCGCTCAGGCCACCATTGCTGAGGCCGGAGGCGAAGCCTTGGGTGGTGGAGACGTAGTAGCTGTTGATATTGACAGAGACCACGTAGGTCGTGGCGGCC